>NZ_LZJH01000055.1:0-358613 GCF_001666745.1 Mycobacterium sp. E2699 | reverse complement strand
CTCGCCGCGCAGCACCACGTCGGGATGCAGCACGGACAGCAGCCGGTCGAAGTCGCCGGCACGCCCCGCCGCGAAGAAGGCGTCGACGGCCTCGCGCTGCGCGGCGACTTCGGCCGGGGCACCCCCGGGTTCCGTGCCGAGGGCGCGGCCGCGGTGGCCAAGCTCGCCCGCGGCTACGCGGCGCCCGAACGCGAGGTGCGCGCGGCCACCGTCAACGGCGCCGCCGGGGCGGTCGTGTACGTCGACGGCCGGCCGACGGCCGTCATGGCGTTTCTGGTGCGCGACGGGCGGGTCGCGGCGATCGACGTGCTGGCCGACCCGGAACGGATCGCAAGATTAGACCTGCGCGGGCCGCGGCCCGCTCACTGACCGGCGGCCTGCAGCAACGTCATCGCCGAGGCGCGCGACAGCACCCAGCCGCCCTGGTTGACGAACGTGACGTTCTGGGTGACCGGCGACGTGAGCTTGGGACCCGAGACCGCGACGTCGGCGGTGGCGGACCCGGGCGCGGCCGGCTGGATGTTGGTCACCCCGAACGACAGCGGCAGGTCGCCGTTCTTGGCCGCCTTCTGCAGCTTCTTGTCGGCGACGTGCGCCTCCATCCCGCTGATTCCGCCTTCGACCAGGTTGCTCTTGCTGGCGAAGGAAACGCTGGGGTCGGCCAGGCTGTTCAGCAGGCCGGTCAACTGATCGGCGCTCGGCATGCTCGCGGCCGGCGCCGGGTCCTGCGGCAACGGCGCGCCGACCGCGATCAGGCGCACCGAGGCTTGCGGGCCCGGCGCCGCCAGCGACGTGATACCTGCGGCCGCTCCCCCGGCGACGGCCAGGGCCGCAGCCCCGGCGGCAAGGATTTTGACGGTTTTCATGGTTCCCCCTTCAACGGGCACGGATCGTGTCGGCGTGCCGCTTGCGATTGTTGTTTCGCGCCACGGCACGGTGACGTTACGGCCACGTTGTGTGGGCACCCTGTGCGCCCCCTTTGTGGGCGCACAGGTTCGCGGCGTCGCTAGTTCGTCGCCGACGCCGCCTGTATCAGGGCGATCGCGGCGTCGTGCTGCAGCATCCAGTTGCCACCCTGGTTGACGAACGCGAGGTGCTTTTCGACCGGCCCGGCGAACTTCGGGCCCGAGATGGCGACGTCGGCCTGGGCCATATTGGGTCCGGCCGGCGCAATGTTCGTCACGGCGAACGTCTCGGGGAAGTTTCCGTTGCGGTACGCCTTTCGCAGGTCGTGGTCGGCCACGTGGCCCTCGTCCGGGGCGATCCCGTTTTGCACCAGGTTGGTTTTGGTCGTGTACGACACGCCGGGGTCGGTGGCCTGATTGCACAGGTTCGACAGCTGCTCAGGGGTCGGCAGGCCGGGCGCGGGCGGCGGATCCTGCGGTAGCGGCGCGGCCGCGGCGGGAGTCACAGGCAGCGCGCCGAAGGCCGCCGCGCTCAGGGCTATCGCGCCGGTGGTCAAGGATTTCAAGCGGTTCATTTCCATGGTCAGGTCCTCCCCCTGGGTCAACTCAGAGTTGCGATTCTGCCCGCGGTGACTGCAGTTCTCGGTCTCGGGCGGGTCACGGTACGGGCACACTAGCTGTTCAGTCGGCCGCCATGGCGTCGCGCAGGCTCTTCGGCCGCATGTCGGCCCAGTGCTCGTCGACGTAGTCCAGGCATGCCGACCGGCTCGCCTGGCCGTACACGACGCACCAACCGGCCGGGACCTCGGCGAACGCAGGCCACAGGCTGTGCTGCTCCTCGGCATTGACCAGCACGTAGAACGCGCCGGCGTCGTCATCGAAGGGGTTGGTGCTCATCGCTTCTCCTCATCGTTCGGTTCTTGCCGGAGCCCGCTGAGAGCCCCGTGGCGCCCAGCACCCGGTCCGACAGCAGGCCGAGGCAGCTCAGGTTGGGGAAACCGGGGCCCTGGGTGAGTCCGGACAGATTGGGCAGGAACAGCTTTGGGGCGACGTCGGTGACGGCCAGGTCGTAGCCGATCGACTCCTGCACGGCGTCGGCGGTCAGCGGCCCGCCCAGTCCGAGCTCGAGCAGGTCGAGGGCGTCCTGGCTGAACAACGACGTGAACCACAGCGGATCGGCGCCGGAGCCGTCGATGACCAGGTCGAAACCGTGCACGGTCTCCAGGTTTTCGCTGCCGCGGTTGCTGGACAGGGTCAAACGGATCTGGCCGTCCCGGCCAACCGCGTGGGCCACGCGGCCGCGCAAGTGGCGGATGCGGTCGTCGGACAGCAGCGCCTCCTGCACGGTGGCCGAGAACACGCCGCGGTCGGTGCGGGCCAGCGCGTCGCGGCGTTCGTCGAGCGTCAGCGCCGTCCAGTCGGTGGGGTCGGAGAACAGCGAATTTTCAAAGAAGCCCTCGCCGCGGGTGAACAGCGTCACCTGCGGTGAAATGACTGTGATGGTCGAAACCCGGTGCCGGAACAGCTCGTTGAGCATCGACGCGGCCGTCTCGCCACCGCCTATCACGGCCACCCGCTCGGCGCCGATCCGGTCCTCGCCCGCGGCGCGGTCCCAGAACTGGGCGATCGACAGCATCCGCGGATTGCCCGGCAGCAACGACTTTTCGGCCTGCCCGGGTCCGGTGATCATCAATGCGTCGGCGTGCACCCTGGTTTCGTGGGTGTGCAAAGCCCAGCGGTCGCCGGTGACGGTCAGCCGTTCGACCTCGCCGTGCACAACGTTCAGGCCGACCTGATCGGCGACCCAGCCCAGGTACTCGCTCCACCGGCGATGAGTGGGCGCCGGCCTGCCACGGTCGATCCACTCGGCGAACGACGCGGTGGCGATCAGGTAGGACTGCCAGCTGTAGCGGGTCATCCGCGCGTCGAGCTCGGCGTTGCGGCGCGGCACCAGCGCCGAACGGTAGGGAAACCCGACGTCCTTTTCCGGGCTGGTGCCCAACCGGTGCGCGCCGTCGGTCCAGCCGCCGCTGGCCTGCCAGTTGCCCCCGACGCCGATGCGGTCGACGGCCACGATGTCGGGCACCTCAACACCCATGTCGCGCAGCACCGAAGCCTTGGCCGCGACGGCCACCGCCTTGGCTCCGGCGCCCAGGATCGCGAGCGTGCTCATGTCACCAGCTCCCGGAGGGCATCCGTCCAAAATCGTTGCAGGGTGGTCACATCCGCGTCGTCAAGAATGTCGGGCAGCGTGCGCCACTGCGCCGCCAGGACCCGCCGTTCGCCCATTGTGAGCACGACCGCAAGGATGGTGAGCTCGTGGCGCACCGCGAGGTCGGGCTCCGGCACCGGTGCCACGTCGGCGAGTAGGTCGCGGTCGAGGTGCAGCCCGGTGCCGCCGGCGGTGTGGGCGGGGCCGAGGTAGTTCAGCAGCAGCTGAGGCCCCGGGAAGCCGGCGAGCCGCTCGGCGGTGTCGGCTCGCAGGTAGCGCAGCAGGCCGTAGTCGATGCCGTCGCCGGGGATTTCGGCGAGCTGCTCCCCCACGCGCCGCGCCGGATCCACCCGCAGCGGGTAGATCGAGCTGAGCAGCCCGACGGTGTCGCCGGTGTCGATGACACCCGGGCCCGGCTCGTCCAGCACGGCGTCGGCGCGGCCGTGGGTCTCCAGGGCCAGCAGGGGCGGCGGCGTGGCCTGGCCTCGCGCCCGCCGCCAGCGCGTCACCGAGGCTGCGGTGGCGGCGACGAGCAGATCGGCCAGTGGCGCTTGAGATTTCATCAGCCGGCCGCTGGTCTCGGCGTCCAGCAGCGTGGTGCGGACGACCAGGTCGCGGGCCATGTCGCGGCCCGGCCGGATCCGTCGCGAGCCGATGTCTGGATCGTCGCCCTCGAGTTGTGCGCGCCAGAAGCCGACGGTGTCGAGCCGGTGGGCCCGCACGGCGAGCGCCGCGGCCCACCGCCGATAGCTGGTGTGCTCGCGCACCGGCGCGGGTGGGCGGCCGGCAGCCAAAGAGCTTAGCGCGGCATCCAATTCGCCGAGCACCACCCGCCAGGATGCCGGGTCCATCGCCAGGACATGGGCGGCCAGCAGCAGCACGCCCGGGCCCCTCGGCGGCCGCAGCCACACCGCGGCCAGCAGGGTCCCCCGCTCCGGGTCGAGCCGCTCCACGGCCGCGGCGGCGTGCGCGCCGACCGACGCGCGCGGGTCTTCGACGTTCACCTCGGTGAGGACGTCCCCGCGGGGACCTTCGATCAACGTCATCGCGGCGCGGTCCAGCGTGCTGCGCAGCACCTCGTGGCCGTCGACGATGCTTGCCAGCGCGGCGCGCAGGTGTTCGCGCGTGACGGTGTCGGGCAGCCGGATGGCTTCGGTCTGCGCGAGGCGCCGCGGTTCGCCGTACTCGTAGAGCCATCGGGCGTTGGGCAGCAACGGGATCGGGCCACCGTGTTCGTCCGGCGGGGAATGTTGGGCGCCGCCGTCGATCGCCGCGGCCAGCTCGCGGATGGTCTCACACTCCATCATCAGCCTGGCCCGCAGCGCGATGCCACGTCGTCGGGCGGCCTGCACTACCGAGATGGCCGCGATGCTGTCCAGGCCCAGTTCCGGGAAGGCGGCGGTGACGTCGATGTCCGTCTTCTCCAGGACGTCGGTGACCGCCGCGGCCAGCGCCACCTCGGTCGGCGTCTCGGCAGGGGTTACCGCGTCGGTCACGATACCGGTTGCCGCCAAGGCGTTTTCGTCGATCTTGCCGTGCGGGGTAAGCGGCAACTCGTCGAGGACCACGATGTGATGGGGCACCAGGTAGCGCGGCAGCCGCTCGGCCAGCATCGAACGCAGTTCGGCCGCCGCCGGCGGGTGGGGCCCGCCCGCCACGTACGCCGTCAGCCGCGGGCCGTTGACGTGGTTGCGGGCGGTCACGTGCGCGCCGCGCACCCCGCCGTGGGCGTTGAGCGCCGCGGCGATCTCGCCCGGTTCGACGCGGAAGCCCCGGATCTTGAGTTGAGTGTCACGACGCCCGAGGAACTCCAAGCCGCCGTCAGGCATGCGGCGCACCACGTCTCCGGTGCGGTACATGCGGCCGCCGCCCTCACGCGGCTCGGCGACGAACCGCGCGGCGGTCTCGGCCGCGCGCCCCAGGTAGCCGCGGGTCAGCTGGTCGCCCGCCAGGTACAACTCGCCCGCGACGCCGTCCGGCACCGGACGCAGCCAGGAGTCCAGGACGTAGGCGCGGGTGCTGCGGGTCGGACGCCCGATGGCCGGTCGCGCATGCTGGCCGACGGCGGCGACGACGGCCTCCACGGTGGTCTCGGTGGGCCCGTAGCAGTTGAAGGCGGTCATCGCCGTACGGGCGCACTCGTGTTGGATCGCCCGCCAGGCCGTGCTGCCCAGCGCCTCGCCGCCGAGCGCGAGCACCGCCAACGGCACCCGGCGCAGCAGTCCCGCGTTGTGCAGCTGGGCGAACATCGACGGCGTGGTGTCGATCATGTCCAGACCGAACCGGTCGATCGCGGCGACCAGCGCCTCGGCGTCGCGCTGCCGTTCGTCGTCGACGATGTGCACCGAGTGCCCGTCGAGCAACGCCGCCAACGGTTGCCACGCCGCGTCGAAGGTGAAAGACCAGGCGTGCGCGACGCGCAGCGGCCGCCCGACTCGCGCGGCGGCCGGTCGCAGCACGCGCTGGATGTGGTCGTCGGCGTAGGCCGAAAGCGCCCGGTGGGTGCCGATGACACCCTTGGGCGTGCCGGTGGTTCCCGAGGTGAAGACCGCGTACGCCGCGTGGTCCGCCGGCACCGCGGCGGACCGATAGCCGCCCGGTGTGGGGCTGTCGGCGACGGCGGTGAACAGGTTCTCGTCGACGACGATCGGTGCCGACGTCTGGCGCAGGATCTCGGCCACCCGCTCCGGCGGCATCGCCGGGTCCAGCGGCACGATCGTGCCGCCGGCCTTGAGGATCGCCAGCATCGCGGCGACGTAGCCCGGGGCCCGCGGCAGCACGATCGCGACCGGGGTCTCGTCGACCACGCCGGCCCGGGTCAGGGCGGCGGCGAGCCGGTCGGCTTGCGCGTCGAGCTCGCGGTAGGTCAGCTGGCCGTCGTGCCAGCTGACCGCTATCGAATCCGGTTGTGCGGCA
Source organism: Mycobacterium sp. E2699 (assembly GCF_001666745.1). Classification (NCBI taxonomy): domain Bacteria; kingdom Bacillati; phylum Actinomycetota; class Actinomycetes; order Mycobacteriales; family Mycobacteriaceae; genus Mycobacterium; species Mycobacterium sp. E2699. The sequence continues at coordinate 352,580 of NZ_LZJH01000055.1, read as the reverse complement.
GCGACTGCCGCGAACCGGGCGTGCACCGCCGGCGCCGTCTCGCGCGCCTCCGTCCGGCTCGGGCCGCGCTCGCCGTCGAGCAGGATGTCGACCTCGCGCAGGGGCCGGTCCCAGTTGTCCATAAGGCGCTGCACGACCGCCAGCAGCCGCGCGCCCAGATCTGCCGGCGTCATCGCGCCCAGCGCACCGTCGAGCGCCTCCACGAGCACGGCGAGCCCACCCGCGCCGACGTGCGCGGCGATGGTCACCGGGAAGTGCGACACGCTCTCCAGCGTTGCCGGGCGGAAAGTCACACCGTTTGCGGCGAATTCGGTGGCGCCCACCACGCCGCCGGGCGGGAAGTTCTCGTACACCAGCAGGGTATCGAACATCTCACCGACACCGGCGAGGGACCGCAATTCGGCGTGCCCCAGATAGCTGTGGTCTCGCAACGCGGCCGAGTCACGTTGCAGGACAACGCATTGCGCTTCGACCGTCGTACGGGGATCCAGCCGCACCCGCAACGGCACGGTGTTGATGAACAGGCCGACCATCGCCTCCACGCCGGACAATTCGCCGGGCCTGCCGGACACCGTCACCCCGAACGTCACGTCGCCGCGGTCGGTGACAGCCGAAAGGATCGCCGCCCAGCCCACTTGGAACAGCGTGTTCAGCGTGACCCCTCGGGCGCGGGCGGCCCGGGCCAGCGCGGCGGTGGCCTCGGGGTTCAGCCGCAGCGTGGTGCGACGCGGGATGCCCGGCGGTGCCGGGCCGCCGGTCAGCGCCGCCGACAGCAGGGTCGGGCCGTCGAGGCCCTTCAGGTGCTGGGCCCAAAGCGCCCGGCCGGCCGCCTGGTCCCGGCCGGCCAGCCAGCCGATGTAGTCGCGATACGGCCGCGGCGGTGGCGGCAACGCGGCGGTGTCGCCGTCGGCCCCGTACAGGGCAAGCAATTCGGAGACGAAAAGCGGCAGCGACCACCCGTCGATCACGATGTGGTGCGCCGCAACAACCAAATGCCAGCTGCTGTAGGGCAATTCGATGAGCAGGAAGCGGATCAGCGGCCCACGGCCCACATCGAAGCGGCGGCCACGCTCTTCGGCCGCCAAGGCCTCGACCTCCGCGGGCGCGGCCCGGACGTGCCGCCAGGGCACCTCGACGGCGCCGGGAATGACCTGCACGGGGTGGCTGAGGTTGCCGTGCACGAAGCTGGCCCGCAGGTTCGGGTGCCGGGCCAGCATCGTCGCGGCGCACTGTCGCAACAGGGCGGCGTCGAGTGGGCCCGCCACGTCGGCGGCCATCGCGATGACATACGGGTCGGCGTCGTGCGCTTCGGTCAAGGCCGTCATCGCGAACAGCCCCTGCTGCAGCGGGGTGAGCGCCATCACGTCCTCGATGGCCCGCCGCTCGTCGGCCCGGGTCACGGCTGACTGCCCCAGGACGAGGTGAGGGCCGCCAACTCGTCGGCGGAGAGCCCCGACGTGCTCATCGGCGCGTGATGCATGTCCGCGGAATCCGTTTCGGTGTCCGACTTGGCGTCGATGGCGGCCGCGAGCCGGTGCACTACGGGATGTTCGAACACCATCCGCGGGGTCAGCGGCATTCCGGCGTCGCGCGCCCGCGCGGCCACGCGCACCGCGAGGATGCTGTCCCCGCCGAGACCGAAGAAGTCGTCGTCGCGCCCGACCTCCGCGGCGTCGAGAACCTCGACGAGGATGGCCGTCAGCGCGCGCTCGGTGGTGGTGGCGGGCGGTTGGGCCGGACCCGCGGCGGGCGCCGTCTGCGGCGGCGCTGCGGGCGTTTCGGTGGCCGCCAAGAGCTCGAGTTGGCCGTCGTCACGCCACACTCCGCGCTCGCCGGTGCGGTGGAGCCTCGAACCCTGCCGGGCGGCAAAGGGATCGGCGACGAAGCGGGTCGCGGTCAGCGAGGGGGTGGCCATGCGGGCGCTGACGGCCGGTCCGCCGCCGTAGTAGACGTCGCCCACCACACCCACCGGGACGGGATTCAGCCACGCGTCCAGCAGGTAGGCCCGCGCCGGGCCGTCGCCCGCTGTGCAGCGCTCCAGGATGCGTTGTCGCTCTTGCGCGCCGGCGATCTCCACCTGGCTGAGCCGTTGTTCCGGGCGGTGGGCGAACGCCTCGACGACGCGGACCAGCCACTCGGCGAACCGGCACGCGGTGCCGCGCTTGTAGAGCTCGGGGCGGAAGATGATGTGGCCGCGGTAGCCCACTTGGGATTCGGGGGAGGTGAAGAAGTTGACCGACATGTCGACGTGTGCGACGTCGAAGATCGGCTCCAGGGCGGTGAAGGTGGTGCCGCCGGCCGGTCCGCCGTCGATGACGTGGTCCTGCGGCAGCCGGTCACGAACGTGCACGACCACGTCGAACAGTGGGTTGCGCGACAGTGACCGGACCGGGCTGACCGCGTCCACCACCCGGTCGAACGGCAGATCCTGGTGCGCGTATGCGGCCAGCGCCATCTCCCGGGTCCGGCCCAGCACCTCGCGCAGCGTCGGGTCGCCACTCAGGTCGTTGCGCAGTACCAGGATGTTGATGAAGAACCCGATCAGCCGGTCGAGCTCGGATTCGTCGCGGCCGGCCACCGGGGTGCCGATCGGGATGTCGTCGCTGCCACCGGCCTTGTGCAGCGTCACCGCGACGGCGGCTTGCAGCAGCATGAATTCGGTGACGCCGACATCGCGGGCCAGGGCGGTCACCTTCGCCCGCGTCGCCGGACCGAGGCCGAACTCCACGGCGTCACCGGCACCGCTGAGCGAGGCCGGGCGCGGGAAGTCCGGGCGCAGACCGGTTTCCGTCGGCAACCCCTTCAGTTGCCGGACCCAGTAGTCGCGCTGCGGACCGGCGATACCAGCCCCGTCGTCCAGCAGCGCCGCCTGCCACCTGCCGTAGTCCGCGTACTGCACCGCAAGCGGTTCCCACGACGGCGACTGCCCGATGCTGCGGGCCCGGTAGGCGGTCAGCAGGTCGGTGAACAGCACCCCGGCCGACCAATGGTCACCCGCGATGTGATGCACCACCAACGACAACGCGGTCTGCCCCGGAATGCGCAGCAGCGCGGCATGGATCGGCAACTCGGACTCGAGATCGAAGACGTAGCGGCGCTCGTGGTCCAGCTCGGCCCGCAGCCAGCGCTCGTCGGGCCCGCCGGCGCGCCGCACCGGCACCTCGGCGGGCGGATGGATGATCTGGTGCGGCACGCCGTCGATTTCGCGATAGGTGGTGCGCAAGATCTCATGCCGCGCCACCACGTCGGTGATGGCCGCCGCCAGCGCATCGGCGTCGCACGGGCCGCGCAACGCCGCGGCGAACGGAATGTTGTTGACGGCGGAGGGCCCGTCGAAGCGGTAGGTGGCCCAGCTGCGCAGCTGCGACGACGACAGCGGCACTGGCCCGTCGTGTCTCGCGGCCACCAGCCGCGGCCGCGCCGAATCGCGATCCAGCGTGTCGAGGTGTCCGGCGATGCCTTCGACCGTGGCGAGTTCGAAGATCTCGCGAACGCCGATGTCGACCCCGAACGTGTTGCGCACCGCCGCAACCAGTTTGGCGGCGAGCAGGGAGTGGCCGCCGAGGTCGAAGAACGAGTCGTCGGCGCCCACCCGGTCGCGGCCGAGCAGCTCGGCGAACAGGTCGGCGACGCGCCGTTGGGTGGGCGTTCGAGGTTCACGGAACGCGACGCCGGAGCCTACCTCGGGATCCGGTAGCGCGGCGCGGTCGATCTTGCCGTGCGCGGTGATCGGAATCTCGTCGAGCACGACGTATGCCGCCGGCACCATGTACTCGGGTAGCGCCGCCGCCACCCGGGCCCGGATGCGGTCGAGGTCCACCCCGGCCCTCCCGTCGTCGCCGGCCGCGGGCGTCACGTAACCGACCAGGCTCTTGCCCAGCCGCGGCAAGTCGCTGACCACCACCACGGCCTGCCCCACCGTGGGATCGACCGAAATCGCCGCGGCCACGTCGCCCAGTTCGATGCGGAAGCCGCGGATCTTGACCTGTTCGTCGGCGCGGCCCACGTACTCGACGTCGCCTTCCGCATTGCGGCGCGCCAGGTCTCCCGTTCGGTACATGCGGGCCCCGGGATTGAACGGGTCTGCGACGAAGCGCTCCGCGGTCAGCCGGGCGCGACGATGATACCCGCGCGCCAGATGCGTTCCACCCAGGTAGATCTCGCCGATGACACCCACCGGCACCGGCTGGAGCGCATCGTCCAGCAGGTGCATCGTGGTGTTGATCTTCGGCCGGCCGATGGGCACGATGCGGGTGCCCTGCGGGCCCTCCACCGGGTAGCGGCTGGCGTTGATCACCGTTTCGGTCGGGCCGTAGAAGTTGTGCAGCAGCGCGTCGAAGGTGGCGTGGAACTTGTCGGCTATCTCGCCGGGCAACGGCTCGCCGCCGATGGGCACCCGCCGCAACGTGCGCCACTGGTTGACGCCCGGCAGCGACAGGAACAGCCCCAGCAGCGACGGCACGAAATGCATTGCGGTGATTCCCTCGTCACGCAACAGGCCGGTGAGGTAACCGATGTCGCTCAGCCCGCCGGGGCGGGGGATCACCAGCCGTGCGCCGCAGGCCAGCGTGCCGAAAATCTCGGCGATCGACACATCGAAGCTTGGCGAGGCGACCTGCAGCAGCCGGTCGGTCTGGTCGACCCCGTACTCGCCCTCGAACCAGACGAAGTACTCCGCGACGGGGCGGTGCGGCACCGCGACTCCTTTGGGCCGCCCGGTGGTTCCCGAGGTGTAGATCACGTAGGCGGTGTTGTCCGGACGCAGCGGCCGGACCCGGTCGGCGTCCGTGGGGTCGTCGCAACCGTAGCCGGCCAGGTCGGTCACCGGCTCGCGCAGCACCAGCGCCGCGTCGCAGTCGTCGAGGATGAATTCGAGCCGGTCCCGCGGGTAGGTGGGGTCGACGGGCACGTACACCGCACCGGCCTTGGCGATGCCCACCGCGGTCACGACCAGGTCCGGTGTCTTGTCGAACAGCACGGCGACCCGGTCCTCGCTACCGATTTCCCGTCCGATCAGCCAGTGCGCCAGCCGATTTGCCGCCTCGTTGACGGTGCGGTAGCTGAGCCGGCGGCCCTCGTGGACCACCGCGACGGCATCGGGGGTCCGCGCGGCCCGCTCGGACACCAGATCGGCGAGGGTCGCGGGCGGGGTGTCGAACGCCTCGCCGCGCGACACCTCACGCAGCCACGCGGCGTCGGCCTCGCCGAGCAGCTCGAGGGCGGCCAACGGCTTGTCCGGTTCGGTCAGGGCGTCATCGAGCAGCACGGCGAAGTGATCCAACATCTGGCGGACCAGCGCGGGTTCCAGAATCTCCAGCAGATGCTCGGCCTCGATGAGCGCACCGGTGCTGTCGAATTCGACCATGCAGCCGAGCGGCAGCTGAGTGAGGTTGCCGCGCAGGTCGTAGCGCTCGCATCCGACGCCGGGCGGCCGGAATCCGCCGCCGTCCGGCTCGCGAAATCCGAAGCTGACGCGGGTCAGTCGTTCGGCGCCGTGCCGGCGGTCGGGGTTCATTTCGCGGACCACGCGGTCGAGGTCGACCCGTTGATGCGCGAACGCGCCGGCGGCGACGTCCCGGGTCGACGTCAGAAGCTCGCGGAAGCTCATCGTTGGACGCGGCCGCAGCCGCATCGCCACCGTGTTGCCGAAATACCCGATGGCATCGTCGGTTCCGGCGCCACGGTTGAGCACCGGCGTGGCCACCAGGAAGTCGTCGCAGTGGGTATAGCGGTGTATCAGGGCCCCGAAGGCGGCCAGCAGCACCATGTACGGGGTGCAGCCGGCGTCCCGCGCTGTCGACCTCACCCGTTGGGCGGTGCCATCGGACAGTCGCAGCGTCGCACGGGCGGCGCGCCAGCTGGTCGGCACGTTGGTGCCCGCCGGACCGGGCAGTTCCAGTGGCTCCGGCGGATCGGCCATGACGGCGCGCCAGTAGTCGAGATCGGCGTCGCCGGTGTCCGGTCCGGCCGACGGTGACGGGCGGTGCGGCTCCAGCCGGGCCCCCTGATACGCGCCGGTGAGATCGGCGAAGAACACCCGCCAGGAGGCGTCGTCCCACGCGATGTGGTGGGCCACCAACAGCAGCACGCGTTCGTCGGCTGCCGTTTGTACGACGGTGATTCGCACCGGCGCGTCGGCGGAAAGGTCGAAGGGCGCGCTGAATTCGCGCTGCGCCAGCACTTCCAGCCGGAGCCGGCGGGCCTGCTCCGACAGGCCGGTCAGGTCGTGTTCCGCCCACCCCGGGCGCAGATCGTCGTGCACCGTGGGCCGCGGATCGCCGTCGTCGCCGGCGGTGTAGGTGGTGCGCAGGATGCGGTGACGGCGCGCCACCGCGTTGGCGGCGTCGCGCAGCCGGGCGACGTCGACGTCGCCGGTGATCCGGTAGGAGACGCAGACGTTGAGCAGCGCGCCACTCGGGTCGGCCAGCTGCACGAACCACATGCGGGCCTGGCCGGCGGAGAGCCGATCGTCGGCGTGCAGATCGGCGTCCTCGTTGCCGCCCGACAGACCGCGTTCGGCGAGCCTGCGCCGAAGCAGCTCGAGGCGGGCCGTGTCGGCGATGTCAGTCACGCGAAATGTCCACCTTCTGTGCCGTTTCGGGCCGCCCGGCGGCCCCGAGTGTGTCGACGAGTTCGTCGCCGGTGATTTCGCCCATCAGCGTCGCCAGCGGCACCGTCCGGCCGATCGTCCGTTTGAGTCGCCTGCGCAGGTCCAGTGCCAGCATCGAGTCGACGCCCAGATCGAAGAGGGATTCGGTGAGGTTCACCTCGGCGGGCGGCGCGATTCCGAGCACGGCCGCCAACTGGCTGCGCACCGCATCGACCACCGACACCTCGGCCGAACCGTGCGCGGCGACTTCCGTTGCCCGCGCTGGCTGTGCGGACCGGCCGCCGTCGAGAAACATCTGCAGCCGGGCCGCATTCGCCGCGAACACCAGCGGGTCGTCATGCCAGTCGCGCAGGCTCGCCTCGATCGCGGCGCGCGGCGCCATCGGGCGCAGCCCGGCCCGCTCGATGTCGGCCACCACGGCCGCATCCGCCATGCTGCGGCCCGAGTCGGCGGAGCCCTGCCACAGGCCCCACCGCACCGCGATGCACTGCCTGCCCCCGGCGCGCACCCGGGCGGCCAGCACATCCAGCAGCCGGTTGGCCGCCGCGTAAACAGCGTGTCCCCGCCCGCCCCACACGCCGGACACCGACGAGCACACCAGCATGCGGGCATCGGGCCGAGCCGGCCACAGCTCGACCAGCCGAGCAAGGCCGCCGACCTTGGCAGCGAAGGTGTCGGCGACGGCGGCCTCGGTCAACCCGGCGAGCGCACCGAACGCGGCAACGCCGGCGGCGTGGACGATCAGCGAGGCACCCGCGGCGCCGTATTCCGCTGCGGCGAAGGCTAATTGGGCCGGATCGCTGATGTCGCACGCCGGCGACACCAGCTCGGTGCCGTACCGGGCCGTCAAGGACTTCAGCACTGCGGGGTCCGCGGGCCGGCGGCTCAGCAGGACGATGCGCCGCGCACCACGCTCGGCAAGGTGGCGGGCGTAGTGCATGCCGATCGCGCCGGCGCCGCCGGTGATCACCACGTCGTCGAGCAGGCACGAGTCGGTCAACCATTGCGATGCGGCGGGCGCGTCGCGGAAGGACCGCTCGAACAGCACGTGCCGGCCGGCGGAAGGGCGCAGCGCCGCCGCACCCAGCCCGGACAGAGCCGCTTCCACGACCGCGACGCCGGTGGCCGGCGCCAGCTCCCCCGGCGGCAGGTCGAGGTGGGTGAAACGCTTTTCGGGGTAATCGAATCCGATGCTGCGGTGCATTGCGGCCAGCGCGGCGGGCACGGGCGACGGCGGCGCGTCCCGAGCGCCGACCCGCTCGGCGCCCGCGGTGACCAGGCAGACGGTGTGGCAACGCGGACCGAGCGCCTGCGCATAGTCGAGCTGACCGGAGCCGATCAGTTTCGTGAGGGTCTCGGCGGCCCGGCCGGCGTCGGCGCCGTCGAAGCGCGGCGCGATCACCACGGCGATCTCGGCGTCGTGCGGTGCGCCGGGTTCGGTCGCGGGGTGCGACGCGAACGCCGCGCGCAGCGCGCGGGCCGGCGGGCCGTCACCGCCGAGGTCGACCACCGCGAGGCGCGCCGGCGGTCCCGGAACCGGTGTGGTGGTCCGCGGCGCGGGATCCCAGTGCTCCAGGGCGACGGTCAGCCCGGGCAACCGAGGCGGTGCCGTCAGCGGCTCCGGATGCGCCCACATCGGAATCGCGCGCATCGGTGCGTTCGGGAAGCCTTGCAGCGCAACATCATCGGCCAGGAGGTCCAGGTGGTCGCCCCAAGGGTAACCGGGATCGGCCACCGCCGCGGTGACGATATTCGCCGAGAGCGCGTCACCCAACGGCTCGTCCCGGTGAGCCGATCCCACCAGCACCGCCGGGTCCTCGCGTGACTCGAAGATCTGACCGATCGAGAACAACAGCGCGGGGTGGGCCGACAACTCGATGAACGCCCCGGCGCCACACCGGATCGCCGATTCGAACGCGCGGTCCAGCCGCACCGTGTTACGCAGGTTGGCATACCAGTAGTCGCGAAGCCGGGTGCCCGGCGCCACCACGTCGCCGGTGGTGCCGCCGATGAATCGCGCTGGGGCCTCGGCGAATTCGGAGTCCGGCAGCCGCGCCGCGAATTCGTCGCGCAGCCGCTCGAGCAGGCTGGTATGGCCCGGAAACCCGGCGGGGATCTCGCGGGCGAACCGACCGTCGGAGCGAACGGCGTCGACGACGGCCAGCACCGCGTCGCGATCGCCGGAGACCGCGACGGTCGAGGCGGAATAGACCACGGACAGCTCCACCCAGCCGTCGGCGGCCGCGATCAGCTCCCCCGCCGCCCGGGCGCCCACTCCCAGCGTCGCCATCGCGTAGCGACCCGGAAGGCGGTCGACCACCTCGGCACGCGCGGCGACGACCCCGACCGCATCCGGCACCGTGATGTTGCCAGCGACGACGGCGGCGGCGACCTCTCCCAGGCTCTGCCCGATGGTGAGGTCGGGTACCACGCCGCACGAACGCCACACGTCGGCCAGCGCGACCGCGTGGACAAATTGCGCTGCCTGGACCTCGACCTCGGAAAAAGTTTGCGAGACACCGTCGGCCGTCAGGTAACGCAGCGGCGATGCGACGCCGGCTTCCTCGAACGCGGCCACGCAGGCATCGCCCGCGGTCCGATAAGCGTCGAGCGTCCGGTAGGCGGCGGCGCCCATGCCCGGCCAGTGACCGCCCTGGCCGGGGAACACGAACGCCCGTCGGGGCGCCGCGCTCAGCGCCGACCTGGCGACCAGCGGATGCTCGCGCCCGACCGCCAGCGCGCGCAAGCCGTCGGCCAGCTCGCGCCGGTCCGCGGCCCGGACCACCGCACGGAACCTGCGGACCCGCCGGGTCCCCCGCAGTTGCCGCGCCACCTGCGCCACGGTAGTTTCCGGGAAGCGGTCGAGGTAGTCGGCGATCGCGCGGGCGTCCGCAGGCACGAGTTCGTCGGCGTGGGCGCTGAGCAAAACCGGGACGCGACCGTCGGGCAGCCGTTTGAGGGGCATCAGGCGGCCCCGCGGCCGGTGTCGGGCATCGAAACGATCACATGGGCGTTGGTGCCGCTCATCCCGAACGCGGACACCGCCGCGGTTCGCCACCCGTTGACGGCCCGCCACGGGGTCAGCTTGTCGGCTAACCGCAAACCGTGTCTCTCCCAGTCGATTTCGCGGCTCGGCTCGTCGACGTGCAGGGTCGGGGGTATCGCCTCGTGCCGGGCCGACAGGATGACCTTGGCCAGACCCAGCGCGCCCGCGGCGGCCTGCGCGTGCCCGATGTTGGACTTGACCGATCCCAGGAGCGGTCCGCGCCCGGCCTGCGCGGCGCCGTAACTGCCCGCCAAGGCCAGCAGTTCGGTCCGGTCACCGAGCCGGGTGCCGGTGCCGTGCCCTTCGACCATTCCGACGTCGACGGGCTCGACCCCGGCCCGGGCGAGGGCGCGCCGGAACAGCCGCAGCTGCGCGTCTCCGCTCGGGGCCGTCAGCCCGTTGCTTCGACCATCGGAGTTCAGGCAGCTGGCACGCAGCTCGGCGAGGATGCGCCGGCCGTCGGCCACCGCGCGGGACCGGCGCTGCAGCACGAACATGGCGGCGCCCTCGCCCCATACGGTTCCGCTGGCGTGCGCGCTGTAGGGCCGGCAGTGGCCGTCATCGGACAGCGCGTGCTGCTTGGAGAACTCGACGAAATAGCCCGGGGTTCCCATCACGCAGACCCCGCCCGTCAGGGCCATGTCGCAGTCGCCGGCGTGAATCGCCTGCGCCGCGGTGTGAAACGCGGTCAGCGCCGAGGAGCACGAGGTGTCCAACGTCAGCGCGGGCCCCGCCAGGTCCAGCGTGTACGCGATGCGCCCCGAGATGACACCCAGCGACGTACCGCTGATCAAATGCCCACTGTGGTGGGAGAATTCGGAAAGCGCGGGACCGTATTCGAGCGCTGAAGCGCCGATGTAGCAGCCCACATCGTGGCCGGCCAGAGCGTCGGGGTTGATCCCGCCGTTCTCCAGGGCGCGCCAGGCCAGTCGCAACGCGACGCGCTGCTGGGGGTCCATCGCGGTGGCTTCGCGAGGCGAGATCCGAAAGAACTCGGGATCGAATGCCGTTGCGCCGGCGAGGAAGCCACCGAGATTGTGGATGGGCTTGAATCCGTCCCGCCGTGACCCGTCGAAAAGCTCGCGCAGCGCCCAGCCGCGGTCGGTGGGAAACGGGCCGAGTCCCTCGCGCTGTTCGGCGAGCAACGCCCAGTATTCGTCGGCGGTTTCCACCCCGCCCGGTGCCTCGAGCGCCAGCCCGACTACCACAACCGGGTCGACGGGATCGCTATCGGACATCGGCGCTCACCATCCGGGCCACCGCGTCCAGGTGATCGTTGAGGTAGAAGTGACCGCCGTCGTAATGCGACAGCGTGAATTGGCCGGACGTGTGAGTCTCCCAGCCGGTCAACATCTCCCGGGTGATGCGATGATCGCGGGCGCCACCCACCGCGTGAATGTCGGCGGCGATGCGCACGTCGGGACCGCAGGCGTAGGTGTTGAGGGCGCGGTAGTCGGCCTGCACCGCCTGCACCAGGAGCTCGACGAATTCTTCGTCCTCCAGCAGGGCGGGTTCGGTGCCACCGAGATCCACCATGTCCGCCAGCACGCCGCTCTCGCCGGTCGGCAGCGGCCCGTGCGCGCCGACCGTCGACGGGGCCTGCCCGGCCGAGGCCCACAGCACGCGGACCGGCACCCCGAGGCGTTCGGCGACGCGGGCGAACTCGAACGCGACCACCGCCCCCATGCAATGCCCGAACAGGCTCAGCGGAGCCGCCGACGCCCAGTCGCCCGCTTCGAAAAGCTCGAGCGCCAACTCCTCGATGCCGCCGTGCGCCGGGTGGTGCCGCCGGTCGGCCCGCTGCGGGTACTGCACCACGAAGGCATCGACACCGTTGGCCGACAGCGCTTTTGCCAGCGGCCGGTACGCCGCGGCGGCACCACCGGCGTGGGGGAACACCACCACCGAGCCGCGCCCGGCCCCGCCGGTGAACCGCTTTACCCAGGACCGGAACTCCCGCGGCGCCGGCGCGGGTCCGACTTCCAGCGCGGACAACACCTCGACGCTCGACATGCCCGCGATCTCCAGGTACACGTCGGCCACCTGTTCGAGCCGGGCGTCGTCGGTCTCCCGACCGACGAGCAAGCGGGCCAGGGTGGCGACGGTCCGGGCGGCGAAGACGTCGGCGACCATCAGGCCCGGCGAATCGAGCCACCGCCGGATACCCGCGACCGCCTGCGTCGCGAGCACGGAATCGCCACCGAGCGCGAAAAAGTCGTCGTGCACGCCCACCGCGTCGGCGTCGCGGTTGAGCAGCCCGGCGACGATGTGGCACAGCGCCCGTTCCAGCTGCGTCCGCGGCGCCTCGCAGGGCGCCCCGGGGGACCGCTCGGCCACCGCCGCGGCGAGCCGGGCGGCGACCGCACGCCGGTCGAGCTTGCCGCCGTCGGTGAAAGCGATGCGCTCAACCGTCGACACATGCGCCGGAATCATTTGGGCGGGAACGAGATCGGCCAGATAGTCGCGAATTCGCCGGGCGGGCACTGCGGGGCCGTCGAGGCAGACCTGCGCGGCCAGCACCTGGGCGCCGCCGGCGGCGGGCACCAGGGCGGCCACGGCGGCGCGCACCCCGGGCACTCGCCGCAGGGCGGCCTCGATCTCGCCGAGTTCCACGCGATACCCGCTGACCTTGATGCGGTGATCGACGCGGCCGACGAACTCCAGGTTGCCGTCCGGCCAGTAGCGGACCAGATCGCCGGTGCGGTACCAGATCCGGCCTTCGTGGGTGACGAAGCGCTGGGCGGTCAGCTCGGGGCGCCCGCGGTAGCCGCGGGCGATGCCGCGGCCGGACACCCAGAGCTCGCCGGCCACCCAGTCGGGGCAGTCGGCGCCGCCCTCACCGACCACCCGGCAGGCGATGTTGGGAAACGGCCGGCCATAGGGCACCGCCGTCCAGTCGTCGGGCAGGTCATCGTCCACCTCGAAAATGGTTGCGTGCACCGCGGTTTCGGTGGCGCCGCCCAGCCCGGCGAACCGCACGCCGGGCGCCAGGGCCCGAAGTCGCCGGGCCAGCCCGGGGCGCACCCAGTCGCCGCCGGTCGGCACCGCCCGCAGCGACGACAGCCTGCCCCCACCGACCTCGACCAGCATCTCCAGCCAGCCGGGTAGGAAGTTCAGCACGGTGACCCGGTGGGTGTCGATCAGCCGGGCCCACGCGTCGGGATCGCGGCGCTGCGCCTCGTCGACCACCACGATCGCCCCACCGGCGCGCAGCGTGGCGAAAACGTCGAGCACCGACATGTCGCATTCCAGGGTGGACAGGGCCAGGCACCGATCGTCGGTACCGATGCCGAAGTGGCGGGTGAGGAATTCGACCGTGTTCATGGCGCCGTCGTGCGTCATCTCGACGCCCTTGGGCTCGCCCGTCGACCCCGAGGTGAACAGGACGTAGGCGAGCCCCGCGGGATCCGTTGGGGCGGGCGCGATCTCGGATGGCGGGTCGCGCAGCACCTCGGCAAGCACCAGCGCCGGCACCGGCAGCGACAGCGGCCGCCCCCCGCACACCAGCGCGAGTCTCACGCCACCGGTTTTCAGGATGCGCTCCGCGCGGTCGGGCGGCTGGTCGACGCCGATCGGCAGATAGACACCACCGGCGGCCAGGATCCCCAGCAGCGCGGGCACCTGTTCGCCCGTCTTCGGGCCCATCACCGCCACGGCGTCGCCGGCACCGATCCCGGCCGCCCGCAGCGCCGCGGCCACCGCGAGCGCCTGATCGCGCAACCGCGCGTAGGTGAGGTCTCCCGAGCCGGCGAAGACGGCGGGCGCGTCGGGTTGCCGCTCGGCCCGGCGGAAGAACCCGTCGTGCAGGGCTTCGCCGCTGGGTTCGGCGGTGCGGGCGTTGGCCGCCTCGCGCGCCGCGCGCTGCGCCTCCGGCAGCGCCGGTGGGCCGGGCGCGTCCCAGGCTTCGTCGGTGGCGGCCAGCCGCAGCAGTTCGTCGATCTGGTGGGCGAACATCGCGTCGATGACACCGGGCGCGAAGACGCCGTCGCGCACGTCCCAGTTCACCAGGACCCCGCCCTCGAACTCGGTGACCTGAGCGTCGATCAGGACCTGGGGCCCCTGGGAGATGATCCACGAGGGCGTGCCGAATTGCGTTGTGACGTCGGCACTGAACAGTTCCCCGAGACCGAGGGCGCTGGTGAAGACCACCGGCGCCAAGACCTGGGTGCCGCGATGTCGGCTGAGGTCGCGCAGCACCGACAGCCCTGGGTAGGCCGAATGGGCGGCGGCGGTCCGCATGGCGTCCTGGACGGCGTGCGCCCGCGCCGCCGCGGTGTCTTTTGCGCCGGCCAGGTCGCTGAAATCAACGTCGAGGAGCAGCGAGGAGGTGAAGTCGCCGACCAGAAGGTCGACGTCGGGGTGCAGCGGCCGGCGCCCGAACAGCGGGACGTTCAACAAGAATCGCGCGCCGGACCAGCGGGCCAGCGCGTTGGCGAACGCCGCGGCCAGCGTCATCGCCGGGGTGACGCCGCGGGCCCGGGCGTGGCCGAACAGCGCGTCGCGGGTGTCCGGGTCCAGCCAGTGCCAGCGCCGGGTGCTGGTCCGCGAGCCCCGGCCGCCAATCGATGGCGGCGCCGGCGCGTCGGGCAGCCGCGGGATCCGCCGCGCCCACCAGTCCCGGTCGGCGTCGCGGTCCGGTCGCGGCTGCGCGTCCGCCGCGTTGACGGCCTGGCGGTATTCCCGGTAGCTGTAACCCAATTCGGGAAGGTCGCGGCCTAGGTAGAGCGCGGCCAGGTCGGCCATCAGGGTGCGATAGCTCATCGCGTCGGCGGCCTGCATGTCCAAATCGACGTGCAGCCGGGAGCGATCGCCGGGCAACAGCGTCAACGTCAGTTCGAACACGGCGCCGTCGAGCTGCTGGTGCGATTTGGCGTCGCGCAGGGCTGCCAGCCGCCGCTCGATGACGTCGACCCCCTGGTCGAGCGCGCCGCGCAGGTCGACCACTGCGACCGGGAACTCACCGCTGTCGTCGGCGCGGATGCGCTGCGTGCCGTCGGGCAGGAACCGGACCCGCAGCATCGGGTGTCGGCGCGCCAACAGGGTGGCCGCGATGCGCAGGCGGTCCGGGTCGATCGGGCCGCCGTCGAACTCCACATACAGGTGCCCGGCCACCCCGCCGAACGGCTGGTTGTCCTGCCGCCCGACCCACATCGCGTGCTGCATCGGGGCGAGCGGGAAAGCGTCGCCGGCGTCCGCGGCGGCGTCGACGAGTGGGTCCGCAGGCTCGGCGGTGGGCGCCGGCACGGCGGCGGTAACCAGCTCGGACCAGGCCTCGATCGTGGGGGCCGCGGCCAGCGTGGCGAAGTCGACGGCGACGCCGCCCCGGCGCCAGCGACCGGCCAGCGTCATCATCCGGATGGAGTCCAGGCCCTGGCCGATGAGGTTGCCACCTGGGTCGATGGCGTCGGCGCTGACGCCGAGCAGCTGGGCCACCTCCGCCCGGATGTCCTCCGAGCACGCCGGGGCACGCACCACGAAACCCTCCCTTAATTAGCCAAGGCTGCCCTAAGTTGTCTGGTTACCCTATCCTCGATACCTGCGCGCCGCTACCACCCCCCACCCAGGAGTCCTATGGAACCGAACCCACCGCGGCGTCCGGGCCCGAGCGGATTCGTGCCGTTCCCGGCCGACCGCGCCGCGTCCTACCGGACGAAGGGCTATTGGGCGGGACGCCCGCTGGACAGCCTGCTGACCGACGCGGCGCGCCGCTGGCCCCGCCGGCGCGCTGTCGTCGACGCCGCGGCGGATACCGGGTTGAGCTTCGGCAAACTGGACGCGCGGGCCGATCGCGTCGCGGCCGGGCTGGGGCGGCTGGGCATCGCGCCGGGCGACCGGGTGCTGCTTCAGCTGCCGAACGGCTGCTCGTTCGCGGTGGCGCTGTTCGGCTTGCTGCGGGCGGGCGCGATCCCGGTGCTGTGTCTGCCCGGCCACCGGGCCACCGAACTGGCCCACTTCGCCGCGGTCAGCGATGCGACCGGCCTCGTAATCCCGGACACCGCAAGCGGTTTCGACCACCGGGCGATGGCGCGCGGCCTGGTGGCCGAGCACCCCGCGCTTACGCACGTCGTCGTCGACGGCGACCCCGCGGAATTCACCCCGTGGACGCACCTGTGCGACGAAACCGCCGGAAAGCCCCCAGTGCCGCCGCCTGATCCGGAAACACCTGCGCTGCTGCTGGTTTCGGGCGGCACCACCGGCACTCCCAAACTCATCCCCCGCACCCACGACGACTACCTCTTCAACGCGACCGCCAGCGCCGAGGTCTGCGGGCTGGGCGGCGACGACGTCTACCTGGCGGTGCTGCCCGCGGGCCACAACTTCCCGCTGGCCTGCCCCGGCCTGCTCGGCGCCATGTCCGTGGGCGCCGCGACGGTGTTCGGCACCGACCCCAGCCCGGAGGCCGCCTTCGCCGCGATCGAGCGCCACGGCGTCACGGTCACCGCTCTGGTGCCCGCGCTGGCCACGCTGTGGGCGCAGGCCTGCGACTGGGAGCCGGCGACACCGAAATCGTTGCGGCTGTTACAGGTTGGCGGCTCGCGGCTGGAACCGGCGGACGCCCGCCGGGTGCGCGCCGCTCTGACTCCGGGCCTGCAGCAGGTATTCGGGATGGCGGAAGGCCTGCTGAACTACACCCGCCCCGATGACCCGGCGGAGATCGTCGAGAACACCCAGGGGCGACCGTTGTGCGTCGACGACGAAGTGCGCATCGTGGACGCCGCGGGCGAGCCGGTGCCGCCCGGCGAAGAGGGCGAGCTGCTGGTGCGCGGACCGTACACGCTCAACGGGTATTTCCGCGCGGAGCGCGACAACGAGCGCTGCTTCGATCCCGACGGCTTCTACCGCAGTGGCGACCTCGTCCGCCGACGACACGACGGCTACCTGGTGGTCACGGGCAGGGTCAAGGATGTCATCTGCCGCGGCGGCGAAACCATCGCGGCGGCCGAACTCGAGGAGCACTTGGCGAGTCATGCCGCGATCCGTTCGGCGGCCGCTGTCGCACTGCCCGATCCCTACCTGGGCGAAAAAGTTTGTGCTGCAGTTGTTTTCACCGGAGAGCCGATCACCCTCGCGGAGCTGAACGCCCACCTGGACGAGCGCGGTGTGGCCGCCCACGCCCGGCCCGACGCGCTGGTCGCGATGCCGGCGCTGCCCGTCACGCCGATCGGCAAGATCGACAAGAAAGCGATCGTGCGTCGACTCGCCGGGCGATGACGGCGCGAATTCAGTGCTGCACCCGCACGGCCAAGTAGTAGTCGTGCTGCCGGGTGTTGTCGACGGTGTAGCCGACCGCCTTCGAAGCGGCCTCATGATCGGAACTCAACCAGCGCTCGGTGTGTTGGCGCTCGAACTCGGCCCACGATGCCACAGTGAATCTCTCCAGCAAGATCTGGGGGCTCTTGGCGCTGCGGTACAGCTGCCAACTGTGGCCACCGGTACGCAGGCGTGACCGCCTGACGGCGCTCATCGCCTCGATGAAGCCGTCGAGGTTCTCGGCCGACACGCGATATCGCACGGTCACCAGCACCGGTCCGTCGTGGGGGCTCGGCTCGAACACGAGCATCGGCGACGTCCAGCACGTCGAGATGTCGCGACTCAGCAGCCCGGTTGACGCCCGCAGCGGAAGCACGGCGACGCTGAGGGCCGCGACGCCCAGCAGGATCGCCGAGCAATTCAACGCGACCTCGAGACCCGCCCGTGTGGCGACGACGCCCCAGAAGTACGAGCCGATCGCCATCGACCCCGTGAAAACCAGCAGATATACCGACAACCCGCGGGCCCGGACCCATTGCGGGAGGTGCAGTTGCGCCGCGGCGTTCAAGGTCGACAACGTGATCAGCCACGCCATCCCGGCCAGCACCAACACCGGCATCGCCGCCGCGAACGGCAGCCACGCCACCGCCGCAACCGCGAGACCGTAGACCGCGGCGCACAGCGCCAACAGCACGTTGGCCGAGGCCTTCCGGCGCAGCGGTGTGGCGACCGCGACGGCGAGCGTCGCGCCGAGACCGATGGCCCCCAGCGTCAGCCCGTAGCCGCCGGCTCCCAGGTGCCAGCGGTGGTGAGCGGACACGGGCAACAGCGCCAGCAGCGCCGAGGCGGGAAACAGAAAAAGGGCCGCGCGCAACAGGATCCTGAGAAAAATCGGGCTGTGCACCACATATTGCAATCCGGCGCCGATCGCTTGGCCGATGCGCTCCCGCTCGATCGGCGCGAGTTGCTTGGGGCGTTTCCAGCCACGCAGGACGACGATGATGCCGACGAACGAAATCGCGTTGATCGCAAAGACCGCGGCGGGGCCGGCCAGCGCCACGGCGATGCCGCCGATCGCTGGTCCCACCGCCTGGCCGACGTTCACCGAGACGCTGGACAGGGTGGCGGCGGCCGGTATCTGCTCGCGCGGGACGACCTCCGGCTGAATCGCCTGCCAGGCCGGTGCGGTCAGCGCCGAAGCGCACCCGATGGCCACCGTGAACAGCAACAGCGCCGTCGGGTTGAGGTGTCCGGCGTAGGTGAGCGCCGCCAGGGCCAGCGCCACCACCACCGCGTACGACTGCAGAAAGATCAGCAGCCGCCGCCGGTCGAACAGGTCGGCGAGCACTCCGGCGAACAGTCCCAGCAACAGCGTCGGCCCGAGGCTGGCCGTCTGGACCAGCGACACGATGGCGGCACTGCCGTGCGCCTCGATCAAGAACCATTGGGCCGCCACGCTTTGCATCCACGTCCCGACGTTCGAGACGAACTGCGCGATGAACAGGTTGCGGTACAGGGGATTGCGCAACGGTGTGGGCGCGGGTTGCCCCCCGCCGGCACGCTCCTTGACCTGAGTCACGGTCGAACCGATTGACGACGGCCCGTCGCTTCCGCGGCAACGCCTTGCGCCTCGTGCACGACTGAAAAGTCTAGGACACGCGTTCTCGCCGCAGCATCCGACAGGCGGCTAGAAATTGAGCCCGGAGAACATCACCCGGCCGGGGTCGTACTTCTGCCGCACGGCGCTCAGCCGGGACAGATTCGGACCGAAGTAGCGCGCGGGCGGCTGGTTGGCCTCGATGTAGTTCACGTACCCGCCGACCGAATACGGTTGCACCGCTTGGTGTGCGGTGGTGAGCCAGTTGGCCGCCGCCGAAGGGTCGCCGGTTTCGACGTACCACTGCACCAGCGAGGACTGCCGGCGCCACGGAAACGCCGTGGCCCCCGGCGCCACGGCCGCCAGCGCCCCGTCGAGGGCGTGCATGATCGCCAACATGCGCCCCGCGCCGCGGGGGAAGGCGTCGACCGCGGCGGCGATGCCCTGGGCCGCGGCGGGGGTGAGCGTCGTGAACACGTCGGATCCGCCGACGTACCCGAGCGGCGCCGGGTTGAGGTTCCCGACGGCCAGGTACCGCACCAGGTCCAGGTAATTGAACGTGTGGTTGTCGGTCCCGGTCGGTTGCAGCCCGACGGCGGACGCGATCGCGCTCGCCACGCTGCCGCCCGACCCGGCCGGGCACGTCGCCATGATCCGGCAGTGTGTGCCCATCGCGTCGACGGTGGCGTCGGCCAGTGCCCAGCTGTTCCGGTCGGCGGTGCGCAGCCAGCTCTGCCAACCGAGCAAGACCTGCGCGAACGACTGCGGCGGGAAGTTGATGTTCACCACATCGACGTCACTGGTCGGGAACGTGGCGAAGGTCAGCGAGGTCGTCACGCCGAAGTTGCCGCCACCGCCGCCGCGCAGCGCCCAGAACAAGTCGGGGTTGCTGGCGGCCGACGCGGTGACCGCCTGGCCGCCGGGCAGCACCACCGACGCCGACGTCAACTGGTCGCACAGCAGGCCCGCGTGCCGGGACTGGGCGCCCAGCCCGCCGCCCAGGGCGTGGCCCGCGGCGCCCACCGACGGGCACGTGCCCGTCGGGATGCCCCGGCCGGCCGCGGCGAGAGTCTGGTGCATCGCGTAGAGACTGGTTGCGGGCGTCACCGTGACCTGCCCTGTGGCGGCGTCGTAGTTGATGTCGCCGGGCAGTTGCCGCAGATCGAACACCAGGGCGCCGTTGGCCGTGGACGCGCCGATGTAAGAATGCCCGCCGCTGCGCGGCGCGACCTTGACGTTGTTGGCAGCGGCGAACGCCATCGCCTTCTGCACGTCCGCCGCCGACGTGGGCGTGACGATCGCGGCCGGCGTGGAACCGTTGTAGTTGGTGTTGAAAACCTGCTTGGCCGAGCCGAATTGAGGGCTGCCCGGCAATAGCACCTTGCCGCCCAGGGCGGTGGACAGGCCGTCCCAGCCGGACGCGGCCGGAGCGGCGGTGGCCCGTACCGAGCCGAGTCGGCCCGATCCGAAAACCGCGCCGGCGGCCAACGCGCCCGCGGCGCCGCGCAAGAACGCCTGGCGGGAGATCTCACGCACCAACGTAGGGCTCCCGCGATTGCGTCATGCCCGCATTGTCGACCACGAAAAGCGCGGTGCCGCGCGACCTGTCGCGGGGTGGCTGAAACGTGCCCGAACCGTTACCCGGGTACGGCTCCGCCCTTATCGGCCGCTGAGTGTAAGCGTGCCTTCGGTTTTGAGCACCCTGCTGGCGGTGATCCGTTCGGCCTTGCGGGCCTCGCGCTCGAGGTAGCGCTGCTTGGATTCGTCGAATTTGTCGCTGGCCATTTCGAGTTCCTTGATCAGCACGGCAAGGTCGTCGCGCATCCGGGCGGCCTCGCCGGTGAAGTCCTCGCGTTCGAAGATGCGCCACTTCTTCAGCACCGGCATGACGACCTCGTCGAGATGGATGCGCGGGTCGTAGACGCCGCCGACCGCGATGATCACCGCCTTGCGCCGAAATTCGGGCACCGTGAAGCCGGGCATCTTGAAATTGCGCAGGATGCGGTGCACCGATCGCATCGCCTGGTTGGGCGCGATGTCCAGGCCCGCCGCGCTGACGTCGCGGTAGAAGATCATGTGCAGGTTCTCGTCGTGCGACACGCGGGCCATCAACTGTTCCGCGATGCTGTCATCAGCGGCCCTGCCGGTGTTGCGGTGCGCGACCCGGGTCGCCAATTCCTGGAACGACACGTACATGACCGAGTCGAAGAGGCTGTCAGCGAACATGTCGCCCTGGTGGTTCTGACCCGGGCTGAAGCCACGGGTCATTTGCTCTATGCGCAGCTTCTCCAACTCGACCGGGTCCACCGCCCGGGTGACCACCAGGTAGTCGCGCAGCGCCGTGCTGTGCCGGTTCTCCTCGGCGGTCCACCGATTCACCCACTGGCCCCACGGGCCGTCCATGGTGAAGTTCATCGCGATCTCGCGGTGGTACGACGGCAGGTTGTCCTCGGTCAACAGGTTCTGCACCATGGCGACCTGCGCCACGTCGGACAGCCGGCTCTGCTCGGGCTCCCAATCCTGGCCGTCCAGCGCGTAGAAGTTCTTGCCGTCCGACCACGGGATGTAGTCGTGCGGGTTCCATTCCTTGAACAGCGAGAGGTGGCGGTTGAGCAATTGCTCGACCACCGGCTCCAGCTCGCGGAGTAGCTGCAGGTTCGTCAAGCCCTCTGACACGTGGACCTCCCAGTTATCTGTGTCGACGAGTACCTGTTTCAGGCAGTTACATCAAGATGACACGCCGGGAACCGGGCGACTAGGGCCAAAAGTCCCTACGGGTGGCGCCACGACGGGCGCACTTCTTCACACCGGCGTCGATCTCGACGAAAGACCACTCGAGCGCTGTTGCCGCGCGATCAGGTAGGGCGCGAGGGTGGACAGCTTTTCGCAGGTCTCCTCGAATTCCCGCTCGGGTTGGGATTCTTCGATGATCCCGGCACCGGCGCGCAACCACGTCGTCCCGTCGCTTTCGTAGGCCGCCCGCAGCGTCAGTGCGGCGTCCAGGCCGCCGTTGGCCGAAAGCATGACGACCGCACCGGAATACAGCCCGCGCGGGCCATCGTCGAGGCGCAGGATGGCCTCGACGGCGGCCGCCTTCGGAACGCCCGACGCCGTGACCGCCGGGAAGAGCGCCTCCAACGCGTCCATCCGGTCGCTCGACGGGTCCAGCCGCGCGCTGACCGTGGAACCGAGATGCTGCACGCTGCCGCGCTCCCGCACCGTCATGAAGTCGGTGACCACCGCGGTGCCCGGTTCGGCGATCTCGACCATCTCCCGCAGCGAGCTGCGCACCGAAATGGCATGCTCGACAATCTCTTTGGAATTCGACTCCAGGTCGTCGCGGGCCTGGCGATCGCGCGCCGCACCGCGCCCGAGAGCGCGCGTGCCGGCCAGCGGCTCGGTCACCACGGCGCCGTCACGGTGAACGGCCGCCACAAGTTCGGGGCTGTAGCCGACGGCGCGAATCCCGCCCAGCCGCAACAGAAACGACCGCACCGGGGTGTTGTGCGGCCGGCCCCGCCGATAGGTCGACGGGAAGTCGAGCGCGAAAGGGACTTGGACGCAACGGGACAGGATCACCTTGTGGTAGCGGCCCGTGGCGATCTCGCGAACGGCCGCGGCCACCCGCCCGCGGTATCCGGACGGGTCGGCGGTCACGTCGACCGCGCGGGCGTCGGGCACCCCGGGCAGGCCGTCGGTCAACAATCGGCGTACCGCCTCGAGCTGGGCGGCTTCGGCGCCCTGCACGCGCACCGCCTCTGGGGTCACCACGATGCGGGTCCGGGGCCAAAACACCCGCGCCAACGGGGTTCGCGGCGCCAGTCGCTCCTGGAGCCCGTGGCGGTAGACGCCGAGTTCGAAGGCGATCCAGCCGAAGAGCTGATCGGTTTCGAGCAGCAGCCGGTCGATGGCTTCGCCCAGGGCCGGGCCCGGCCGTCCGGACCACTGTTGCCGCTGGACGACGCCGTCGCGGATCACCCGCAGTTCGTCGCTGTCCAGCTCGATCATCGCCCGCACGCCGCTGGCCAGCACCCATTGCCCGTCGTGCTCGTACAGCAGGTACTCCTCGCCGCGCCGCTCGGGCAGCGCGGCGGCCAGCTCGGCCGCCATGTCGGCGGGATGGACGTCGGGCGGCAAGGGAATGTGCGGTGACGTGGAGCCGGCGGAACTGGCCTCGACGCTGACCTCGGTCACGGTTAGTAAATGTAGCCTAACCTATCTAGGCGGGCGCAACCCCCGCCCCGCCCGCGCGTCGGAGACACCCGCCGTCTGCCACACCCGCCCGGGCAACGCCCCCTACAGCAAATCCCCAGAAAAGTCACAGAGGATTCACGTCAAGCGCCGTTTATGCCCCCGACCAGCGGCGCTGTGACCACCGACTTTGGGAAATTTAGCTATTGCGATACGGCTGTGTAAAACATCGGCTTTTCACGCTGTGTCCGAGTGGCGGACCCCTACCCGCGGGGTTAAATTTTGCACCGGTTTCGGGAAGTCGTGGTTGCCCCGGTGTTGCGAACGGTGCTTCCCCAGTCACTGCTTCAAAAAGAGAGGCACCCATGCTGCAAGAGTTCTGGCACAACTTCACCCACAATCTGTTCAAGCCACTTCTGCTGTTCTTCTACTTCGGGTTCCTGATCCCGATCCTGAAGGTGCGCTTCGAGTTCCCGTACGTGATCTATCAGGGCCTGACGATGTACCTGCTGCTGGCCATCGGCTGGCACGGCGGCGAAGAGCTCGCCAAGATCAACGCCTCCAGCATCGGGGTCATCGTCGGCTTCATGGTGCTGGGCTTCCTGCTCAACTTTGTGATCGGTGCCGTCGCCTACGTGCTGATGGGGTGGTTGACCTCGCTGAGACGGGTCGATCGGGCCACGGTCGCGGGTTATTACGGATCCGACTCGGCCGGCACGTTCGCCACCTGCGTGGCCGTCCTGGCCGCCGTCGGCATCTCGTTCAACCCGTACATGCCGGTGATGCTGGCCGTCATGGAGATTCCCGGCTGCCTGGTCGCGCTCTACTTCGTTGCGCTGCTGCGCCACCGGAACATGGACGCCGCCGGGAACATGCCCGACGAGCCCGGGTACACGCCGCCGGTCAAGGTCGGCATCGGGCCGGGCACGGCGGCAAAGCCGCCGCACGGCCAGAGCCTGGAGGCCGAGCACGACCGGGGCGTCGAGCAGGAGCTGGAGCTGGCGATGGAAAAGTTGGAGCACCCGAACTGGGAGCCCGACCAGACTCCGCCGATCGGCAAGGCCAAGCGGATGCCGATGTTCTCCCGTGAGCTGCTGCAGGAAGTGTTCCTCAACCCCGGGCTCGTTCTTCTGTTCGGCGGCATCATGATCGGCCTCATCAGTGGGCTGCAGGGACAGAAGGTCGTGGCCGACGACGACAAGTTCTTCGTGTTGGCTTTCCAGGGCGTGCTGTGCCTCTTCCTGCTCGAGATGGGCATGACGGCGTCCCGCAAGTTGCGTGACTTGCGGTCGGCCGGTCCCGGCTTCATCGCATTCGGCTTGATCGCGCCGAATATCTTTGCGCCGCTGGGCATCATCGTCGCCCACATCTACGCGTCGGCCACCCACGCCGATTTCAAGCCGGGAACCTACGTGCTGTTCGCGGTGCTGTGTGGCGCGGCGTCGTACATCGCCGTCCCGGCGGTCCAGCGGCTGGCCATCCCCGAGGCCAGTCCCACTTTGCCGCTGGCCGCGTCCCTCGGCTTGACGTTCTCCTACAACGTCACCATCGGAATCCCGCTCTACATCGAGATCAACCGCCTGGTCGCGCACTGGTTCTAGCGCCGGTCCTTTCGTGGCCGATCGCCGTCCTGCGCCTGACGCCGGACGGTGATCGGGCACGAACCAGCGTTGTTAATTGTTCGTAAAGACGGCATGACTCCGTTGACGCAGGCCGCGTGAGTCTTCATATTTCTATTGATGTTCTGGGACGCTCCGCGTCAGTTGCCGCTTCTCGCATCGCCGGACTGAATCGCACGGAGGCGCCACAATGTTGCAGGAGTTCTGGCAGAACTTCACGCACAATCTCTTCAAGCCCCTGCTGCTTTTCTTCTACTTCGGATTCCTGATCCCGATCCTCAAGGTGCGGTTTGAGTTCCCTTACGTGATCTATCAGGGCCTGACCATGTACCTGCTGGTGTCGATCGGCTGGCAGGGGGGCGAAGAACTCGCCAAGATCCAACCGGCCGACATCGACAACATCGCCGGCTTCGCCGTCATGGGCTTCGTCCTGAACTTCGCCATCGGCTGCCTGGCCTACGTGTTGTTGAAGTACATGACCGCTATGCGCCGCGTTGACCGAGCGACGGTCGCGGGGTACTACGGGTCGGATTCGGCGGGAACCTTCGCTACCTGCGTGGCCGTCTTGGCGGGCGCGGGCATGGCCTTCAACGCCTATATGCCGGTTCTGCTGGCCGTCATGGAGATTCCCGGTTGCCTGGTGGCGCTTTACCTGGTGGCGCGGTTGCGTCATCGAGGACTCACCGAATCGGGGTACATGCCCGGCGAGCCCGGCTACGTCGCACCGAGCAAGGTCGCGAGTGGTCCCGGGACCGCTACGCGCCCCCCGCAGGGTCGGAGTCTCGAGAGCGAGGGCGAACGCGGGGTCGAGCAGGAACTCGAATTCTCGATGGAAAAGCTGGAACATCCGAACTGGGAGCCCGATCAAAGCCCGGCCCGCGGGAGGGCCAAGAGGATGCCCATCTTCTCCCGCGAGATCTTAAAGGAAGTGTTCCTCAATCCCGGGCTCATCCTGCTCATCGGCGGCATCGTCATCGGCTTCATCAGCGCGCTGCAGGGACAGAAAGTCGTCCACGACCAGAACGAGCTCTTCGTCGCGGCGTTTCAGGGCGTGCTCTGCCTGTTCCTGCTGGAGATGGGCATGACAGCGTCGCGAAAGTTGCACGACCTCAAGCTCGCCGGGCGCGGCTTCATCCTCTTCGGCCTGCTGGCGCCCAACTTGTTTGCGGCGCTCGGCATTCTGGCCGCCTACACCTACGCGGAGCTGACCCACACCCACTTCCAGCCGGGCACCTACGTGCTGTTCGCGGTGCTGTGCGGTGCGGCGTCCTACATCACGGTGCCGGCGGTGCAGCGGCTGGCGATCCCCGAGGCCAGCCCGACGCTGCCGCTGGCCGCGTCGCTGGGTTTGACGTTCTCGTACAACGTCACCATCGGCATCCCGCTCTACATCGAGTTCAATCGCCTGGTCGCGCACTGGTTCCCGGGCGCCTGACAAACGCGTATCGGGATTCGCCCGACATCGAGATCGTCCGCATGGCCATGCGCCGTCTGCGATCTCGTGAAACGGCGCCGCCCGAGCAACCCGCGCGCCGGGGTAGGAAGTCCGGACAGCCTCCACGCCAACGACTTTCACTTCCGGGCCACCCGGCGCTTCAGCCGGCGGCTTGGCGTACTACCCGCCACAGCACCCATTGGTGCTTGGAAGTTTCCGTTCGCCCGGCCGCGCGTTGTCAATTGCCCGTAAACGCGGCGTCAAATATTCGTAAAGACCTGTTCACTGCCGTTCGCGCGCGCGGGGAAGGGAGGAAACTGCATGAGTTCCACATGAATTCGACTCACACCTGTTCGAGCCGTTGTCGAGAGGGCGCTCACCGTGCTACAGAACACATCCGTTCCGGCAACCGTTCCGGCCGAAAAGCCCCGCAATGGCCTGGCCGGTCTCAAACACTGGCGCTACGACCTTCGCTCGGGTTTTACGGTGGCCATGATCTCGCTGCCGTTCTCGATGGGAATCGCGATGACCTCGGGTGCGCCGCCGATCTGCGGCATCATGTCGGCGATCATTGCCGGCTTCGTCCTGCCGTTCGTGGGCGGCTCGTATGTGACCATCAGCGGCCCGGCCGCGGGACTGGCACCGGCCCTGTTCGCCGGCATGATCGCACTGGGACACGCCCGCTTGGGCCATGGCGGCTCTACAGCGCAGTTGCTCGCCGTGGGATACCCGCTGGTGTTGGTCGCCATCGCCATCGCGGGCGTATTCCAAGTGGTCCTTGCCAAGTTGAAGGTGGCGCGGCTGAGCGCCATCTTCCCGGCCGCGGCCATTCACGGCATGCTGGCCGCGATCGGCCTGATGATCATCGTCAAGCAGATTCCCCTCTTCATGGGCGTGAAGTTCGAGGCTCACGAATTCTGGGCGGTTCTGGGCGAAGTGCCCAGCCATGTCCACACGATGAGTCCCAAGGTCTGCGCCCTCGGGATCGGCTGCCTGGCGGCGCTGTTCGCGCTCGCGGCGGTGCCCTGGCGGCTCCTGAAGATCATGCCGCCCCCGGTCTGGGTGTTCTTGGGCGGCACGTTGGTCAGCACATTGATCCTGAAGGTGGACAAGTCCCACCTGATCAACATCCCCGACTCGCTCGAGCACGGGATCGTCTTCCCCCAATTCGGTGAGGCATTCACCGATGCCGCGGTGTGGCTGCCCCTGGCCTACCTGGTTATCACCCTGCTTTTGATCGACGCGACCGAGTCCCTGGCGACGATCGCGGCCGTGGACAACATCGACCCCTATCGCCGCCGATCCGACCCGGACAAGACCTTGCTGGCCATGGGCATGTCCAACGGCGCCTCCAGCATGCTCGGCGGCTTGACCATCATCCCCGGCATGGTCAAGAGCACGGCGAATGTCATGGCGGGCGGCCGGACCCAGTGGGCCAACTTCTACAACGCCTGCTTCCTGCTGACGTTCGTGCTTGTCGGCCGGTACGTGATCGACTTGGTCCCGATGGCCGTCCTGGGCGCCATCCTGGTATTCATCGGCTACAAGCTGTGTAAGCCCGCGCTCTGGGTCAAGATCGCGCGGATCGGGACGGCGCAGTTCGTCGTATTCGCAACCACATTGCTCGTGACCGTGACGACGGACCTGCTCGTCGGCATCGTCGCCGGCGTCGTCCTGGAGTTGCTGTTGAACCTGTGGTACGTGGGCCTCTGGCACACCCTGAGCAACTCGGAATTCGACAGGCCGAATTTCGTCGCTCGCTTCCTCAGCCTCTTCCGCAATCCGGTGTCCCAGCGGGAAGTCGACGGCGCCACTTACCACCTGTACTTGGATGGCCCGCTGGTGTGTTTCAACCTGTTCCACGTGATTCGGGAGCTGAGGCAGCTTCCGGACGGCACCCGAACGGTCTATCTCCACTTGAGCTCACGGGTGCCGCTTGTCGATCACACGACGGGTGAGTCCCTCCGTTATTACCTGGAAGAATTCAGCGGCCAGGACGAGAGTCCGAGGCTGTTGATCGAGGGGTGGGACCACATGCGGCCCCTCTCCAAACATGAGACGAGCACGCGGATCGCGATCGCCGCCGTCGGGAAAGGGGCCGCCACGGATCGGGCCCAACCTGAATTGAGGATCGCCATAGCCACCGTCGAGAAGGTGGCCTCCGCGGATCGAGCCGAGCACGAATTGCGGGTCGCTCAGACCACCGATTGACGCCCGACGCCTACCCCAGCAGCGTGCGCACCACCCCGTCGGCCAGCAGGCGGCCGCGCGGGGTGAGCACCAGCCGGTCACCGTCGGCGACCAGCAACCCGTCCGCCACCGCGGTCTCGGCGCGTTGACGCTCGTCGGCGCCCAGTCGGTCCAACGGAAGCCCTTGCCGCAAACGGATTTTCAGCAACACCTCCTCGGTGTGCGACGCCTCGCCATCCAGCCGCTCGAAACCCGAGACCGGCAGCGTGCCCGCGGTCAGCGCGTCCGCATAGGCGTTGGGGTGCTTGACGTTCCACCAGCGCGTCGCGCCGACATATCCGTGGGCGCCCGGCCCGGCACCCCACCACTCGCCGCCGTCCCAGTAGCCGAGGTTGTGCCGGCACTCGCCACCGGGCCGGCACCAGTTGGACACCTCGTACCAACCCAGGCCGGCCGCGGACAGCCGGGCATCGACCAATTCGTAGCGGTGCGCCAGCACGTCGTCGTCGGGAGCGGCCAGCTCCCCGCGTCGAACCCGCCGCGCCAGCGCCGTGCCCTCCTCCACCACCAGGGCGTAGGCGGACACATGGTCGACGCCGGTGTCGACGGCGGTGTCGACGGAGCGCAGCAGGTCGTCGTCGGACTCCCCCGGCGTCCCGTAGATCAGATCGAGGCTGACGTGTTCGAAGCCCTCGGCCAACGCCTCGCGGGCCGCGGCCGCCGACCGGTTCGGCGTGTGTATCCGGTCGAGGACGCCGAGCACGGTCGGTGACACCGACTGCATGCCCAGCGACACCCGGGTGTAGCCGGCGGCGCGGGTCGCCGCGAAGAAGTCCGGCCACGCCGACTCGGGATTGGCCTCGGTGGTGATCTCGGCGTCGGGGGCGAGGACGAAGTGGTCGCGCACCATGCCCAGCAGCCGGGCCACCCGCTCACCACCCAGCAGCGACGGCGTCCCTCCCCCGACGAACACCGTGCTCACCGTCGGTCCGTCCAAGCGGGCGGCCGCCAGCCCCAGCTCCGTCCCCAGCGCCTCCAGCCAGGCGTCCGGGTTGACGCCACCCAGTTCGGCCGGGGTGTAGGTGTTGAAGTCGCAATAGCCGCACCGCGTGAAGCAGAACGGGACGTGGACGTACAACCCGAACGGCCGGCCGGGAATCGGCTGCAGGGCGGGCAGCTCGGCGGGGGCCTCGCGAAGTGGCATGCCAAATACTCCCACGGCGGCCGGGGCGAGGCGTGCGGCGTCGACGCCGACAAGCGCATCGGCGCAGGTCATGCGCCACACGGTGCTCAGCGGATTCTCCGCTTTCGCTGACCGAACGTCCAGGTTCGCCGCCTAGTTTGGGTCAGCGTGAGGAAAAATATGACCTGATCGCAACCCCCCTCCCGGGCCATGGCAGAATGGCAGCCGTGACCGCCAACCGCAGCTTGCGCATCGCCCTCGTGGCGCGGCGGCACATTGATCTCAAGCGTGTCTGCAGCTGTTGTTGTTGCTGTCTGCCTTGATGCCGTAGACCCGCCCCACCTGTAACTCAGCTGGCTGCCGGATCTGCGCAGCCGAAATAAATGCGGTGTGCTGCGCGTCCAAGCCTGCGATGTTCGCGAAGGAGATCCGATGACGACAGCACCTCCCGCAAAGTCCCGCAACGAGGGCCAGTGGGCGCTGGGAAATCGCGAGGCCCTCAACCCCAACGAAGAGATGAAGCAGGCCGGAGCCCCGCTCGAGGTCCGGGATCGCATCGAAAACGTCTATGCACAGGGCGGATTCGACAGCATCGACAAGAGCGACCTGCGTGGCCGCTTCCGTTGGTGGGGCCTGTACACCCAGCGCGAACAGGGTTACGACGGGTCGTTCACCGGCGACGAGAACGCCGAGTTGCTCGAGGCCAAGTACTTCATGATGCGCGTGCGCTGCGACGGCGGCGCGCTGTCGACCGCCGCGCTGCGCACGGTCGGCCAGATCTCGACCGAATTCGGCCGCGACACCGCCGACATCTCCGACCGGCAGAACGTGCAGATGCACTGGATCGAGGTGGAGAACGTTCCCGAGATCTGGCGGCGGCTCGACGAGGTCGGGCTGCAGACCGCCGAGGCGTGTGGCGACTGCCCGCGGGTGATCCTGGGCTCACCGGTGGCCGGCGAATCGCTCGACGAGGTGCTCGACCCCACCTGGGCCATCGAGGAGATCGTGCGTCGCTACATCGGCAAGCCGGACTTCGCCGACCTACCGCGCAAGTACAAGACCGCCATCTCGGGCCTGCAGGACGTCGCGCACGAGATCAACGACATCGCCTTCATCGGCGTCAACCACCCCGAGCACGGTCCCGGCCTGGACCTCTGGGTCGGCGGAGGCCTGTCCACCAACCCGATGCTGGCCCAGCGCGTCGGCGCCTGGGTGCCGCTGGACGAGGTGCCCGAGGTGTGGGCCGCGGTGACCTCGATTTTCCGCGACTACGGCTACCGGCGGCTGCGGTCAAAGGCGCGGCTGAAGTTCCTGATCAAGGACTGGGGCGTGGAAAAGTTCCGCGAGGTTCTCGAAACCGAGTACCTCAAGCGGCCGTTGATCGACGGACCGGCCCCCGAGCCGGTCAAGCATCCGATCGATCACGTCGGGGTGCAGCGGCTCAAGAACGGGCTCAACGCCGTCGGTGTCGCGCCGATCGCCGGGCGGGTGTCCGGCACCATCCTGTCGACGGTGGCCGACCTGGCCGAGGCCGCCGGTTCGAACCGGGTCCGGTTCACGCCGTACCAGAAGCTCATCATCCTCGACGTGCCCGACGAGCAGCTCGACGAGCTGATCGCCGGGGTGGAGGCGCTGGGCCTGCAGGCGCGCCCGTCGCAGTGGCGCCGAAACCTCATGGCGTGCACCGGGATCGAGTTCTGTAAGTTGTCCTTCGCCGAAACACGGGGCAGGGCACAGGAACTGGTGCCCGAGCTGGAGCGCCGGCTCGAGGACCTCAACTCGCGGCTGGACGTGCCGATCACGGTCAACATCAACGGCTGCCCCAATTCGTGTGCGCGAATCCAGGTCGCCGACATCGGGTTCAAGGGCCAGATGGTCGACGACGGTCACGGCGGCTCGGTCGAGGGCTTTCAGGTGCATTTGGGCGGAAGCCTCGGCCTGGACAGCGGTTTCGGCCGAAAACTACGTCAGCACAAGGTCACCAGCGACGAGCTGGGCGACTACATCGATCGGGTAGTACGCAACTTCATCAAGCACCGGAGCGACGGCGAACGATTCGCGCAGTGGGTCGTTCGCGCCGAGGAAGGCGACTTGCGATGAGCATAGAAACCACCAGCCCCACCGAGGCCGACCTGCGCGAGCTGGCCGCCCGTGGTGCCGCGGAACTCGAGGGCGCCAGCGCCACCGACCTGCTGCGCTGGACCGACGAGAACTTCGGCGGGGTGAACGGGCCGCGCGCGTGGGCGACATGCAATTACGTGGTGGCGTCCAGCATGCAGGAGGCGGTGCTGATCGACCTGGCCGCCAAGGTGCGGCCGGGTGTGCCGGTGATGTTCCTGGACACCGGCTACCACTTCGTGGAGACCATCGGCACCCGGGACGCGATCGAGTCCGTCTACGACATCCGGGTGGTCAACGTCACGCCGGAGCACACGGTTGCCGAGCAGGACCGGCTGATGGGCAAGGACCTGTTCGCGCGCGACCCCGGCGAGTGCTGCCGGCTGCGGAAGGTCGCCCCCCTGGGCAAGGCGCTGCGCGGCTACTCGGCGTGGGTCACCGGGCTGCGCCGCAGCGACTCACCGACGCGCGCCAACGCCCCGCTGGTCAGCTTCGACGAGGGCTACAAGCTGGTGAAGATCAACCCGCTGGCGGCGTGGACCGACGAAGACATGCAGAACTACATCGACGAGCACGATGTGCTGGTGAATCCCCTTGTCTACGACGGGTATCCGTCGATCGGTTGCGCGCCCTGCACGGCCAAGCCGGCCGAGGGCGCCGACCCGCGCAGCGGGCGCTGGCAGGGGCACGCCAAAACGGAATGCGGGTTGCACGCGTCGTGACCACGCTGCGCCGGCGACGATGCAGAGGGAAGCGATGAGGAGGAGCGGCGCGATGACCCTCGTGCTGACCGCGCACGGAAGCCAGGATCCGCGGTCGGCGGCCAACGCGTGGGCCGTCGCCGACGAGCTGAAGCGGCTGCGGCCAGGCCTGGACGTGCGGCCGGCGTTCTGCGAGCTGAACGCGCCGGGCCTGGCCGAGGTGCTGGGCGAGTGCCGCGACGCGGTCGTCACCCCGCTGCTCTTGGCGAACGCCTATCACGCGCGCGTCGACATCCCCCGCCAGATCGCCGGCTCCGGTGCCGATGCGCTGCAAGCCGACGTCCTCGGCGAGGATCCACGGCTGATTTCGCTGCTGCGGCAGCGGGTTACGGCCTGTGGTGTCTCCCGGCTCGATGACCGGGTCGGCGTGCTCGTGGCCGCGATCGGTTCATCCGACCCGCGTGCCAACGCGCGCACTCGGCAGGTGGCACCCCGGCTGCTGGCCGGGACGAGCTGGGCGGGCGCGACAACCGGGTTCGTGACCCGCCCGGAACCGTCGCTGGCCGAGGCTGCCGGCCGGTTGCGCCGCCAGGGCGCGCGGCGGGTGGTCATCGCGCCGTGGTTCCTGGCGCCGGGCAAGCTGCCCGACCGGGTGCGTGATTTCGCGGACGGGGCCGGCATCGAGCTGGCGGAACCCCTGGGCGCGCACCGGCTGGTCGCCGAAACGGTGCTGGACCGCTTCGACCAAGCCGTCGAATCTCGAATTCACGGCATCGCGGCCTGAGAGCTCCACGTTCTCCCACATCGGTCCCAGCCGTCATTCGTGGTGGCGCCACGGCGAGCGAATCCAGCCGAATTTGCCGTTCGGCGGACCGGCGGCTGGGAAGATGCCGGAGGAGTAAGCATCGAATAGATTGGGGCGGCTCATGTTGGAAGTGATCGACAAGGGGTCGGCCACTGAGGCGCATCCTGTTCCGCTGCTCTTCGTTCACGGCGGTTTCAGCACAGCAAGGATCTGGGACGATCATTTTCTGGCCTTCTTCGCCGATGAGGGTTACCGCGCCGTCGCGCTGAGCCTTCGCGGCCACGGAGCCAGCGACTTGTCCCAGCCACTCAAATCTTGTTCGATCGCCGATTACGTGGACGACGTGCACGCTGTTGTCGGCACGCTGGGTCGCCCGCCAGTGCTCATCGGTCATTCGATGGGTTGTTGGGTTGTGCTCAAGTACCTCGAGAAGCAGGACGCCGCAGCAGGGGTTCTCATGGCACCAGGCACACCGCGGGGACTACGACGATGGGCATTCCGCACGATGCGCCGTCACCCGTGGATTTTTCTGTGGACCAACACCTTCGGCAACCAAGTTGATCTGTTTAAAACTCCGGCCTTAGCGCGCGAATTCTTGTTTTCCGCGCGAACCCCCGACGCCGTCGTCAGCTCCACTGCGGCCAGCTTGGAACCCGAGAGCACGCGCGCTGCACGAGAAACGGTGGACCGACTTCCCGATGCTCGCGATCTGACAGCGCCGATCCTTGTCCTCGGCGCGAGAGACGACGGCTCGCGAATCAACGGGGACGCGTCTGCTGTGGCGGCGATGTACCAGGCAGATGTGAAGATCTTCCCCGACATGGGGCACGTCATGATGCTGGAGGCAGGATGGCGAGCAGTCGCCGAAAGGATTGACAACTGGCTCACGGCAAGAGGGCTTTAAGAGCCAGTACACTTCGTGCCTTGAACACGCCCTTGCGAATTCGGGCTCTGCTGGCCACGCTGGCGACAGGGCTGGCCGGCTGCGGCGGTCAGCACGTGCCCCCGCCGCTCGCGGCGGGGGCGTGCGAGATCGTGCCGAACGGCACGGCGACGGCGCAGGCGCACCCGGGTTCACCGTCGTCGAGAAACCTTTCGGCCAGCCCCGAGACGGCAACCGGGTACCGCAGCGACATGACCGTGGTGCGCACGGCCCACTACGCGGTGGCCACCGCCAATCCCCTGTCCACGCGGGCGGCCTGCCGGGTGCTGCGCGACGGCGGGACGGCAGCCGACGCGATGGTGGTGGCCCAGGCGGTGCTGGGTTTGGTCGAACCGCAGTCGTCCGGGCTGGGCGGCGGCGGGTTCGCTGTCTATTACGACGCGGGCACCGGCTCGGTACAGGCCTACGACGGCCGCGAAACCGCACCCGCGGCCGCCACCGAGAACTACCTGCGCTGGATCAGCGACGGCGACCGCGCCGCGCCCGTCCCCGACGCGCGCGCCTCCGGCCGATCGATCGGGGTGCCGGGCATTCCGCGGATGCTCGAACTCGTGCACAACGACCACGGGCGCCTGCCCTGGCGCGATCTGTTCAGCCCCGCAATAGCATTGGCCGACAACGGTTTCGACATCAGCCCGCGGCTGGCCGCCGCGATCGCCGACTCCGCGGCGCAACTGCGGGTGGATCCGCAGGCGCGCGCATACTTCCTGAACCCCGACGGCACCCCGAAGGCCGTGGGCACCCGGCTGACGAACCCGGCGTACTCAAAGACGCTGTCCGCCATCGCCTCCGCCGGCGTCCACGCCTTCTATACCGGCGACATCGCCCACGACATGGTCGCCGAAGCCGTCGATACCGCCGGTGGGCGCACCCCCAGCCTGATGACCGCCGCGGACCTGGCCGGCTACGTGGCCAAGAAACGCGACCCGCTGTGCGCGTCGTATCGCGGCCGGCAGATCTGCGGCATGCCCACCCCGTCGTCGGGCGGCGTCGCGGTGGCGGCCACGCTGGGAATCCTCGAGCATTTCCCGATGGGAAACTACCCGCCCAC
The DNA here is from genome assembly GCF_001666745.1 of Mycobacterium sp. E2699. Classification (NCBI taxonomy): domain Bacteria; kingdom Bacillati; phylum Actinomycetota; class Actinomycetes; order Mycobacteriales; family Mycobacteriaceae; genus Mycobacterium; species Mycobacterium sp. E2699. The sequence continues at coordinate 317,840 of NZ_LZJH01000055.1, read as the reverse complement.
CAACGTCGACCTCAACGGCGGCCGCCCCAGTGTGCTCGGCGTTCACCTGGTCTCCGAGGCCGAGCGACTGGCCTATGCCGACCGCGACAAGTACGTCGCCGACGCCGATTTCGTCGGGCTGCCCGGCGGCTCCCTCGCCACGCTGATCGACCCGGGGTACCTCGCCGGGCGCGCCGCGCTGATCTCGCTTCAGCGCAGCATGGGAACCGCCAAGCCGGGGGACTTCGGCGCGCCCGGCGGCGTCGCGCCCCCCGGCAGAGAACACGGCACCAGCCACGTCAGCATCGTCGATTCCTACGGCAACGCCGCCGCGTTCACCACAACCGTCGAGTCGGCGTTCGGCTCGTTCCACCTGGTCGACGGGTTCGTCCTCAACAACCAGCTCACCGACTTCGCCGCCGACCCGCGCGCGCCCGACGGGTCGCCGGTGGCCAACCGCGTCCAGCCCGGCAAACGGCCGCGAAGCTCGATGGCGCCGACGCTGGTGTTCGATCCCGCGCCGGCGGGGCGGGGCGCGCTGTACGCGGTGACGGGCTCACCAGGCGGCTCCACGATCATCCAGTTTGTCGTGAAAACCCTTGTGGCAATGCTGGATTGGGGCCTGAACCCGCAGCAGGCGGTGTCGCTGGTCGATTTCGGCGCGGACAACTCACCGCTTACCAACGTCGGCGGCGAGGATCCCGAGATCAACCGGTCCGACGACGGCGACCACGACCCGCTGGTGGCCGGTCTGCGTGCGCTGGGGCACCGGGTGAGCCTGACCGATCAGTCGAGCGGGCTTTCGGCCATCACGCACGGCCCGACGGGGTGGACCGGCGGCGCCGACCCCCGCCGCGAGGGCGCCGTCATGGGCGACACCGGATGACTCACGCCGACGTCAAGGTGCTCCGGTCGGTGTCGGCGCCCCCGGCGACCCCCGAAGCGGCGATGTCGCTGGGCAGGGGCGGGACGCGGGTGGCTCGCACGTAGACGGTGTCACCGTCCCGCAATGCCAGCGCTTCGGCGTCCCCGCGGGTGATCTGCGCGGTGAAGGCCCCACCGGTGGCCGCGCTGGTCATCTCCACGCGCACCTCGAAACCGAGCGCGACCACCCGGTCGACCTTGGCGCGCACCACCCCGATCGATTCCGCGGTGCCGTCCCCGCCGGCGACGGCCATGTCGGGCTTGCGGCCGACGCGGATGTCGTGCGGACGCACCAACGCGCCGTTGAGTTCGGAGACCGCGCCCAGAAACGACATCACGAACGCGCTCGCCGGCGAGTCGTAGACCTCGGTGGGCGATCCGACCTGCTCGATGCGACCCTTGTTCAGCACCGCGATCCGGTCGGCCACGTCGAGCGCCTCGGCCTGGTCGTGGGTGACCAGCACCGTGGTGACGTGCACCTCGTCGTGCAGGCGCCGCAGCCACGCCCGCAGGTCCTCGCGCACCTTGGCGTCCAGCGCCCCGAACGGCTCGTCGAGCAACAGCACCTGCGGGTCGACGGCCAGCGCCCGGGCCAGCGCCATGCGCTGCCGCTGGCCGCCGGAGAGCTGGTTGGGATAGCGGGTCTGAAAGCCGCTGAGCCCCACCACCTCGAGCAGGTTGTCGACCTTCTCCTTGATCTCCGCCTTGGGGCGCTTGCGGATTCGCAGCCCGTACGCCACGTTGTCCCGAACGGTCAGGTGCTTGAACGCCGCGTAGTGCTGAAACACGAAGCCGATGCCGCGGCGCTGCGGCGGCACCCCGGTGACGTCGCGACCGTTGATCGTGACGGTCCCGCTGTCTGGCTGGTCCAGGCCGGCGATGGCCCGCAGCAGCGTCGACTTGCCCGAACCGCTGGGCCCCAGCAGCGCCGTCAGCGAGCCCTTCGGCACCACGAAGTCCACATGGTCCAGCGCGACGAAGTCGCCGTACGCCTTGTACGCGTCGCGCACGATGATCGCGTCGCCACCGCGCTCGGGCGGGTTGTCGGTCATCACGAGTCTCCTTGTCGCGCTTACCTGGTCGCTCGTGCCCGGCGGACGTCGAGAACCAGCTGGAAGATCAGGACCAGCACGGCCACCCCCATCAGCAGTGTCGACAGCGCGTACGCGCCGTATTCGGCCCCGCGGTTGTACCGGTCCGCGACGAGCAATGTCAGGGTCTGCGATCGGCCCGGCAGGTTGGACGACACGATGATCACCGCACCGAATTCGCCGAGCGTGCGCGCGACGGTCAGCACGATGCCGTAGGTCAGACCCCACCGGATCGACGGCAACGTGATCCGCCAAAACGTCTGCCACCAGCTCGAACCCAGGGTGGCCGCCGCCTCCTCCTGGTCGGTTCCCAGCTCGTGCAGCACCGGCTCCACCTCGCGCACCACGAATGGCAGGGTGACGAAGATGCTGGCCAGCACGATCCCGGGCAGCCCGAAGATGATCTTGAGCCCGAGGTCGCGTTCGACGAATCCGAAGGCGCCGGCGGCCCCCCACAGCAGGATCAGCGCCACGCCCACGATGACGGGTGACACCGCGAACGGCAGATCGATGACGGCCTGCAGCACCCCCTTGCCGCGAAACCGGTTGCGCGCCAGCACCAGTGCGGTCGGAATGCCGAACACCACGTTGAGCGGCACCACGATCGCCACCACCAGCAGCGTCAGGTTCAGCGCCGATATCGCGGCCGGCGTGCTCACCCAGTCGAAGAACTGGCCGACGCCGGGCCGGAACGTCCGCCACAGAATCAACGACACGGGAACGACGAGCAACACGAAGATGTAGGCGAGCGCCACGAATCGGATCAGGTAGCGAACCCTGGGCGAGGACGTCATGCGGCCAGCTCCTGACGCTTGGCCGCACGCCCGCCCACGATCCGCAAGACGAGCAGCACGACGAAAGAAATAGCCAGCAGCACAATCGATATCGCGGCGGCGCCGGTGCGGTCGTCGTTCTCGATCAGCGTCCGTATCCACTGCGAGGACACCTCGGTCTTGCCCGGGACGGCGCCACCGATCAGCACCACCGACCCGAACTCGCCGATCGCGCGCGAGAACGCCAGCCCCGCACCCGATAGCAGGGCGGGCGTGAGGGAGGGCAACACGATCGAGGTGAAGATCTTGGGGCCGTTGGCGCCCAGCGACGCCGCCGCCTCCTCGGTCTCCCGGTCGATTTCCAGCAGCACCGGTTGAACGGCGCGCACCACAAAGGGCAGCGTGACGAAGGCCAGCGCCACCGCCACCCCCCACGCGGTGTGCTGCAGGTGCAGGCCGACCGGGCTGTTGTTGCCGTACAGGGCCAGCATCACCAGGCTGGCCACGATGGTCGGCAGCGCGAACGGCAGGTCGATGATGGCGTCGACGAGCCGCTTGCCGAAGAAGTCGTCGCGCACCAGCACCCATGCGATCAGCAGGCCGAAGATCAGGTTCATCACCGTCACCCCGGCCGAGATGGTCAGCGTCACCCGGAACGACTCCAGCGCGGCGTTGGACGTGACCGCGATCCAGAAGGCGTGCCAGCCGCCCGCCGCGGCCTGCCACGCGATGGCGGCCAGCGGCAGCAGCACGATCACCGAAAGCCACAGCGTCGCAACGCCGACGCGCAGCGACGTGGTTGCGGGTCCGCGGGCACGTTGCGGGCGGGACGGCGCGGGCGCGGCGGGGCCGGGGGTCACCAGGGCCGTCATCCGGTGGCCTGCGTGTAGATCTTGGTGATGCTGCCGGTGTTCTTGTCGAAAAGCTGCGGATCCGTTGTCCCCCAACCGCCGAGGTCCGCGATCGTCCACAGCTTCGCCGGCGCCGGGTACTGGTTGCGGAAGTCGGCGGCGACGGCCGGATCGACCGGGCGGAAGCCCGCCTGCGCCCACAACCGTTGCGCCGCGGCGGTGTACTGGAAGTTCTTGAAGGCGACGGCGGCGTTCAGGTGGGAGCTGGTGGTCACCACCGCCACCGGGTTCTCGATCTTGAAGGTCTGCGGCGGGTTGATGTGCTCGACGGGCTTGCCGGCCCGCTCGGTGGCGATCGCCTCGTTCTCGTAGCTCAGCAGCACGTCGCCGCTGCCCTGGACGAAGACGTCGGTGGCTTCCCGTCCCGATCCGGGCCGCAGCTTGACGTGTTCGCTCACCAGCTTGCGGATGAAGTCGATGCCGGCCTGGCCGTTGGTGCCGCCCTCGCTCTTCACGGCGTAGGGGGCAAGCAAATTCCACTTGGCCGACCCCGAACTCAACGGGCTGGGCGTGATGACCCCGACACCGGGCCGCAACAGGTCGTCCCAGTCTTTGATGTTCTTCGGATTGCCCTTGCGCACCACCAGCGTCACCACCGACCCGAAAGGGATTCCCTTGGTGGCGTCGGTGTTCCAGTCCTTGGAAACCTTGCCGGCCTTGACCAGCCGGGTGATGTCGGGTTCGACCGAGAAGTTGACGAGATCAGCCGGCTTGCCCTCGGCCACGCCCCGTGACTGGTCGCCGGAAGCGCCGTACGACGCGATCACCTGGATGCCCTTGCCCTCGTCGGAGGCGTTGAAGGCGGGAATCACCTTGCTCCAGCCGGGTTCTGGGGCGGAATAGGCGACCAGCGTGATGCTGGTGTGCGCATTGCCCGGCCCGCTGCCCCCCACGACGTCGCTGGGGCCGCCCGCGCAGGCGGCGACGACACCGGCGATCAGCGCGAGCGCCCCGGCGCACCGGGCAACCCGCCGGCGCGGGGCGCTGGCGATGTCGTTGAGCATTGGTGGCCTTTCGGTGCGCGGACTTAGCGGTTGGCGTCCCGTTGCGGCGGAAAGGGGTTGAGCAATGCAGGCGAGTTCACGACTCAGGACCAGACCGCACACGGGTTTGGGAGTCAGCGACAACAGTGCGCGAGGACGGCGCATGCGAAAACGCCGGATGCCACGTGCATGTCGCGAAGCCTAACAGGATTCGCTGGGCCCGTCTTCTCAGTGCGTCACCAGCCACGCGACGATCACCAGCACGACGAGCGCGATCAGAATCAAGGTCACGTGTGACCGGGGCATGCGCTTACCCGGAGGCCCCGTCGGCGCGCCGGATGCGCCGCATCAACTTGATGCCGCGTCCGAGCAGGGCGTCGAGCAGGGTCGCCGCGCCGTAGGCCACCCCCAGGACGATGGGCATCACGATCAGGGCCTGCAGCACGAACGGCAGGCCGGAAAGCCACAGCTCGTTGCCGTCCCACCAGTTCAGGAACGCGCTCATCGGGCTCAGCCTATTCGCACCGGCACGTTCAAACCAATGTGCCAGGATCGGGCGGTGAGTCCCGAGCCTTTCCCGCCAGCCGGATCGGCCGCGGCCGAGGCGACGACCGTCCTGGTCGCCGGTGGCGGACCGGCGGGCATGATCCTCGGCCTGCTCCTGGCGCGGGCCGGCGTAAAAGTCACGGTGATGGAAAAACACGCCGATTTCCTGCGTGATTTCCGCGGCGACACCGTGCACGCGAGCACGTTGCGGCTGCTCGACGAACTCGGTTTGGGCCCGCGGTTCGCCCGGCTTCCGCACCGCCTGGTCGACAGCGTCCGGATGGAGATCCAGAACACACCGGTGAGCCTCGACCTCACCCGGCTGCCGGGCGCCCACCAGCACATCGCCCTGGTGCCGCAGTGGGACTTCCTCGAGATGGTGGCCGCCGCCGCCGAGGCCGAACCGAGCTTCCGGTTGTTGCGCAGCACCGAGGTCACCGGCGTGCTCCGCGACGGCAAGCGGATCGTCGGTGTCACCTACCGCGACCAGACGGGCGAAACCGGGGAAATGCGCGCCGTCTTGACCGTGGCGTGCGACGGCCGCTCGTCGACGGTGCGCGATGCCGTGGGGCTGACACCGCGTAGTTTCGGCGCGCCCATGGACGTGTGGTGGTTCCGGTTGCCGCGCCGGCCCGACGATCCGAGCGGACTGGCCGGCGTGCTGCGCTCCGGGCACGCGACGATAACGATCGACCGCGGCGACTACTACCAGATCGCCTACATCATCCCGAAGGGCACCGACGCCGCGCTGCGAGCCGAGGGCATCAAGGCGCTGCACCGGGCGTTGATCGGCATGGTGCCCTGGCTGGCCGACCGCGTCGACACCTTGACGTCCTTCGACGACGTGAAACTCCTTGATGTGCAGCTCAACCGGCTGCGCCGGTGGTATTCGGACGGGGTGCTGCTGATCGGCGATGCGGCGCATGCCATGTCGCCGGTCGGTGGCGTCGGCATCAACCTGGCGGTGGCCGACGCGGTGGCCGCGGCCCGCATCCTGGCCCACCCATTGCGGCAAGGGCGCGTGTCCACCCGGCAGCTGGCGCGGGTGCAGGCGCGGCGCTGGTTGCCGACGGCGATCCTGCAAGCGGCACAACGCATGATCCACGCCAACGTCATCGCGGTCGCGGTGTCCGGCGGTGCCGCGGCGGCCCCCCGAGCCGTGCGCGTGGTGAGCCGGACGGTGGCCTTGCGGCGGTTCATCGGCTACCTGGTGGCGATCGGCCCGCTGCCCGAGCACGTGCCCCACTACGCCAGGCGCACCGGCTAAAACCCGACATCCGGTGCGAACATTGGACGCCGGGCAGGTTGACAGTCGATGATGTCGGGATGGTTCTGCACGCGCAACCCGCCGACCAGCCGGCCGACGGTGCTTCCCCGGAGGCCCGGCCGGAGGAGTTCGACACGGCGCCCGAAGCGGTGCTGCCCTCGCCGATCGACTTCAATGCGCCCGAGCCGCTCGTGCACAGCGCGTCGCTGCGGAACCCGTTCCCGCCGATCGCCGACTACGCGTTCCTCTCCGACTGGGAGACGACGTGCCTGATCTCCCCCGCCGGGTCGGTGGAATGGCTGTGCGTGCCCCGGCCCGATTCCCCGAGCGTGTTCGGCGCGATCCTGGACCGCAGCGCCGGCCATTTCCGGCTCGGCCCCTACGGCGTCTCGGTGCCGTCGGCGCGCCGCTATCTCCCGGGCAGCCTGATCATGGAGACCACCTGGCAGACCCACACCGGGTGGCTGATCGTGCGTGACGCGCTTGTGATGGGGAAATGGCACGACATCGAGCGGCGGTCGCGGACCCATCGCCGCACCCCCATGGACTGGGACGCCGAGCACATCCTGCTGCGCACCGTGCGCTGCGTCAGCGGCACCGTCGAGCTGATGATGAGCTGCGAGCCGGCGTTCGACTACCACCGCGTCGGCTCCACCTGGGAATACTCGGCCAACGCCTACGGCGAGGCCATCGCGCGCGCCAGCAGGCAACCGGACGCCCACCCCACGCTGCGGCTGACCACGAACCTGCGCATCGGCCTGGAGGGCCGCGAGGCGCGCGCCCGCACCCGGATGAAGGAGGGCGACGACATCTTCGTCGCCCTGAGCTGGACCAAGCACCCGGCGCCGCAGACGTACGAAGAGGCCGCCGACAGGATGTGGCAGACCACCGAGTGCTGGCGGCAGTGGATCAACATCGGCAACTTCCCCGACCACCCGTGGCGGGCATACCTGCAGCGCAGCGCGCTCACCCTGAAAGGGTTGACGTACTCGCCCACCGGCGCGCTGCTGGCGGCCAGCACCACGTCGCTTCCCGAGACGCCGCACGGCGAGCGCAACTGGGACTACCGCTACGCGTGGGTCCGCGACTCCACGTTCGCGCTGTGGGGCCTCTACACCCTGGGACTGGACCGCGAGGCCGACGACTTCTTCGCGTTCATCGCCGACGTCTCCGGCGCCAACAGCAACGAGCGCCACCCGCTGCAGGTGATGTACGGCGTCGGCGGCGAGCGCAGCCTCGTCGAAGACGAGCTGCACCACCTGTCCGGCTATGACCACGCCCGGCCCGTGCGCATCGGCAACGGCGCCTACGACCAGGTCCAGCACGACATCTGGGGCTCGATCCTGGACTCGTTCTACCTGCACGCCAAGTCTCGCGAGCAGATCCCGGAGACCTTGTGGCCGGTGCTGAAGAAGCAGGTGGAAGAGGCGATCAAGCACTGGCGCGAGCCCGACCGCGGGATCTGGGAGGTGCGCGGGGAGCCGCAGCACTTCACGTCGTCGAAGGTGATGTGCTGGGTGGCTCTCGACCGCGGCTCCAAGCTCGCCGAACGGCAGGGCGAGAAGAGCTACGCCCAGCAGTGGCGGGCCATCGCCGAGGAGATCAAGGCCGACATCCTCCAGCACGGGGTGGACTCGCGCGGGGTGTTCACCCAGCGCTACGGCAGCGACGCGCTGGACGCCTCACTGCTGTTGGTGGTGCTGACCCGGTTCCTGCCGCCCGACGACCCGCGCGTGCGCAACACCGTGCTGGCGATCGCCAACGAGCTGACCGAGGAAGGCCTGGTGCTGCGCTACCGGGTCGAGGAGACCGACGACGGCCTGTCCGGCGAGGAGGGCACGTTCACCATCTGCTCGTTCTGGCTGGTGTCCGCGCTGGTCGAGATCGGCGAGGTGGCCCGCGCCAAGCGGCTGTGCGAGCGGCTGCTTTCCTACGCCAGCCCGTTGCACCTCTACGCCGAGGAGATCGAGCCGCGCACCGGACGGCACCTGGGCAACTTCCCGCAGGCGTTCACCCACCTGGCTCTGATCAACGCCGTGGTCCACGTGATCCGGGCCGAGGAGGAGGCCGACAGCACCGGGGGCTTCCAGCCCGCCAACGCCCCCATGTAGCAAGGCCATTGGCGAGCCGACGTCAGATCAGCGCGCCGATCTTGTCCATCATGGCGCGCGCGATGTCGACAGCGGTGCCGTTGAGGTTGCCCGGATTGGCCGACCCCGATGCGCTCGAGCCGTCGAAGAAGTCGACCTCGACCTCGATGAGGCAGTTGCCGCGGATCCCGATGGCCCGCGCCGCCGGGATGGAATCCGCCTCCGGCTCCGCGCTGCCAGACGTCCAGCCTATCGAAACGGTCGCCGCGAGAACGGAACTCGAGACCTGCACGTTGGTGATCTTGCCCTTGAGCCGAAACACGCCGCCGGGCAACGACGTCACCGCGCCGTCGCATCCCCGCCACTGCCGGGAAAACGACGCGAACAGCGCGCCGGCGTCGGCGGCGGTGGGCAGGCTGACCACGCCCTCCGTCACGCCCGTCACATCCGGGGTCGGGGCGGCGTGCCGCCAGGTCTCGACCGCGACCTCTTTCACATCGGCGGACCGATAGACGCTTTGCTGCAGCATCGACGCGACGCCGCGACAGCCGTCGGGCAAAGCCGTTGCGTCGTCCTGCAATTCCTCGGCGCCGCCGAACCGCGGCGGAAAGCGTGGATCGATGTTCAAGGATCGCTTGACGATCCGCGACAACGCCCGGTCGCCGAGCAGCACGTGACCGACGGTCGCGCCGGTCAGCGGTCGCGGCGTCACATCCGGAGCCGGTATCGCCGCGCCGCCGACGGTGGCGGTGCAGCCGGCGACGAGCGTCATCGCCGCCAGCGGGACTGCAACAAACGAGCGAATCTTCATGGGGTCATGGGCATTCGTTGACGACGCAACCGTGTTGCGTCCGTGTTCACCCGCAGTTTAGATTCGAGCCGACGCGGTCGCCGTCGCCACGCCGAAACCACAGCGCACCGCCAGCTATGTCTCAGGCTCTTTTCAAGAGCCACGTCAGCTCAGGGCGTTGACCTTGTCCATCATCGCGTGCGCGATGTCGATGGCGCTGGTGTCGACGTTGCCCGATCCCGGGTCGGCAGGGCGCCGCTCGCCGAAGAACACCACCTCGACCTCGACCAGGCAGTTCAGCTGGACCCCGATCGCTCGCGCCTGGGGCGTGGGCCGCAGGGGCGGCATGTTCGGCAGTGTCGATGTCGCGGTATTGGTCGCGGCGACAACCGAATTGGCGACGCGGACGTCGCTGATGGCGTTCGTCGTGCTGATCGGGCCGGTTTGTTCCGTCATCGTCGCGCCCGCGCACTGCTGCCACTGCTGCGAGAATTTCCCGAACAGCGCGTTGGCCTCCGCCGCCGAGGGCAGCGTGACCACGCCCTCGATCACGGTGAGCACCTGCGCGGGTTCGCCGTTGTTCCACCACGACTCCGACGCGACGTCTTTCACGTCAGCCTGCTGATAGACGCTCTTCTGCAGCATCGCGGTCACGCCCAGGCAATCGGCCGGCGACACCGTTTCGTCCTTGTGGTAAAGGATTTCGGGGCCGCCGGACTCAGCCGGGTTGCGGGCGACGAAGGGCTGACTGAGCATCCGCGACAGCGTCGCGCCGTCCAGGAGCACCTGCTTGACGGTCGCACCGGTGAGCGGTCGGGGCTTGAGATTCGGCGCCGGCTTTGCGGTGCCGCCGACCACTCCACCACAGCCCACCGCCAACGCGGCGATCACCGCCAATGCCGCCGCCACGCCCGTGATCCGCACTATTTCTTGCCTGACGAACTGGATTTGTCCCCGGCCGCGTCGGTGGACAAGGCGGCGACGAAAGCCTCCTGCGGCACCTCGACCCGGCCGATGGTCTTCATGCGCTTCTTGCCTTCCTTCTGCTTTTCCAGAAGCTTGCGTTTACGGGTGATGTCACCGCCGTAGCACTTGGACAACACGTCCTTGCGGATCGCCCGAATGTTCTCGCGCGCAATGATTTTCGACCCGATCGCGGCCTGCACCGGCACCTCGAACTGCTGGCGCGGAATGAGCTCCTTGAGCTTGGTGGCCATCCTGTTTCCGTAGGCGTACGCCGAATCCTTGTGCACGATCGCGCTGAACGCGTCGACCGCCTCGCCCTGCAGCAGGATGTCGACCTTCACCAGGTCGGCCTCCTGCTCGCCGGCCTCCTCGTAATCGAGGCTGGCGTAACCGCGGGTGCGTGACTTCAGCGAATCGAAGAAGTCGAAGATGATCTCGCCCAGCGGCATCGTGTAGCGCAGCTCCACCCGTTCGGGCGACAGGTAATCCATGCCACCCAAGTCGCCGCGCCGAGACTGGCAGAGCTCCATGATGGTGCCGATGAACTCGCTCGGCGCGATGATGGTGGTCTTCACCACCGGCTCGTAGACGGTGCGCACCTTGCCCTCCGGCCAGTCCGACGGGTTGGTCACCACGACCTCGGAGCCGTCTTCCTTCACGACGCGGTAGACGACGTTGGGCGACGTCGAAATCAGGTCCAGGTCGAACTCGCGCTCCAGGCGCTCGCGGGTGATCTCCATGTGCAGCAGGCCCAGAAAGCCGCAGCGGAACCCGAAGCCCAGCGCCACCGACGTCTCCGGCTCGTAGGTCAGCGCGGCGTCGTTGAGCTGCAGCTTGTCGAGGGCATCGCGCAGGTCGGGGTAGTCGGAGCCGTCGACCGGATACAGCCCCGAGTACACCATCGGCTTGGGCTCGCGGTAGCCGGTCAGCGCCTCGGTGGCGCCGTGGCGGGCGGTCGTCACAGTGTCGCCGACCTTGGACTGGCGGACGTCCTTGACGCCGGTGATCAGGTAACCCACCTCCCCGACGCCCAGGCCGTCGCTGGGCTTGGGCTCGGGCGAGACGATGCCGACCTCGAGCAGTTCGTGCGTGGCGCCCGTCGACATCATCGCGATGCGTTCGCGCGGCGTGATCTTGCCGTCCACCACCCTGACGTAGGTGACCACGCCGCGGTAGATGTCGTAGACCGAGTCGAAGATCATGGCGCGGGTGGGCGCGTCGGCGTCGCCCTGCGGCGGCGGCACCTGGCGGACCACCTCGTCGAGCAGCTCGGGCACGCCCTCGCCGGTCTTGCCGGACACGCGCAGCACATCGCCCGGCTCGCAGCCGATGATGTGGGCGATCTCGCCGGCGTAGCGGTCCGGGTCGGCGGCCGGCAGGTCGATCTTGTTGAGCACCGGGATGATCGTCAGGTCGCGGTCCAGCGCCAGGTAGAGGTTGGCCAGCGTCTGGGCCTCGATGCCCTGGGCCGCATCGACGAGCAGGATGGCGCCCTCACAGGCCTCCAGCGCGCGCGACACCTCATAGGTGAAGTCGACGTGGCCCGGGGTGTCGATGAGGTGCAGGACGAATTCTTTTCCGGCGTCCTGGCCGCCGGATACCCGCCAGGGCAGCCGCACGTTCTGCGCCTTGATCGTGATGCCGCGCTCGCGCTCGATGTCCATCCGGTCCAGGTATTGGGCGCGCATCGACCGCTCATCGACGACGCCGGTGAGCTGCAGCATCCGGTCCGCCAGCGTCGACTTGCCATGGTCGATGTGAGCGATGATGCAGAAATTCCGAATCTGCGCCGGCGGCGTGAAGGTCTTGTCGGCGAAACTGCTGATGGAAATCTCCTGGTCTGGGCCTGCTGGTGGCCGCTTGAGCGGCGGCCCGCGAGTATGTCCAGGGTATCTGGGCGGGGTGTGCGGGACCTACTTGGACACAGCCGGACCCGGCCGCCCGCGTCTATGCTGCGAATATGCCGTCCGCCCGAAAGTCTCAGTGGAAGACGTTTCAGCGGTTCGCGGAAAACCTGGTGTTCGACCGGGCCCCGCGGCTGGCCCGGCACGTGCAGAACTCGCAGACGGTGCTGCGCGAGATCCAGCAGGCCGTGAAGATCACCGCGAACGTCATCGCCGCGGCCGCGCCGCAACCCCCCGCGGCGGTCACCGCCGGACGGCCGGTGACCAGCGCCAGCTTCCCGACCGCCCAGCGGGCGCGCAAGCTGGTCTACGCCCCGAACCTCGACGGTCGGGCCGATCCCGGGGAGATCGTCTGGACGTGGGTGGTCTACGAGGACGATCCCACCCGCGGCAAGGACCGACCGGTCCTGGTCGTGGGTCGGGACCGGCGCGTCCTGCTCGGGCTGATGGTGTCCAGCCAGGAGCGCCACGCCGGTGATCGCGACTGGGTCGGGATCGGCGCCGGCGCTTGGGATTACGAGGGCAGGGAAAGCTGGGTCCGCCTGGACCGGGTGCTCGACGTGCCCGAGGAGGGCATCCGCCGCGAAGGCGCCATCCTGGACCGCGAGATCTTCGACATCGTCGCCGCCCGGCTGCGCGCGGAGTACGCGTGGAGCTAGCCGGCGCTTCGCCGAGCGCGTCACCACGTCGAGAAAAGTGCGAGCGAAACGACGGTTCAGCCCGCCGGGCGGCCGTGCGGGCGTGATGTGGGGGCGGGCAATCAGCCCTGCGTGATGTAGGAGTGCAGCTGCTGCTGCTCGGCCTCGAGTTCTTCCATCCGGGTCTTCACCACGTCACCGATGCTGACGATGCCGATCAGCTTCTTGCCGTCCAGCACCGGCACGTGGCGCACCCGGTTCTTGGTCATCAGCACGCTCAGGGAGTCGACCGTGTCGGACTTCGAGCAGGTGGCGACGGTCGAGGTCATGATCTTCGAGACAGGCCGGGACAGCACGCTGGCGCCGTGCGTGTGCAGTTGGCGCACGACGTCGCGCTCGGAGACGATGCCGACGACCCCCTCGTCGCCCACCACGACCATGGCGCCGATGTTTTGCTCGGCGAGGCCGGCGAGCAACTCCTTGACGGTTGCTTCGGGGTTGATCGTCACCACCGCCGCGCCCTTGTTCCGCAAGACGTCCGCAATCCGCATGAGGGCCTCCAGCCGGTTGTGATCCGCTTCACACCAGGTTACGGCCAATTCGCGCGCCAGGAAAGCCACCGCGAGCACCGGAACCGGGGGCTCCCATACCCCGGCATTCACGGCCCAAACCCGGGTCGGCCAAATGGCACTGCGCAAGGCCGCGGCTTGCGAGGATGGGTCCATGATCGAGATCACTTTGCTGGGAACAGGAAGCCCCATTCCCGACCCCAACCGCGCCGGGCCGTCGACCCTGGTGCGGGCCGGCGGGCAGGTGTTCCTGGTGGATTGCGGGCGTGGGGTGCTGCAGCGCGGGGCGGCGGTCGGCGTGGGCGCCGCGGGCTTGTCGGCGCTGCTGATCACCCACCTGCACAGCGACCACATCGGCGACCTCGGTGACCTGCTCATCACGCGGTGGATCACCACGTTCGCGCCCGATCCGGCGCCCCTGCCGATCATCGGGCCGCCCGGCACCGCCGAGACGGTGGAGGCAACGCTCAAGGCGTTCGGCCATGACATCGGCTACCGCATCGCTCACCACGCCGACCTGAACGAGCCGCCGGCGGTCGAGGTGCACGAATGCACTGACGGTACGGTGTGGGACCGCGACGGGGTGTCGATCCGCGTGGCGCCGACCGACCACCGGCCGGTGGCGCCGACCATCGGCTTCCGCATCGAGACCGACGGCGCCTCGGTGGTGCTCGCGGGAGACACCGTGCCGTGCGCCGGTTTGGACGACCTGGCCCGCGGCGCGGACGCGTTGGTGCACACCGTGATCCGCAAGGACATCGTCGCCAACATCCCGCAGCAGCGCCTGCAGGACATCTGCGAGTACCACTCGTCGGTGCAGGAGGCGGCGGCGACGGCTGCGCGCGCCGGCGTGGGCACCCTGGTGTTGACGCACTACGTGCCGGCCCTGGTGCCCGGCCAAGAGGAGCAGTGGCGCGCGCTGGCCGCCGCCGAGTTCGGCGGACGGGTCGAACTCGGCGACGACCTACATCGGGTCGAGGTCACCGCGCGGCAATAGCCGCCTTTCGCCGAATGTCGTTCCGGCGCAGCGGTAGCAGCGCACCGGCCAGCACCAGCCACAGCAACGCCGAGACCCGCGCGATCGGCAGGATCGGCCCCAATTGCGGCCACACCAACACGAACGTCGTCGATTCGGCGAGCGCGGCCGTCGCCAGGCCGACCCAGGCCACCGGTCTCGGCGTCAATCCCAGGATGAGGCTGGGCACCGCCATGCCCGCCACAAGCAGACCCAACGCCACGATGTGACCCACGCCGCCGACCAGAAACACCAGGAAGTAGAGGGCGCGAACCAACGCGGCATCCCCGCTGACGTCCGGCCTTGACAGCGTCCACGCCACCAGCCCGGTCAGGCCCAGACCACCCGCCGCCAGGGTGCCGCCGGTGAGCGCGATCGTGGCACCGGGGGCGGTGACGCCAAGTTGCCGCAACCGGGTGCTGGCCGTCGCCGCGTAGATCGCCAACGGCACCGACGACGCGAACACCGAGGTGGCGATCACCTGCACCGCGACCGGCTGGGCGCGGACATAGGCGACAACCGCCGTCGCCGGCCCGTAGGGCAAAGGCGGCACGCCGCCCAGCGTGACGCCGATCGCAAAGCCGCCGAAAAGCAATCCCAGACAAATCACGGAAAGCAACACCAGCGGCGGTCCCCCCTGCTCGGGGCGGTCGGCGACCGACCGAGTTCCATCTGTCGGTGAATCGTTCATGGCGTGAACGATAGGCCGGGGAATCGGACTTGACAAGACCTGAACGATTCACACGTCGAATCATTCGCGCCCGCTATGATGTGGCGGTGTCATCGACCCCCGACGACCGTCCCGACGGCGTCGCCTTCCTGTTGGCTCAACTAGGTCATCACGCCGCAGCGCTGTTCGCCGAACAGGTGGCCACCATCGAGTTGACCCCTCCGCACGCGGGAATTCTGCGCGCCATCGCTGCCGAGCCGGGACGCAGTCAGCAGGCCCTGAGCGCCCAGTTGGGTATGTTGCCCAGCCGCGTCGTCGTCTACATCGACGAGCTCGAGGACCGCGGCTACATCGAGCGGCGCCGCAATCCCGACGACCGCAGACTGCACGCTCTCTACCTCACGGCGGCCGGAAAAAGGCTGATGCGCAAGCTTTCCGAAATCGCGCGCCAACACGAGCTGCGATTTGCCAACGCGCTCGACAGTGAGCAATACGGCACCCTTCGGGAGCTGCTTGCCACGGTGGCGCGGCAGCAGGGCCTGACACCGCGCGTGCACCCGGGTTATGGCACGGTTCGCCCGGCTAGGCCAACCGGGTGACCTCCACGATCACGTCGAGGTCTGTGGCGCCCTCCCCCGAGTAGATGCCCTTGAGCGGGGCGACATCGGTGTAGTCGCGCCCGGCACCCACGCTGACGTACTGCTCGGTGATCTCCGTGTCGTTGGTGGGGTCGAAGTTCCACCAGCCACCGGTCCAGGCCTGGATCCAGGCGTGGCTGCGCCCGTCGACGGTGTCGCCGACGACGGCGTTGCGTTTGGGGTGCACATAGCCGGACACGTAGCGACCAGGAATTCCCATGCCGCGCAACATCATCAGCGACAGGTGCACGAAGTCCTGGCAGACGCCTTTACCCTCGTTCAGCGCGTCCAGCCCGGACGAATGCACGCCGGTGGTCCCGGGCAGGTAGTCCAGCTCGCCGCGCACCCACTTGCCCGCCGCGACGACGGCCTCGGCCGGATCGTAGGACTTGGCGATCTTCTTGGCCACGGACGCGACGCGCTTGCTGGTCGGGGTGTGCGGCGTGGGACGCAGCAATTCGTCGAAGCGATCGATCACCGCCGCGGAGTGCAGGTCGCTCCAGCTGACCCCAGCCACCGCCGGCTCGCCGCGTTCGGTCTCGACCACCGAGGACGACGTCACCGTGAGGTCGGTGTGCGGCGCGTGCAGGTCGAACGCCGTGACGGCGGTGCCCCAGTAGTCGATGTAGCGGTAGGACCGTGTCGCGGGAATGGTCTCGACCCGGTTGAGGATGACGTTCTGCCTGGCGTCCGAGCGCGGGGTCAGCCGAGCCTCGTTGTAGGAGGCGGTCACCGGCGATTGGTAGGCATAGCCGGTGGTGTGCACGACGCGTAGGCGCCACATCAGGATTCGCCCGGCCTGCTGACCAGCCGGGCGCGCTGGCCCGCGTCTGACCATGCCACCCACGGGGTGACGTGAAAGTACTGCAGCGACAACGCTTCTCCGACATCGCTACAGGTCCGCTGCAGGGCCGCCAGACGGCTCTCCAACGACTCGAGCAGCACGCCGGGTTGCACGAATTCCAGTTCGCTGCGCGCCTTCCCGAGCAACCGCTGCGCCTCGGTCGTGGACCCGATCCGGCTCTGCGGATTGTGCAGCAGTTCCTCGAGATTGTGTTCGGCCAGCCGCAGCGAGTAGAAGACCGAACGCGGAAACAGCCGGTCCAGCAACATGAATTCGACCACCCGGCCGGCGTCCAGCACCCCGCGGTAGGTGCGCAGATAGGTGTCGTGCGCGCCCGCCGAACGCAACAGCGTCACCCACGCCGGCGACGACGCGCTGTCCCCGACCCGCGACAGCAGCAGCCGCACCGTCATGTCGACCCGCTCGATCGCCCGGCCCAGCAGCATGAAGCGATATCCGTCGTCGCGCGACAACGTCGAGTCGGCCAGGCCGGCGAACATCGCCGCGCGGCCCTCGATGAACGACAGGAATTCGTGTGGCCCAAGGCGTTTGGCGGCACGCTCGCGTTCGGCCAGGGCGTGGTAGGTGGTGTTGAGACATTCCCAGATCTCGATGGACGTCACCTCCCGGGCCGACTTCGCGTTCTCCCGCGCCGCCGTGATGGCGTCGACGATCGAACAGCCTCCCGAAGCGTTGGTGCTGAAGGCCACCATGTCGGTCAGCGACCAGACATCCAGGTCGTGGTCGGGGGGGTCGATGCCCAGCACCCGCAGCAGCAGCCGGGACGCATGGTCCGGGTCGACGCTGGAATCCTCGAGCAGTTGGTGCAGCGCGACGTCCAGGATCCGTGCCGTGTCGTCGGCGCGCTCGACGTAGCGACCGATCCAGTAGAGCGCCTCGGCGTTGCGGGCGAGCATCAGTGCAGCCTCTGCTGTTGCTGTTGCTGGGGTTGTTCGTCCGGGACCTGGGTCGGCTGCGTCTGCTGCTGCGACAACCGCGGCCCGCCCTCGAGCACCGGGTCGGGAATGGATTTCGGCAGCGCGCGCACCACCTCCGCGCGGCCCAGCTCCCGCGGGCCGGACGCGGCGCGCGGCGCCAGCACCCAGGTGTCCTTCGACCCGCCGCCCTGGCTGGAGTTGACCACCCGCGAGCCCTCGACCAGGGCGACCCTGGTCAAACCCCCGGGCAGGACCCACACCTCGTCGCCGTCGTTGACCGCGAACGGCCGCAGGTCGACGTAGCGCGGCGCCAGCGTGCTCCCGACCTGTGTCGGCACGGTGGACAGTTCCATCATCGGCTGCGCGATCCAGCTGCGCGGGTCGTCGCGGATCTTCTTGGCGACGGCGGCGAGCTCCTTGTCGGACGCCTCCGGTCCGAAGACGATGCCGTAGCCGCCGGAGCCCTCGACCGGCTTGAGTACCAGCTCGTCGATGCGGTCCAGGACCTCTTCGCGTTCGTCGTCCAGCCAGCACCGGTAGGTCTCGACGTTGGCCAGCAGCGGCTTCTCGCCCAGGTAGTACTCGATCATGGTCGGCACGTAGGTGTAGACGAGCTTGTCGTCGCCGACGCCGTTGCCGATCGCGCTGGAGATGACGACATTGCCGGCGCGGGCGGCGTTGACCAGGCCCGCCACCCCCAGCACCGAGTCCGCGCGGAATTGCAGCGGGTCCAGGAAGGCGTCGTCGATGCGCCGGTAGATGACGTCGACCTGGCGCTCGCCCTCGGTGGTGCGCATGTACACCTGGTTGTCGCGGCAGAACAGGTCGCGGCCCTCGACGAGCTCGACGCCCATCTGCCGGGCCAGCAGCGAATGCTCGAAATAGGCCGAGTTCGCAACGCCCGGCGTCAGGACGACGACGGTGGGGTCGGCCTCGTTCGTCGCCGCCGAGTTGCGCAGCGCGCGCAGCAGGTGCGACGCGTAGTCGTCCACGGCGCGCACCCGGTGGGTGGCGAACAGGTTGGGAAAGACCCGCGCCATCGTGCGCCGGTTCTCCATCACATAGGACACGCCCGAGGGGGAGCGCAGGTTGTCCTCGAGGACACGGAAGTTGCCCTTCTCGTCGCGGATCAGGTCGATGCCGGCCACGTGGATCCGGACGCCGTTGGGCGGGACGATGCCGAAGGCCTGACGGTGGAAGTGCTCGCAGGAGGTGATCAGGCGGCGCGGGATGATGTCGTCGTTCAGGATTTCCTGGTCGCCGTAGATGTCATCGAGATACAGCTCGAGGGCTTTGACGCGCTGGGTGATGCCGCGCTCCAACCGGCTCCACTCGGCGGCGGAGATCACCCGCGGCACCAGGTCGAGCGGGAACGGCCGCTCCTGGCCGGACAGCGAGAACGTGATGCCCTGGTCGATGAACGCGCGGCCCAGCGCCTCGGCGCGGGCCTTCAGGTCGGAGGCGTCCGACGGCGCAAGCTCGGCGTAGATGCCCTTGTACGGACCGCGCACGGTGCCCTGCGCGTCGAACATCTCGTCGAAGGCCTTCGAATAAACGCCGGCGTAGGCGTCCGACTCGTCATAGCCGCCGAAGATGCGCTCGGCACGCGCGTCCGGGCGCCCCGAAGCGCCGCGCGGTCCCCGCCTGGTTTCCTCAAGCTGGCTCGTAAGACTCACTCGCTAGATGGTGCCTCAAAATGACGTTCTGGCCGGCCACGGTTTCCCCTTTTGGGAGAAAACGTAACCGACTGCTAACCTGGGCAGTCGCAATCGGGTGTGGGGCGCCCGAGCAAAGCAACGACTTTTTTGACGAAGGAACTCACGCGTGGCCAACATCAAGTCGCAGCAGAAGCGCATCAAGACGAACGAGCGCGCCCGCCTGCGCAACAAGTCGGTAAAGTCCTCGCTGCGCACGGCCGTGCGCGCGTTCCGCGAGGCCGCCCACTCCGGCGACAAGGAGAAGGCCGCCGAGCTGCTGGTGTCGACCAACCGCAAGCTGGACAAGGCGGCCAGCAAGGGCGTGATCCACAAGAACCAGGCGGCCAACAAGAAGTCGGCGCTGGCGCGGGCCCTCAACAAGATCTGAGCCCGTTCGGGTTCCTCTCGGCCGTTCAGCGGCCCCGGTCGGCCAATTCGGCGACCTGTCTGACCGCCGATTCCAGCGCGTAATCCGCATCGGCGACGGCACCCTTGACGTTGGCGTTGAGCGTCGCTACCACCCTCATCGCGGTCGCGACGGTGTCACGCGACCAGCGCCGCGCCTGTTTCTGCGCCTTCTGCACGCGCCAGGGCGGCATTCCCAGCTGTGCGGCCAGGCGGTACGGGTCGCCGGACAGCGGGCCCACCCGGCCGATGCTGTGCACGGCCTCGGCCAGCGCGTCGGCGAGTACCACCAGCGGTTCGCCGCGCAGCATCGCCCACCGCAGCGACTCGGTTGCGCCCGCGACGTCGCCGGTCACCGCCTTGTCGGCGATGTCGAAGCCCTTCACCTCCGCCTTGCCGCTGTGATAGCGGCGTACCGCGGCGGCATCGACCTGACCCGCGGTGTCGGCGACCAGCTGTGAACACGCGGCGGCCAGCTCGCGCACGTCGGAGCCGACGGCGTCCAGCAAGGCGGTCACGGTCTCCTCGTCGACCTTGACCCGCAGCTCGCGGAACTCCCTGCGGATGAAGTCGACGCGCTCGCTGAGCTTGGTGATCCGCGCACACGGATGCACCTGGGCGCCCAGTGACTGCAGCTGGCCGGCCAGCGCCTTGGCCCGCCCGCCGCCGGAGTGCACGACCACCAGCACCGTGCCGGTCGGGACGTCGGCGGCGGCCGCGGCGATCATCGTGGCCGCGTCCTTGCCCGCTTCCCCAGCCGCCTCCAGCACGACGATGCGTTCGTCGGCGAACAGCGACGGGCTCAGCAGTTCGGCGAGTTCGTAGGTGCTCACGTCGCCGGCCCGCATCCGGCTGACCGGAACATCGTCGGTGCCGGCGCGTGCGCGCGCCGACCGCAGCACGTCGGCGACCGCCCGTTCGACCAGCAGTTCCTCGTCGCCCAGGACCAGGTGCAGGTGGTGCGCATCCTCGCTCACCCCACGATGGTGTCACGTGGGTGCGACGGGTTTGATGGTGGCGACCCGCAGCACCCGGCTACGCCGCGCTCGCGATCGCCACGAGGTTGATGGTGGCGACCCGCAGCACCCGGCTACGCCGCGCTCGCGATCGCCACGAGGTTGATGGTGGCGACCCGCAGCGCCCGGCTACGCCGCGCTCGCGATCGCCACGAGGCCCGAAATCGACCAGGCCAGCCACGACAGGACGACCGCCGACCCGGCGAGCCCGAGCGCCCCACGAAACCAGCGCCGGCGCCACAGCAGCGCCGCCGCCAGAATCGCCAGCGCCGTGCCGGCGCCGACCACCACCACGCCGGGCGCACCGGCCGGCACGGGCACCGTCGCCGCGGGCACGTCGGCCGACCACTGCGCCACGCGCAACACCCACCACAGTTCGGGCCCGCTGAACCGAATCAACAGCTGCGCACCGGCGGGCCACAGCAGGCAGCCCACGGCCGCCGCGCTGCCGAGCACGGTGATCGGCGCTACCACGGGAGCCACCGCGAGGTTGGCCACCGCGGCCACCAGGCTGAACCGGCCCGAGATCCCCGCGACCAGCGGGGCGGTCACCACGTGGGCGGCGCACGCAACGGCGAACGCGTCCGCCAGCGGTTTGGGCCAGCCCCTGCCGACCAGGCGCCGCGACCACGAGGGCGCGATGACGACCAGCGCGGCCGTCGCCAGCACCGACAGCGCAAAACCCACGTCGACGGCCAGATGCGGAGCGAGGGCCAGCACGATCAGCACCGTGGCGGACAGTGCCGGAATCGCTTGCCGCCGGCGCGAAGACAGCATCCCGGTCAACGCGATCGCGCCCATCACCGCCGCGCGCAGGACGCTCGCGGTCGGCTGCACGACGATGACGAACGCCACCAGGGCGACGGCCGCGAGCACGACGGCGGCGCGGGGGCCGATCAACCGCGCTGAGAACAGCACCGCCGCGCACACGATCGTGACGTTGGCCCCGGACACCGCCGTCAGGTGCGTCATGCCCGCGGCCCGAAACTCCCGGCTGGTCTCGCTGGCGACCGCCGCGGTGTCGCCGAGGACCAGCGCCGGCAGCATCGCGGCCTCGTCCGCGGGCAGTGCCTCGCGGGCCGCGGCCGCGAACCGGCGGCGCACGGCGTGGGCGGCCCGCTGCACCGCACCCGCGGTCCCCATGGTCGGCCGGCCCGTCGCGTTGAGCACCGCGACCGTCAAGTCGCGGCGGCCCGGGCGGCTGATGCGGGCGGTGAAGCGCACCGGCTGTCCGACCATCAGGCCGCCGAAGTCCGACGCCCGGGCGAAGACGACCACCCTGCCGGACATCTCATCGTCACGCAGGCGCTGCAGGGTGGCGCGAAACATCAGCCGGCCGGAGCCCAGCGACAGCGCGGTCTCGGTCGGGGTGACCGTTACGGGGGCGGCCGTGCCGAACGCCGCAGTGATCGGGTGGCGACCTACCGCGTCGGCGCGCAGCGCGATCGCCAGCCCGAAACCGGCGCCCACCACGCCGATCGCCACCAGGCCCGCGCCGACCGCCGGAAGCCGCGGCGTCCAGCCGAAGCGGCGCGCGCCGTAACCGGCCGGCGCGCCCAGGGCGGCCAACACGAGGCAGCCGCACGCCACCACGCGCCCGACCGGCCACCAGATCCCGGCGGCGGTCACCATCCAGGCGGCGAGCGCCGGCGGCACCAGCCGCACATCGACGTGGCGGCGCACCGGTGTCAGACACGGACCAGCGGGCGCAGTTTCTCCAGCCGCGCCGGGCCGATGCCGTCGACGTCGGCGAGCTGGTCGACGCTGGTGAACTTGCCGTTCGCCTGCCGCCACGCCACGATCGCGGCGGCGGTGACCGGTCCCACGCCCGGCAGCGCGTCCAGCTGCTCGACGGTCGCCGTGTTGAGGTCGAGCACCTCACCCGGCTTCGGCTTCACCGTCCCCGAGCCCGGCCCCGGCGCCCCGGACGCAGGCGCGCTCCCGGAGGCCACCGAGCTGCCCAGCGCCGTCGGCTGCCCCGCCGCCGGAGCCAGGCCGACCACGATCTGCTCCCCGTCGCCCACCGGGCGGGCCATGTTGAGCCCGATGGTGTCGGCGCCGTTCACCGCGCCCCCGGCGGCCTGCAGCGCGTCGGCGACGCGAGCGCCGGGCGCCAGGGTCACCAAACCCGGGGTGTGCACGAGGCCGACGACGCTCACCACCACCGGTCGGTCGGGCGCGGCCGGCTGGCCGGCACCCGGGCTCGCCGAGGATCTCGCGCCGGCGGTGGCGGCCTTGTCCACGGGTGGCAGCTTGGCCGACATCACCGGCGCGGGGCGGTCGCGGATCAGGGTGAACACCGTCACCAGCACGGCCAGCGCGGCCACGACCGCCAGCGCGATCGCACCGGCGCGGCCGGGGTCGGCGCGCATCTTCGCCAGCCACCCGCGGCCCTCTCCCGCATCCGGAACCCACCGCGGCAGCAGCGAATTCTGGTCATCCTGGACCTCGGGGTCCGATCCGTCCGCGGCCCCGGTGTCCGAATCGGCCTCTGGGTCCGCTCCGAGCCTGCGTTGCAGGCGCGCGGCGGGCAGTTCTGTTCGCATGCGCCGACCGTAGGCGCGTCGACCGCCGAAACGGCCGTGCGACGGTGTGTACCGCGCCCGGCTGTGGAGCGAGGCGGGGCTGTGCAATACGCGGGCGCCGGGGGTGTCCGCCAGGTTTGGCGTCCGCATGCGGGGGTAGCCAGCCGCGTATGAGCACGGAGGCAAAGCCGACGTCCGACGCCTCGATCGGCGAGCTGATGAGTCAGCTTTCGTCGCAGCTGTCACGGCTGGTTCGCGACGAAATGCAGTTGGCGCAGAAGGAAATCGAACGATCGGCGAAACACGCGGGCGTTGGCGCGGGACTGTTCGGTGCGGCCGGGATACTCGCGCTATCGGGCCTTGCCAGCCTGATCGCGGCGGCCATTGCCGCGGTGGCGCTGGCCGTGCCGGTGTGGGCGGCCGCCCTGATCGTCGGCGCGGCGTTGTTCGCCGCGGCCGGGGCGGCGACGCTGCTCAGTAAGCACCAGGTCGAAGAGGTCGCACCGGCGGCGCCCCTCACCGTCGCCAATGTCAAGAAAGACGTCCAGAAAGTGAAGGACGCCCGCCATGACCCGAGCTGAACGGCCACGGGGTCCCGGCACCCCCGCAGTCGGGCCTGACGCCAGCATCCATGACCTGCAGGCCGACATCGAGCAGACGCGCGAGCAACTCGGCGCCACCGTCGAAGCGATCGCCGGCAAGGCCGACAAGGCGAGGTCCGCGGCATCGCGCCTGGCGATAGCGGCCGTCCTCGGCGGGATCACGATCACCTGCTTTGCCTGGTGGCGGTGCCGGCGGGGGACAGCCCCGCGGTGACGGGGCTGCGCCCCGCGCCCCCGATTAAAGTTGAATGGCGTTCTGCGCTTAACGTGCAGGACGAGACCCCCGGTCCCCCGCTGACAGCTGCGCCCCTCCGGTGGTCCCCGACGACAGGAGGCTGCCATGCAGTTGGCACTCACACCGGAGGAAGCCGCGTTCCGCGATGAGCTCCGCACCTTCTACACCACGAAGATCCCCGAGGAGCTGCGCGAGCGGGTGCGCGCGGGCTCGGCGTCGGTGCGCCGCGAGGACATCGTCACCAGCCACAAGATCCTGCACGAGCACGGCCTCGCGGTGCCGAGTTGGCCCGTCGAATGGGGTGGCAAGGACTGGACGCCCACCCAGCACCAGATCTGGGCCGACGAAATGCAACTGGCGTGCGTGCCCGAGCCGCTGAACTTCAACACCAAGATGGTCGGGCCGGTGATCGCCGAATTCGGTTCCGAGGAGATCAAACAACGGTTCCTGCCGCCGACGGCCAGCCTCGACATCTGGTGGTGCCAGGGATTCTCGGAGCCCGAGGCCGGCTCGGACCTGGCGTCCCTGCGCACCACGGCGGTCCGGGACGGCGACAGTTACATCGTCAACGGACAGAAGACCTGGACGACGCTGGGCCAGTACGCGGACTGGATTTTCTGCCTGGTGCGCACCGACCCGCAGGCCCCCAAGCGCCAGGCCGGCATCTCGTTTCTGCTCTTCGACATGAAGACGCCGGGCATAACGCTGCGGCCCATCAAGACCATCGACGGCGGCCAGGAGATCAACGAATTGTTCTTCTCCGACGTCCGGGTGCCCGCCAATCAGCTTGTCGGACAAGAGAATCAGGGCTGGACCTACGCGAAGTTCCTGCTGGGCAACGAGCGCACCGGCATCGCCGGCGTCGGACGGACCAAGGTGCGCCTCGCCGAAGTGAAGAAGCGCGCCGCCGAAACCGGGCTGCTCGACGATCCCCTGTTCGCGGCGCGGCTCGCCGAGGCCGAGAACGAGGTGCTGGCGCTGGAACTCACGCAGTCGCGGGTCGTCTCGGACTCCGCCGACGGGCAGCCCAACCCGGCGTCCTCGGTGCTCAAGCTTCGCGGCAGCCAGCTGCAGCAGATCGCCACCGAGCTGCTCGTCGAGGTGGCCGGTCCCGACGCGCTCCCCGCCGACGGTGACGGAGCGATCCAGATCGCGTCTCCCGAATGGGCGCAACACAGCGCGCCGCACTACCTCAACTACCGCAAGACGACGATCTACGGCGGCAGCAGCGAGGTGCAGCGCAACATCATCGCGTCCACCATTCTGGGATTGTGAGGCAGCAATGGACTTTCAGTTGAGCGACGAGCAGGCCCTGCTCCGCGACACAACCCGCGACCTCCTGTCGCGCACCTACGACCCGGAGAGCCGCAACAAGGTGATCGGCTCCGAGCTCGGCTGGAGCCGTGACGTCTGGAGCCAGCTCGCCGACACCGGGATCCTGGGGCTCGGGTTCGAGCCGGACGAGGCGGGTCAGATCGAGATCATGGTGGTGCTCACCGAGGTCGGCCGCCGGTTGGCCCCCGAACCGATCCTGCACGGCGCGCTCGCGCCGGGCGCGCTGATCGCCGAGCTGGGCAGCGACGCCCAGAAACAACAGCTCGACGAGGTCGCGGCCGGGCAACGCCTGCTCGCCTTCGCGCACCTGGAACCCGGCCAGCGCACGCCCACCGCCGCGGTGACGACTCGGGCCGTGCCGCAAGGCGATTCGTGGGCGCTGACCGGACGCAAGAACCCGGTGCTGGCCGGCGACTCCGCCGACGCGCTGGTAGTCAGCGCCGCGTTGCCGGACGGCGGGACCGGCCTGTTCCTGGTCGAGGCGGCCGCCGTGCGACGGCACCCCTACCGCACGTTCGACGGTCAGCGCGGCGCCCAGATCGACCTGGACGCCGCGACCGCCGAACCCCTCGGCGAAGCGGTCGATGTCTCGCCTGCCATCCGGAACGCCGTCATCCGCATCCAGTCGGCGTTGTGCGCCGAAGCCGTCGGGGCGATGGAGGAGGCGCTGCGCCTGACCACCGATTACCTCAAGACGCGTAAGCAATTCGGCGTCACGCTGAACAAGTTCCAGGCGCTCACCCAGCGGGCCGCCGACATGTACGTGTCGCTGGAAGTGGCGCGCAGCATGAGCTTCTACGCCGCGTTGTCGATCGCCGACGGCAACCTGGACCCGCTGATCGCGTCACGCGCCAAGGTGCAGATCGGCCGGTCCGGCCGGCACATCGCGCAGGAATCGATCCAGATGCACGGCGGAATCGGCGTGACCGCGGAGTATCCGGTCAGCCACTACGCCGCACGGCTCACCGCGATCGAGCACACCCTGGGCACCTCCAGCGACCACCTGCACAACCTGATCGACCACCTCGGCGACTACGACCTTGCCCGGCTGTAGCTCATGGCCGAGCCCGCGAAACTGACGGAGCGGGTGGTCGGGTTCCTCTCGCAAGGCACGCGCACCGGCATGCTCGGTTACGTCGCCGCCGACGGCCGGCCGCTGGTGGCGCCGGTGTGGTTTGTGGTCGACGATGGCCAGCTGGTGTTCACCACCGGCCGGGACACCTCGAAAGGCCGTGCGCTGAAACGTGATTCGCGGGTCGTGATGTGCGTCGACGATCCGCATCCGCCGTACTCGTTCGTCCAGGTCCAGGGCCTGGCGTCGGTGGGCGAGGACGCCCGCGACGTGCTGGACGTCGCGACGCGCACCGGTGCGCGCTACATGGGCGCCGAGCGCGCCGAGGAGTTCGGCCGCCGCAACGCGGTTCCCGGCGAGCTGGTGGTGCGGGTGCGCCCGACGAAGGTCATCGCCGGATTCGACATCAGCGACTGACCCAAGCCGGGCGTCAGCTCGACTGTGCCCCCGCCGCCGATCCGGGGCTCGACTCCGGCTGCGCCGCAGGGGCTTCCGGCTCGGCCGCCTCCGCTTGCGGCTCAGCCGCCTCCGCTTCGGGCTCGGCCGCCTCCGTTTCCGGGCCGGCCGCCGCGGGTTCCGCCTTGGCCGAGTCGGACTCCGGCAGCTGACCGGCGAGGTACTCGGCGAGTCCCCCGATGGTCGGATAGTCGAAGACCGCGGTTGCATTGATCGTGAACGCGCCACCGAACTGGCTGTGCAACCGGTTGCGGAGTTCGACCGCCATCAGCGAATCCGTGCCCAGGTCCAGGAACCGACTGGTCGCCGCGGGCGGTTGCGCGAGCCGCAGGAAGCCCTGCACTTCGCGCTGCAGGAATTCGGTGATGAAACCGGCGCGCTGCGCCACCGGTATCTCCTGCAGCTGCCGGAGCAACTCGCTGTCGCCGGCGGCCTCCGTGGCGGCGCTGGGCAGCACGAGGTCGAGAATCGGTGGGCGGGAACTGCCCAGCACCTTCGCGGCACGCTGCCAGTTGGCCTTGATCACGGTCGCCTGCGCGGACCCGTTGGCGACCGCCTCGGCCAGCGCGCTCAGCGCCGCCGACGGCTCCAGCGGAATGAGGCCTTGCGCACTGATATTGGCGCGCGCGGCCTCCGACGAGGCCATGCCGCCCTTGGCCCAGGGACCGAAGTTGACGCCGGTCGCCGGCAGGCCGTGCGCCTGTCGTTCCGCGACCAGCCCGTCGAGCAGCGCGTTGGCCGTCGAGTAGTTGGCCTGGCCCGGCGAACCGAGCAGGCTGGACACCGACGACGACACGATGAAGAAGTCGAGATCGTCTTCCCGAGTCAACCGGTCCAGGTAGCACGCGCCGAACGCCTTGGGCGCCAACGTCGTCCGGAAGCGCTCCAGGCTCTGCTGGGCCAGCAGCGCGTCGTCGAGCACACCCGCCAGATGCACCACTCCCCCGAGCGGCGGCAACTCCGCGCGGATCCGGGCCAGCAGCTCCTCGACCTGCGCCTCGTCGCCGACGTCGGCCGCGAAGGTGTGGACGCGGCACCGGTAACGCTCGGTGATGTCGTCGATCGCCCGCTGCGCGTCCGGGTCGGGCGCGCGCCGGCTGGTCAACACGATGTCACCCGCGCCGAGTTGGGCCAGATACGACGCCGTGTGCAGGCCGATCGCGCCGAGCCCACCGGTGACCAGATAGCTCCGATCACCGCGCGGATGCAGCGGATTCGGCATCCGCAGCACGATCTTGCCGATATGGCGCGCCTGCTGCATGCGGCGAAACGCCGTCTTCGCCTCCGTGAGCGGGTAGATCTCGGCGGGCAGCGGGGTCCACTCGCCCCTGGCCAACCCGTCGGACACCTCGCCCAGCAAGCCGCGGATGCGCTCGGGCTCTTGGAAGGTGACCGTGTCCAGCGCGACGATCTCGTAGGCGATGTCGGGACGGGCCGCCGCCATCTGCTCGTGCGTCCAGATGTCCCGCTTGGCGATCTCGGCGAACCGGCCGTTCTGGGCGGTGGCCCGCACGGTCGCCTCGACGAAGCCCTCGTTGGTCAGGCTGTTGAGCACCACGTCGACGCCGGCGCCGTCGGTGTCGGCGAGGATCTGATCGGCGAAATCCGTACTGCGCGAATCGTAGACATATTCGACACCCAACTTGCGCAGTGTCGCGCGCTTGTAGGTGCTCGCCGTGGCGAAGACGGTCGCACCATGCTGCTGCGCCAGCTGGATGGCGGCCAACCCGACGCCACCGCTGGCGGCGTGGATGAGCACCCGGTCACCGGGCTTCAGCTGCGCCCAGTCGAAGGCGAGCCGGGCCGTCAGCGCCGCGGCGGGAATGGTCGCGGCGTCCACCGCGCTCACCCGGGCGGGAACCGGCGCCACCAACTGGGCGGGCACGTTGAACCGGCTGGCGAACGCGCCCTGCATGAAGCCGTAGACGCGCTGGCCGACCTCGAGTCCGGTGACGCCGCTTCCCAATTGGGTTACGGTGCCGGCGAAGTCGCCGCCGATCGGACCCGGATCACCCGGGTAGAGGCCCAACACGTTGAGCACATCCCGGAAGTTCAACCCGGCGGCCTCGACCCGGACCTGCACATAACCATCGTCCGGCGGCGGCACCTCCGCCTCGGTCAGGCGCAGGTTGTCGATCGCGCCTCGTTCGGTGGGCGCCAGCACGTAATCGGCTGCCCGCGGCACCGCGAGGTGACCGCTGCGCGACCACTGCAGCAACCGGGACGCCAAGAATTTGCCTTGGCGCACAGCGAGTTCGGGTTCGTCAATCGGTTCACCGAGCAAGCCGGCCAGCGCGCGCACGGCCTGCTCCGATCCGTCGCAGTCGACCAACCTGCAGCGCAGACCGGGCTCCTCGTTGACGATGGTCCGGCCCAGCCCCCACAGTGCCGCCTGCACCGGGTCGACCGGCTCGCCGGACTCGGTCGCCACGGCCCGTTCGGTGACGATCCACAGCCCGCCGGGCAGTTTCACCGCCCCGTCACCCTGCAGGGTGTGCACGGCACTGAGCAGCTGCGCGATCTCGGTCTCCAGTCGCGCAACGGATTCGGCGCCCGACTCCCCGGCGCCGGCTCCGGTGGCGCGCCAGACGATGCCGGAGAACGGCATGCCCCGCTCGTGAGCCTGTGCCAACAGCTGTCCCAACGGCTCCGGGTCCGCATTCCTATCGAACGAGACGCACCCCGGCACGGTGGCCGCGAGGTCCTCGAATCCGGCGATTAGCCAGGTGCCGATCGCGTTTGGGGCCCCCTCGCCATCGTCGCCCGATGCCGGCGGCGGCAGCTCGTGCCAGCCGAGGCTGTAGAGCAGCCGCGTGGCATCGCCGCCGAGCCCGCGCAGCAACGCCTCTCGGGGCGCGCGTTTGACAGTGAACTCGCGAATCCCGCCCAGGCGGCGGCCATCCCGGTCGACGAAGTCGAGATCGAAGACCTGTGTCTCGCTGTCCAGCCCGCTGGTGTGCCACCTCGCGCGGCAATAAAACCGCCTCGGCATCTTCTCCCGCAGCTCCACCCGCCCGTACCGCAGGGGCAGGAACAGATCGTTCACTCCCTGTTCCGCGGCACGAAGCGCCGGGAACGCGGGGAAGGCGACGCCGGTGCACAGGTCGAGCAGCACCGGGTGCATCGGCTCGGTGCCGAGATGCTCGGCGAGTTCGTCGCCGACGGTGATGTCGCCGATCGCCTCACCCTCGCCCAGCCACAGCGACTTCAGGGAACCGGACCAGTTGGGCCCCCAGGCCAGCTCCATGTCGGCGAAGGTGTCGAACAGCTCCTGCGGGCGCATGCGGTTCATCCGCTCGATCACCGCGTCGATGGGATCCGCGGAGTCCGCCGGGTCGGGCGACGGCTCCGCCTCGATTCCGGTGACGACCGTGCCGTCGGCGTTCAGTGACCATTCGGCGTCCCGGACACCGTACGGGCGGCTGTGCACCCGGAAGCTCCAGCCGCCGTCCTCCAGCGGATGCAAGGTGAGCTGCACCTCGCGAGAAGCCTTCTCGGGCAGGATGATCGGCTCGTAGAAGAAGACGTCTTGCACCCGCCCCGGCGTCCCCACGGCGGTCAGGGCCATCGCGGCATACGTCGCCCCGGGCACCACAACGGTGCCGTAGATGACGTGATCGGAGAGCCACGGCTGCGACTTGACCGACAGCCGGCTGGTGTAGACCGAGTCCCCTGAGGCGAGATCCTTTGCGCTACCGAGGATTCCGGATACGGCGGCGCCCTGTCCGTCGATGCCGCTGATACCGGAAGTCTTCGGCCAGAAGCTTCGCCGCTGGAACGGATAGGTCGGCAGTTCGAGTTTGCGGCGAGGCTGACGATGCAGCGCAGCGAACCTGGGTCGATGACCGCTGACATAGGCTCCGGCCAGCGCCTCGGCGATCTGGCGCCGGTCGGCGATGCCCTTGCGCAGGGAAACGATCGCCCGCGGCGCGGCCAGGTGTTCCGGCCAGACCTGCACCGCGGCCCCGGTCAGAACCGGTTGCGGACCGATCTCCATCAACACCGAGCAGCCCAGCGCCGCCACGGTGCGCACGCTTTCGGCGAACTGCACCGGCTGGCGGGAATGCCGCCGCCAGTATTGCGCGTCCAGCGGGGTTTCCGCCGTGAGCACGGCGCCGGTGCGGTTGCAGACCAAGGGCAACGTCGGCACGGCGAACTGCAGACGCGCGGCATACGACTCGAACTCGTCGAGCACCGGTTCGAGCAACTCGGAATGGAATGCGTGGCTGGTTTCCAGCCAGCTGCACCGGATCCCGTCGTTGCCGCCCCTGGCGACGATTTGTTCGAGATCCGCACCGGGACCCGACAGCACTGTGTTGGGTCCGTTGTAGGCGGCGACCGACACCCGGGGGAACCCGCCCGCGATCTCCTCGACGTACTTGGCGTCGGCGAACACCGCCACCATTCGTCCCCCGTCGGGCAGGCTGCCGAACAGCCGGCCACGCTCGGCCATCAGCCGGGCCCCGTCCTCGAGGCTGAACACCCCGGCGACGCACGCCGCCGCGTACTGGCCCACGCTGTGCCCCAACACGACGTCGGGTGTGACGCCCCACGACTGCCACAACCGGGCCAGGCCCATCTCGATGGCGAAAAGGGCGGGCTGCGCAAAAGAGGTGTGCCGCACCGCTTCCGCGGTTTCCCTGTCGGTCGCGAACAGCACCTCGAGCAGCGGGCGCGGCAGCATGCCCTCGACCGCTTCCGCGCAGCGTGTCACGGTGTCAGCGAAAACCGGCTCGGTGTCGAACAACTCGCGCGCCATCCCCGGGTACTGGCTGCCCTGCCCGGTGAACAACCACGCCGTGGTCGGCGGGTCGGTGCACTCGCCGCGTACCACCCCCGGCCGTATCCGGTTCTCGGCCAACTCGGCCAGCACCTCGCGGGCGCCCTGAACCGAATCGACCACCAGCGCGGCCCGGTGCTCGAAGTGCGTGCGCCCCACCCCGGCCGTGAAGCACACGTCCGCGACATCGACCTTGGGGTGGGCGTTGAGCCACTCCTCGTATCGCCGCGCCAACGCCACCAGCGCCTCCGGTGTCCGGGCGGACAGCGGCAGCACGTCGACCAGTTCCTCTTGAGCGTCCGACTCCGGCGCCGCGGCGGCGTCGGGCAGGACCGCGCCGGTGGAGTATTCGTCGGGGGTCGCCGGTTGCGCCGGCGCCTCCTCGATCAGCACGTGCGCGTTCGTGCCGGTGAACCCGAACGAACTGATGCCGGCACGTCGCGGTTTGCCATTGGCCTGCCAGGGAGTGGCCTTGTCGACGACGCGCACGGGCAGCGAGTCCCACGGGATATGCGGCGACGGCTTCTCGAAATGCAGGCTCTGCGGCAGCATTTCGTGCTGCAGCGACAACACGACCTTGATCAGGCCGGCGACGCCGGACGCCGACTCGAGGTGGCCGATGTTGGTCTTCACCGATCCCATCAGCAACGGTCGGTCCGCGTCACGGGCGGCACCGTAGACGGCACCGGCCGCCTGCACCTCGATCGGATCACCCAGCGGGGTGCCCGTCCCGTGCGCCTCGAGGTAGTCGACGTCTCCGCCGGCAAGGCCGGCGCGGGCCAGCGCCGCGCTGATAAGCCGTTGCTGCGCACCACCATTGGGCACCGTCAAACCGCTGGAGGCGCCGTCCTGGTTGACCGCGGTGCTTGGGATGACGGCGCTGACCCGATCGCCGTCGCGGACCGCGTCGCTGAGCCGCTTGAGCACCAGGATGCCGCAGCCCTCGCTGCGCACGTAGCCGTCAGCGGAGGCGTCGAAGGTCTTGCATCGCCCGACGGGGGACAGCATCCTGGCGCGCGATGCGGCGATGATGGACACCGGGCTGAGCAGCACGTTCACCCCGCCGGCCAGCGCGAGATCGCAGTCACCGGCGTGCAGCGCCTGGCAGGCCTGGTGGACCGCCACCAGCGACGAGCTGCATGCCGTGTCGACCGCGACCGCCGGTCCCTCCAGCCCGAGCGCGAAGGCCACCCGGCCCGAGATCGCATTGAGCGCATTGCCGGTGATGAAGTGCGGCTCGAGCTTCTCAACGGAGTCGGAGGACAGCAGGTGCGAGTACTCGTTGGCGCCCACACCCACGAAGATGCCGCTGCGGCTGCCGCGCAACGCCCCGGGGGAATACCCGGCCCTTTCCAAGGCCTCCCAGGCGGTTTCCAGCATCAACCGCTGCTGCGGATCCATCCAGATGGCCTCGCGCGGCGAGATGCCGAAGAATTCCGGGTCGAATCCGTCGATCTCGTCGAGGAATCCGCCGAAGCGGCTGTAGATCTTGCCCGGGGCGTCCGGGTCGGGGTCGTAGTACTCGTCGATGTCGAAGCGGTCCTCCGGGACTTCCCGGATCGCGTCGACACCGCCGGACAACACCTCCCAGAAGGCTTCGGGATTGGACGCGCCGGGGAAGTGGCACGCCACCGCGACGATCGCGATCGGCTCATCGGTGCGCGTCGTCACCGCCGAGGCCGGCTGCGGCCCCGACGGGGCCACCTCGCCGAGGCCGAGCACGTCGCCCAGCAGGTAGTCGACCACGTCGGACAGCCGTGGGTGGTCCATCGCCAGGGTGGCCGGAACCTCCTTGCCCACCGCTTGCTCGATGCGCCGCCGCAACTCGACGGCCATCAGCGAATCCATGCCGAGATCGAAGAATCCCGCGTCCTCGCGGATCTCGGCGGCGTCGACCCGCGTCACCTCCGCGACCGCGTCGCGCAGGTAGTCCGTGAGCAGTTTCTTACGCTGCTGCACCGGGGCGTTGGTGAGTCGCTCGACCAGTTGGGTCTTCCCGGACGGCGCCACCCCCGTGGTCTCGGTGGGCACCTCGCGCTCCAGCTCCGCCAGGAAAGCCCGCCGTCCCGCTTGGGAGTAGAGCGGCAGGAAGCGGTCCCAGCCGATCCGGGCCACCACCCCCTGCGCTGACGAAGCCGCCAGCAGATCGGCCATGCCCGCCAGCGCATCGGCGGGCGACAGCGTCCGGACCCCGCGCTGATCCAGCCGGGCGCGGGCCTGCTCGTCGGCCATGCCGGCCGACCAGGGACCGAAGTTGACGCTGATTCCGGGGACGCCCTGCTCGCGCAGCCGCCAGGCCAACCCGTCGAGGAAGGCGTTGGCCGCGGCATAGGCGGTCTGACCGAAGCCGCCCCAGACCGAAGTGATCGAGGAGGTGCTCAGGAAGAAGTCCAGCTGCAAGTCGGCAGTCGCTTCGCTCAAATGCCAAGCGCCCCAAACCTTCCCGGCGAACACCCGATCCACCTCGGCGTCTTCCAGGCCGCGCAGCGGGGTGGTGCCGATCTCGCCGGCGGCATGGACGATGCCGGCAAGCGGTGGCAGTTCGTCCTGCACGGTGGCCAGCAGGCGCGCGACGTCGTGCGCATCGGCAACATCGGCCGTGACCACCCGGACTTCGCAGCCGTGCTGGTCGCGGATGGCTTCGATGCGCGCCTGCGCGGCGGCGCTGGGCGTGCGGCGGCCGGTCAGCACCAGATGCCGGGCGCCGTGCGCGGCCAGGTATCCGGCGATTTCCAGTCCGACCGAACCCAGTCCGCCGGTCACCAGATACGTGGCGTCGTCGCGGAGCGCGGGCGGCGTCGCGATCGGCTGCCCGACCCTGCGCACCAGCCGCGGCACGTAGACCGCTTGGTCCCGCACGGCCAGTTGGTCTTCGCCGACGGCCGACCCGCCCGGGGTCGCCGACACCTGGTCGATCAGCCGCGACCATTCCGCAGTCGTCGACACGGCGGTTCCTGCGGCCAGATCCGCCAGTCCGCCCCACACCTGGGGGTGTTCCAGCGAAGCGGCGCGGCCGAACCCCCACAGGCAACTCTGGTCCGGGGACACGGTATCGGCATCGATGACTCTTTGCGCGCCGCGGGTGACCATCCAGATCGGGCGGCGCAGCTCGGTGGCGACGGCCGCGCGGAAGAGCCGACGCGTTCCTCCGAGGACCCGGTGTTGCATCCGCAACAGCGACCGCATCGACGGCGCGGAGCCGGAGTCCAGCGCCGCGACATGCAGTATCCGGAGCTCCGGGTCGTCCGCCGCCGCGGCGAGCAATGTGACCTCGAGCTGTTCCTCGTCGGCGTCGGTCACGGGCAACCCGACGATCCGATGCTGGTGCCCATGCGCGGTCAGGGCGTCGACCAGTGGCGCAAGTATGTCGGCGTCGTCGCCGATGAGGAGCCAGGACGAGCCCTCCCCGGCGCCGGCAGCTGAGACCGCCGCCGTGGGTTTCTCCCAGCTGATCTCGTAGCGCGCATCGGCGATCGACTGGGTTTTGCGCTGTTGATTGTGTTGTGCGGCAAGCTTTGTCAGCACAGTCAGGGTCTGCTGGTCGGCACCCGCACCGTCGATCAGCGCGGCGAGTTCCTCGATCCGGCCGTCCTCGAGCAGCCGGACCGCCTCGGTGCTCGCGACCTCGTTCTGATGTTGGTTGGGCCGGACGCGATTGTCCCGGTACCAATACTGGCGATGCTGGAACGGGTAGGTGGGCAGGTCGAGCTTGCGCGCCGGTCCGGCGGCGGCGCCGAAGTCGGGCAGGTGGCCCAGGACGTACGCGTCGGCGAGAGCCTCGGTGAGCTGGCGGTGGTCCGCGGTGTTGCGGCGCAGTGACGCGATCGCCCGCGGCGCGGTGGCCGGGTCGGGCCAGGCGCGCAGCGCGGCGGCGGTCAGCACCGGCTGGGGGCCGACCTCGAGCAACACCTTGCAGCCCAGGTCGGCGAGCGTGCGAACGCTCTTGGCGAATTCCACGGGCTGGCGCGCGTGGCGGCGCCAGTACGCGCCGTCCAGTTTCACGCTCCTGCCCAGCGCGGCACCGGTGCGGTTGCACACCAGCATCCGTTGTGGCGGAATGAAATCGAACCGGTTCGCGTACGACTCGAACTCGTCGAGGATCGGATCCAGCAGCGCCGAGTGGAACGCGTGGCTGGTGTCCAGCCACTCACAGCGGACGCCGTCGGCCGTCAACCCGGCCACCGCCTCGTCCAGATCCTGCGCCGGTCCCGACAGCACGGTGTTGGCGCCGTTGTAGGCGGCAACCGACAGACTCGGGAACTCGTCGGTGAGGCCCTCGACCCGCTCGGCGGCGGCGAAGACCGCCACCATCCGCCCGCCGGCGGGCAAGCTGCCGAACAGGCGGCCGCGCTCGGCCATCAGCAGCATTCCGTCCTCGAGGCTGAACACCCCCGCGACGCAGGCCGCGGTGTATTGGCCGACGCTGTGGCCCAGCACCACGTCGGGTTCGAAACCCCAGGACTGCCAGAGCCGGGCCAGGCCCATCCCCACCGCGAACAAGGCGGGCTGCGCGTAGGCGGTCTGCCGCAACGTTTCGTCGCCGTCCGGGTCGAAAATCACGTCCAGCAAAGGCTTTTCGAGCACGTCCGCGACCACCGCCGCGCAGCGGGTCACCGTCTCGGCGAACACCGGTTCGGTGTCGAACAACTCGCGGGCCATGCCCGCGTACTGGCTGCCCTGACCCGTGAACAACCACGCCGTCTTCGGCGTGTCGTCGGATATTCCGCGCACCAGACCGGGCGCCGGGCGGTCGTCTGCGAGGGCACCGAGCAACTCACCGGCCGATTCCTTCGAATTGACCACCAACGCGGCCCGGTGCTCGAAGTGGGCCCGCCCCACCCCGGCGGTGAAGCACACGTCGGCCAGGGTGGCCTGCGGGTGCGCGCTCAACCAGCTGCGGTAGTCGTCAGCGAGTTGCGCCAGGGCGGTGGGCGTGCGCGCCGAGAGCGGAAGAAGGCGGAACCGCCGGTCGGCCGGCGCCTCGACCGGACCCGGCGCGACGGCGGCCTCACCGGCCTGCTCGGGCGCCACCGGAGCTTCTTCGAGGATGACGTGCGCGTTGGTCCCGGCGAACCCGAACGAGCTGACGCCGGCGATGCGCGGCCGGCCGTTGCGTTCCCAGGCGGTGGCCTCCTGCACCACCTGAACGGGAAGCCGGTCCCACGGGATGTGCGGCGACGGGTTGCGGAAGTGCAGGTGCTGCGGCAGCAGCTCGTGCTCGAGCGACAGGATGACCTTGATGACGCCCGCGATCCCCGCGGCCGCTTCCAGGTGCCCGATGTTCGTCTTCACCGAGCCGATCAGCAGCGGCCGGCTCGCCTCGCGCCCGGCGCCGAGCACCTCCCCCGCCGCCTGGGCCTCGATCGGATCGCCCAGCGACGTCCCGGTCCCGTGCGCCTCCAGGTATCCGACGTCGCCGGGTGCGATGCCGGCACGCTTCAGCGCCGCGGCAATAACCCGTTGCTGGGCAACGCCATTCGGCACTGTCAGACCGCCCGATGCGCCGTCCTGGTTGATCGCGCTGCCGCGGATCACGGCCCGGATCCGGTCGCCGTCGCGGATCGCGTCCGCGAGCCGCTTCACGACGATGACACCGCAACCCTCGCCGCGCACATAGCCGTCGGCGGCCGCGTCGAACGTCTTGCACCGGCCGTCGGGCGCGAGCATGTGCGCGTGGGAGAAGGTGATCATGGTCGCCGGTGTGAGCAGGACGTTCGCGCCGCCGGCCAGCGCGAGGTCACATTCGCCCAGGCGCAGCGCCTGGCACGCCTGATGGATCGCCACCAACGACGAACTGCACGCGGTGTCCACGGCGACCGACGGGCCCTGTAGCCCCAACCGGTAGCTGATCCGGCCCGCGGCGGCGGCATTCGACGTCCCGATGGCCATGTAGGCCTCGATCTCGGGGTAGGTCAGCTCGTCCGATGCCATCCCCAGGTAGTCGTGGGTGGCCAAACCGACGAACACACCGGTGTTGGTGTTCGCCAAAGCCGTTGGCGCGGTACCGGAATGCTCCACCGCCCGCCACGCCGTCTCGAGCAAGAGGCGGTGCTGCGGGTCCATCAACCTGACCTCGCGCGTGGACATGCCGAAAAATGGCGCGTCGAAACCGGTTACGTCCTCGACGAAGCCCGCTCGACGGGTCACCACCTTTCCCGGCGTGTCGGGATCGGGGTCGAAGAATTCGTCGGCGTCCCAACGCTCCGCGGGAACCTCCGATATCGCGTCCCGGCCTTCCCGCAGCACCTGCCAGAATTCGTCGGCGTCGGCGGCGCCGGGAAAGCGCGCCGCGTAGCCGACGATCGCAAAACTCGATGCCCCCCGCATCGGGTCTTCGGCGGATGTCATGGGGTTGTCCTCCCTGTTCGGCTCGGAAGATTCGATGCCCGCGGAGGCCTCGCGGCGCCGGGGTGGTGGTTGCTGTTTAACCACGCGCTTGGCCGCTTACGGCACACACCAGGACCAGACCTGGCGGAATTCCCCCCGGCGTACTGCCTCCAGCGACCGTCGTGGCGAATGTACACATGCCGGACCGGTTGCCGCAGCCGAATCACCTCCGACGGCAAGTATGCCAAGTACGGGGCCTTGCGGCGGCGCATCGGGCAAGTCTCGTCCGGCGTGGCGGCCGGTCGCCGGGCCTGCCCGCGACCACGCCCGCCGCGTCGATGAGCCGTTGCGGCCCCTATCCGCGCATGTCGGCGCCGGTGCCAGCCACAAGGGTTATCTTGGTGTCGCTACAGCGCGGCCGAACCGCAGCCACGGGATGCCGCAGAAACCGGGGAGAAAATATTGCGAATCGGGAAGATCACGATCGGCTCACTAGGGGATTGGGCGCCGATCCCAGGAGCAGTCATCTCCTGGCACCCGACAACCACGTCCGCCGACAAGGTCCGGCAGGCGCCGGCCAGTCCCGTACCGGTCAGCTACATGCAGGGCCAACATCTGCGTAACTATCACGAACGGACGGCCGCGGGCCTCGACTTCTCCCGGCAGATCATCGCGACCTGTGAAGTACCCGGTCAGTGCGATCTCTCTGCGATGCACCACGCCGTCAACGCCTACCTGCGCCGGCATGACACATTCCGCAGCTGGTTCGACCACGCCGGTAATGGCGAGTTCGTCAGGCACACCCTCACCGATCCCGCCGACATCGAATTCGTCCCGATCGAACACGGCGCCATGACGGTCGACGAGATACGCGCTCACGTCGTGGCCATACCGAATCCGCTGGAGTGGGGCTGCTTCACCTTCGGGATCGTCCAGAACGAGGATCATTTCACTTTTTTCGCCGCCATGGATCACGTCCACGGGGACGCCACGTTGATCGGCACGACGATGCTCGAGGCGAATGGGATGTATGCGGCGTTGAGTGGGGGCGGTGAACCACTTGCGCTTCCCGACGCGGGCAGTTTTGACGATTTCTGCGCCCGCGAGCGCCACTACACGTCGACGCTGACCGTGGATTCACCCGGGGTTCGCGCATGGATCGACTTCGCGGAGAACAACAATGGCGGCTTCCCCGAATTCCCGCTTCCGCTCGGTAACCCGTCGGAGCCGGCCGGCAGCGAATTGATCTCCGAACTGTTGATGGACGCCGCCCAGACGGAGCGGTTCGAAGCGGCCTGCACCGCGGTCGGCGCACGGTTCATCGGCGGGCTGTTCGCCTGCTTTGCCCTGGTAGAGCACGAGTTCACGGGTGCCCTCACCTATTACGGCCTCACCCCCAGGGACACCCGCAGGACTACCGACAACTTCATGACGCAGGGCTGGTTCACCGGCCTGGTCCCGATCACCGTGCCGATTGCCGCGGCCTCTTTCGGCGACGCCGCATGGGCTGCGCAGTCGTCGTTCGATTCCGGCCTGCACCTGGCGAAGGTGCCGTATTACCGCGTGTTGGAATTGGCGCCGTGGTTGGACTGGCCGCGGCCGAATTTCCCGGTGTCGAACTTCTTGCACGGCGGCGCCGCCCCGCTCAACGCCGTTCTCGCGGCGGCGGACCTGGGCTATGCGAACAATATCGGGATCTACTCCGACGGCCGGTATTCCTATCAACTGACCATCTATGTGTTCCGGTACGGCGAGGGTACCGCGATGGCGGTCATGTACCCCGACAATCCGGTCGCCCAGAAATCGGTTGTCCGCTATATGGAAGCGATGAAGTCCGTGTGCGCGCGGGTCGCGGCGAGCGGGCATTGGGGGCGCGTTGCGTAGCGCGGGCCGATTCGATGGCTTCTAGATGGCTGCGGGTGCGAAATTGCGCGATGTGAGGGTGAGGGCGAAATGCGACGGCTAGCCGATTTCGTGGTGCGGTGGCCCTGGGCGGTGATCGCGGTGTGGGTCGCGATCGCGGTCGCCCTCCCGCTCAGCCTTCCCTCGCTGGGCGAAATGGCCCAGAAGCATCCGCTGTCCATCCTGCCCAGCGATGCGCCGTCGAACGTCACCGCCCGAAAGATGACCGAGGCGTTTCACGAATCGGGCTCGGACAACCTCCTGTTGGTCGTCCTGACCGATGACAAGGGGCTTGGCCCCGCCGACGAAGCCGCGTACCGCAAGGTGGTGGACGCGCTGC
Organism: Mycobacterium sp. E2699; assembly: GCF_001666745.1. Classification (NCBI taxonomy): domain Bacteria; kingdom Bacillati; phylum Actinomycetota; class Actinomycetes; order Mycobacteriales; family Mycobacteriaceae; genus Mycobacterium; species Mycobacterium sp. E2699. The sequence goes on along the minus strand of NZ_LZJH01000055.1, from coordinate 277,612 downwards.
ACCGGGACACGCGCGACGTCTTGATGGTGCAGGACTTCGTCAGCACGCCGCCGCTGCGTTCGGTCGTGACCAGCAAGGACAACAAGGCTTGGGTGCTGCCGGTCGGTCTTGCCGGTGAGTTGGGCACGCCGCGGTCGTTCGACGCCTTCAACCGGGTCGGCGACATCGTCAAACGCGCCCTGAATCCGGCACCGGCGGGGGCGCATCTGACCGCGAACATCACCGGCCCCGCGGCGACCGTCGCCGACCTCACGGTCGCGGGCGATCGGGACCGGCTGCCGATCGAGCTGGCGATCGCCGTTCTGGTGCTCATCGTCCTGCTGGTGGTTTACCGCAGCGCGGTCACGATGCTGCTGCCGTTGATAACGATCGGGTTGTCCCTGGTGATCGCGCAGGCGGTCGTGGCGGGCTACTCGCAGGTGACCGGCTCGGGCGTGTCGAACCAGTCCATCGTGTTCCTCAGCGCGATCATGGCCGGCGCGGGAACGGACTACGCCGTCTTCCTCATCAGCCGCTATCACGACTATCGACGGTCGGGCGAGGATTTCGATCAGGCGGTCAAGCGGGCGCTGATCTCGATCGGAAAGGTGATCGCAGCGTCTGCGACCACCGTGGGAATCACTTTCCTGCTCATCAGCTTCGCCCGCATGGGCGTGTTCGAGACGGTCGGGGTGTCGTCGGCGATCGGGATCGGCGTGGCGTTCCTCGCCGCGGTGACGCTGCTGCCGGCGATTTTGGTGCTCGCCGGGCCGCGCGGCTGGGTCAAGCCGCGGCGCGAACTGACCGCTCGGTTCTGGCGGCGCTCCGGCATCCGCATAGTGCGCCGGCCGAGGGCCCATCTGGTTGCCAGCGTGCTCGTGTTGATCATCCTGGCCAGCTGTGCCGGCCTGGTGCGTTACAACTACGACGACCGCAAGGCGCTTCGGCCCTCCGCGCCCAGTTCCGTCGGGTACGCCGCGCTGGATCGCCATTTCAACGTGAATCAGTCCATCCCGGAGTACATCCTCGTCCAGTCACCGCGGGACCTTCGCACCCCGCAGGCCCTCGCGGACTTGGAGCAGATGGCGGACCGGGTCAGCCAGCTGCCGAACGTCGCCGTCGTCAGCGGCATCACCCGTCCCACCGGGAACGTCCCAGAACAATTCCGGGCCACCTACCAGGCCGGCGCGATCGGCACCATGCTGGCCGGCGGCTCCAACCTGATCAACGACCACACGGGCGACCTCAACCGGCTGGTCGACGGGGCCGGCACGCTGGCCAACAGCCTCCGCGAAGTGCGCGGCCAGGTCAGCCAGCTCACCGCCAGCGTGGAGGAACTTCAGAACGCCTTCTCGTCGACGAAGAACCAGTACAGCGGCGACACGCTGGTCAAAGAGGTCGATCTGGCGGCCCAACTCGTCGACCACGTCAACGCGCTCAGCAATGCCATGGGCTGGAACTTCACGGCCGCCAAGAACATGTTCGCCTGGATGGGCCCGGTGCTGACGGCGCTGCAGGGCAACCCGGTCTGCGACGCCGATCCGTCGTGCAGCGCCACCCGCGGCACGTTCGAGCAGCTGACCGGTGGGCGCGACCAGGCAGACCTCGACGCGATCAATGACCTGGCCCACCAGCTGCAGGAATACCAGGACAAGCGGGCCCTCAAAGCGTCGACGGAACGGCTGCGCGTCGCCCTGACGAAGCTCACCAACGTCCTGCACTCCATGGGAATCGACCAGCCCGGCGGCCTGCAGGCGAACCTGAACAGCCTGCAAAACGGCGCCGACCGATTCGCCGGTGGGAGCCGGCAGGTGGCCGACGCGGTCGCCCAGCTCGTCGACCAGGTCAAACAGCTGGGTGCGGGCCTCAGCGAATCGGCGGAGTTCCTGTTGTCGCTGAAACAGGACGCGGCACAACCGGCGATGGCCGGCTTCAACATCCCGCCGCAGCTGCTGCATTTGAAGGAGTTCCAGCAGGCCGCCAAGGCGTTCATTTCGCCGGACGGCCACTCGGTGCGCTACCTGGTGCAGACCAAGCTCAACCCGTTCAGCACCGACGCCATGGACCAGGTCAACGCGATCAGTGCGACGGCCCGGGGAGCCCAGCCGAACACCACGCTGTCGGACGCCACGGTGTCGATGGCCGGATACACCGTCGGCCTGAAGGACACGCGCGATTACTACGAGCACGACATCCGGTTCATCATCGCGGTGACACTCCTCGTCGTGTTCCTGACCTTGGTCGCGCTGCTGCGGGCGATCGTCGCGCCGCTGTATCTCGTTGCGTCCGTGGTGATTTCCTATTTGTCGGCGGTGGGTATCGGCGTCGTGGTGTTCCAGTTCCTGCTCGGACAGCACCTGCATTGGAGCGTGCCGCCGCTGGCGTTCGTGGTGTTGGTCGCGGTGGGGGCCGACTACAACATGCTGCTCGTCTCGCGGATGCGTGACGAGTCTCCGCGCAGCGTGAGTTACGGCATCGTTCGCACGCTGGGTTCGACGGGCGGGGTGATCACCGCGGCGGGGCTGATCTTCGCCGCCTCGATGGGCGGGCTGTTGTTCTCCAGCATCGGTACCGTGGTCCAGGGCGGCTTCGTGATCGGCGTTGGAATCTTGCTGGACACCTTCCTGGTCCGCACCATCACGGTGCCCGCGGTCGCCGCGCTGTTGGGGCGAGCGAACTGGTGGCCGTCGCGGGCGGCTATGCGCCGCAACCCGGTGAGGGCGCGCGCATGACGTATGTGAGACTAGAGGCCGAGGGGTCAGGGGTAGGGATGAAGAAACTACTCGCAGGAGTGACGGCGCTGGTAACTGTCGGCGCCACAGGATTTTTCGGCGCGGGGAGGGTCTCCGCCGACGACACCCCCGTCGGCGGTCCGCCGACCCCCGGCGCGCCGGGGGACCAGACCGCGTTCGCCCTCGGGGGCGCTCACGTTCTGGGCATCCCCTACGACGAGTACATCCGCCAGGAGGGCGCCCAGTGGTTCCCCGGCCAGAAGCGCGAGATCGTCCGCTACCCGGCGGGCCAGGTTCAGGGCCATGTGCTGGAGCGGCTCTTCCCGGGCATCGGCAAGATCGGCGACGAGACCTTTCCGGGCCTGGGTCTGGACGGCCCCAGCGTCGGGGAGTCGGTCGACGTGGGCGTGGACAACCTCCTCTCGGAGCTCAAGACCGGTCGCCCGGGTACGGCGATCGGCTTGTCCGAGGGCGGCTTCGTGGTGGATGGAGCGCAGGCTCGGCTGGCCGGTGACCCCACCGCTCCGCCGCCGAACACGCTGAACTTCGCCACGTTCGGCGATCCGATCGGGCATCACGCGTTCGGTCAGAGCTTCTTGACCGCGATGTTCCCGGTCGGCAGCACGGTTCCCGCCCTCGACTACACCATGCCGCCGCCCTACGAGAGCCAGTACGACACCAACCGGTTCGTGGCCGCGTACGACTCGATCGCGGACTTCCCGGACCGGCCCGACAACTTGTTCGCCTTCGCCAACACGCTGATGGGCCTTGCCACCGGTCACACCGCGGTGGCCTTCACGAACCCGAGCATGGTGCCGCCGCAGAACATCAGAACCACCATCAACTCCCGGGGTGCGAAAGACACGACGATCATGGTCCCGGAGAAGCACCTCCCGCTGGTCATGCCGCTGAAATACATCGGGATCCCGGAAGACACGCTGAACAAACTCGACGCGATCCTGATCCCGCGGGTGAACGCCGGCTATTCGCGCAACGACGATCCGGCGACGGCCCCCATTCAGGTGGACCCGGTGCACGGCTTCGACCCCGCGGAGGTCACCGCGCCGGCCAACCAGGCGACATTCGGCGGCGGCGCCGACCCGTTCTCGCAGATCCTCGCCGGTGCCACGTCCGTGTTGTCCCACGGCGCGGGACAGGCTGACCACTGAATCCGACGCACGCATCGGACAGATCAGTACGGAAGTAACGTGACACCACCGCCTCAGTCCTCCGTGCTCTCGATGCTGCACGCGCGCGCCAGCCTGCGGCCGAACGACGTAGCGTTCACCTTCACCAACTACGACGACGATTGGGCCGGCGTACCCGAGAGGCTCACGTGGTCGCAGTTGTCCCGCCGCACATTCAACGTGGCGCGCGAACTGGCCCACCATGGCGCTGCCGGAGACCGGGCGGTGATCCTGGCGCCCCAATCCCTCGATTACATCGCGGCGTTCCTGGGCTCCATGCAGAGCGGGCTCATCGCCGTCCCGCTCCCGTTGCCGCACCGCGGGGCGACCCATGAGCGGGTGGGCGCGGTCCTTGCCGACACGTCACCCGCCATCGTCCTCACGACGTCGGCGGTCGCGGAAGACATCGCCGAATACGTCGATCAGGCACGCCTGGAGGCCGTCCCGAAGATCCTGGAAATCGACGCGCTGAATCTGGACGCCGATGGCGGAACGGGCAGTCGGACAGCCGATTTGCCGAGCACGGCCTATTTGCAGTACAGCTCGGGTTCCACCCGGCTGCCGACCGGGGTGATGATCTCGCACCGCAACCTGCAGGTGAACTTCGAGCAGTTGATGCGCAGCTTCTTCGCGGACTCCAACGTCAAGGTCCCGACGGACACCGCGATCGTTTCGTGGTTGCCCTTTTACCACGACATGGGTTTGGTGCTGGGGGTCTGCGCCCCGATCCTCGGCGGCTATCGCGGCGAGCTGACGAGTCCGGTCGCGTTTCTGGAGCGCCCGGCCAGGTGGGTGCAAGCATTGGCGAGGAACCCGCACACGTTTTCCGCGGCGCCGAACTTCGCGTTCGACCTGGCCGCCCGCAAGACCACCGACGCCGACCTGGCCGGGCTCGACCTCGCGGGGGTGCTGGGCATCATCAGCGGTGCCGAACGGGTGGAGCCGGCGACGTTGCAGCGCTTCGTTGACCGGTTCGCCCACTTCAACTTTCGGGACCACATGGTGCGTCCGTCGTATGGCTTGGCGGAGGCGACCGTCTTCGTGACTGCCGGCACCTGGAGCGACACGTCGGGCGCGGTTGAGTTCGACGCCGAGGAACTGTCCGCCGGCCGCGTCCGGCCGTGCGCGGCCGGGACCGGCACGGCGCTGGTGAAATACACAGTGCCGCAATCGCCCACGCTGCGCATCGTCGACGGCGACACCGGTCGCGAGTCCCCACCTGGCGCGGTCGGTGAGATCTGGATACACGGCCCCAACGTCGCCGACGGCTACTGGCGCAAACCGCCCGAGGAGCAGCGCTGCTTCGGCGCCGTGCTCGTCGACCCGTCGCCGGGCACCCCCGACGGTCCCTGGCTGAGGACCGGCGACCTCGGGTTCATCTTCGAAGGGGATCTGTTCATCGTCGGCCGCATCAAGGATCTGCTGATCATCCGCGGGCGCAATCACTACCCGGAGGACATCGAGGCCACGGTCCAAGCGATCACGGGTGGTCGGGTCGCGGCGATCTCGGTCCCGGTGAACAGCACCGAGACGCTGGTCACGGTGATCGAGCTGAAGAAGCGCGGCGCTTCCGACGAGGAGGCGATGCGCTGGCTCAGCAGCGTCAAGAGCGACGTCACCTCGGCGATATCCAACGCGCACGGGCTGAACGTCGGGGACCTCGTCCTGGTGCCACCGGGGTCGATTCCCACCACGACGAGCGGCAAGATCCGGCGCGCCGCGTGTGTCGAGCAGTACCGCCAGGACCAGTTCGCCCGATTGGACGCCTAGGCCCGAAGTCCGGAGCGCGGTTGCACATAATGAGTCAACCGCACCGGCAAAGGAGCCCCCCGATGAGCACAGCCACCACCGCAGACCGTCCGTTTCGCGTGATCCAATGGACGACCGGCAACATCGGGCGGCGATCGCTGCACGCCATCATCGGCCGACCGGACATGGAACTGGTCGGGGTGTACGCGCACGGCGCCGAAAAGGTGGGCGTCGACGCCGCCGACCTGTCCGGGTGGCCGGAGCCGACCGGGGTCAAGGCCACCGATGACATCGACGCGCTGCTGGCACTGCGGCCCGACGCCTGTTGCTATAACCCGTTGTGGCCCAACGTCGATGAGCTCGTGCGGTTGCTGGAGTCGGGCGTCAACGTGTGCACCAGCGCCGCCTGGATCACCGGCGGCAAGCAGACTCCGGAGGACCGCAGGCGCATCGTCGACGCCTGCGAACGGGGCGGTTCGACCATATTCGGCAGTGGGGCGCACCCCGGGATGACGAACATGGTCGGCATGGTGCTGTCCGCGTCGTGCGAGCGCGTCGACGAGATCCGCATCACCGAGTCCGTGGACTGCTCCACCTACGAGTCGGCGGAAACCCAGACGGCGATGGGGTTCTCGCAGGATCCTGACACACAGGGGCTGGCCGAGAGCGTCCGGCGAGAGAGCGAGGTCTTCGCGGAATCGGCGGCGATGATGGCCGACGCGATCGGCGCCAAGCTGGACCGGATGACGTTCGACGTCACCTTCACCGCGGCCACCGCCGACTCCGATCTGGGCTTCATGAAGATCCCGGCCGGAACGGTCGGCGGCGTCTACGGCTACCACCGCGGCTGGGAGGGTGACCGCAACGTCGTCAGCGTCGGATTCAACTGGACGATGGGCAATCACGTGGTGCCGCCCAAGCCCCTCGAACACGGCCACGTCATCCAGGTGTTCGGGCTGCCCAACATGCGCACCGTGCTGCACTGCCTGCCGCCGAAGGATTGGCCGGAGCCCGGATTCATGGGGCTGGGCATGATCTACACCGCAATGCCGGTTACCAACGCGGTGCCGGCCGTCGTCGCCGCCAGGCCCGGGATCGTCACGCTCGCCGACCTCCCACCGGTCACCGGCCGGGTGGCCCGCTGACCGGTGTCGGTCGTCACAAAGGCGGCACCCACAGGAACGGTTCCGTGCACTACGGTTTACGATGCTTAGCTGAGCAATGTATCGGCGAACCGGCGTTGTCGGTGACGCCGGCGGTCCGCAGGGCGAGCGGAAGGCGGTCAAGGTGAAGGCCCTAACCCGGGCGCTCAGACGAGCGTGGATTCCGCTGGTGTTGGTGGTCGTGCTCGCCGTCTCGACCCTGGTCGTCTCGCGCCTACACAGAATCTTCGGGTCCCAGGACCTCAACGCGAATGCCGGCAAGGGAATCGAGATCGTGCAGTTCAACCCGAAGGTCGTCGTCTACGACGTCTCCGGCCCGCCGGGATCCACCGCGAACATCAACTACTGGGACGAGAACGCCAACACCCACCAAATCAACAACGCCCCGCTGCCCTGGTCGACCACCATCTCCACCACTCTTCCCTCGGTGAGCGCCAACATCATGGCGCAAAGCGACGGCAGCCGGATCGGTTGCAAGATCACCGTGGACGGCATCGTCCGCGACAGCCAGAATTCCGACGGCCACAACGCCCAGACCTTCTGCCTGGTGAAGTCCGCATGACCGACATCGAAAAGGATTCCGGCGCCAGAAGCGCCGCAGACGACGAAGTCACGGGTCCCATCACGACCAAGAGGCCCAGCATGGCGGATCGCGGCCACCGCCCCTATCTCCCCCACGCGATCCGCATCTTCGCGATACCGATCATCGTGGCCTGGGTGGCCATCACCGTGTTGGTGAACGTCATCGTTCCCACGCTGGAAAAGGTCGGCGAGGCGCATTCGGCGCCGATGGCGCCGCTGGACGCGCCGTCGATGAAGGCGATGATGCGGATGGGCCACAACTTCCGCGAATTCGATTCCAACAGCACGGTGATGATCGTCCTGGAGGGCCAGCAACCCCTTGGGCCCGACGCACACCAGTACTACGACAAGCTGATTCGACAGCTCCGCCAGGACCCCAAGCACATCGAGCACATCCAGGACTTCTGGGGTGACCGGTTGACGGCGGCGGGCGCACAGAGCGCCGACGCCAAGGCCGCCTATGTGCAGATAAACCTTGCCGGTAATCAAGGCACCACCCTGGCCAACGAGTCCGTGGACGCCGTCCGCAAGGTGATCGACGAGAACAGGGCGCCACCCGGCGTGCAGGCCTACGTCACCGGTCCCGCCGCGCTGTCCGACGACATGCACATCATCGGCAACGCCAGCCTGGCCAAGATCACGCTGTTCACGCTGGGCGCCATCGCGATCATGTTGCTGCTGGTGTACCGGTCCATCGTCACCACGCTCGTGCAGCTGTTCATGACCTTTGTCGCCCTGGCGTGTTCGCGGGGAGTGGTCGCTGTTCTGGCCTACCACAACGCATTCGGGCTCACCACCTTCGCCGCCAACATCCTCACCATGCTGGCGATCGCCGCCGGAACGGACTACGGCATCTTCCTCGTCGGCCGCTACCAAGAAGCATTGGCCGCCGGTGAGGATCGAGAAAGCGCGTACTACACCACATTCAAGGGCGTGGCTCCCGTCGTCTTGGGCTCGGGCCTGACGATCGCCGGGGCGACCTATTGCCTGAGTTTCTCGCGGTTGCCCTGGTTCAACACCATGGGCGCCCCCGTGGCGATCGGCATGCTGGTCGTGGTCGCGGCCGGGCTGACGCTGGGGCCCGCCGTTGTCTTCGTCGGCAGCCGCTTCCACCTCTTCGAAAGGCAGGCCAAGCGTGGCCGGCTGTGGCGGCGGGTGGGCACCGCGGTTGTGCGTTGGCCCGCACCGGTTTTGGCCGTCAGTGCCGCGGTCGTCCTGGTCGGCATGATCGCCCTGCCGAGCTACCACACGAGCTACAACGACCGCCATTACCTGCCGTTGTCGGCCCCGTCCAATCAAGGGCAAGAGGCGGCGAACCGGCATTTCTCCGAGGCGCGAATGAATCCCGACCTCTTGATGGTCGAGTCCGACCACGACATGCGAAACCCGGCCGACATGCTGGTGCTGGACCGGGTGGCCAAGAACGAGATGCGCACGCAGGGCATCGCCATGGTCCAGGACATCACGCGGCCACTGGGGATCCCGATCCAGCACAGCTCGATTCCTTTCCAGAACAGCATCCAGAGCCAGACGACGATGCAGAACATGAGCTTCCTCAAGGAGCGGATCGCCGACATCCTGAGGATGGCCGACGATCTGCAGACCCAGATCGACACCACGCAACGCCAGTACGAGGTGTCGCTGGACCTGGCCAACGCCGCCGACGACAGCGCAAAGACCACCGAGGTGACCTCGCAGATCACCGACAAGTTGCGCGACCACATCGCGGATTTCGACGACACCTTCCGGCCGATACGTAGCTACTTCTACTGGGAGCGGCACTGCTACGACATCCCGTTGTGCATCGGCATACGGTCACTCTTCGACACGTTCGACGGCTTCGACCAGCTCGCCGAGCAGTTCCACTACCTCACCGCCGACATCGCGCACACCGCCAAGGCCACACACGACCTGAATGCGCTGTTCCCCGTACTGATCTCGACGCTGAAGAACACCAGGGCCATCACGCTGACGCTCTACCAGACGTTCAAGGCGATGATCGATCAGATGGAGGCGATGAGCAACACCGCCATCGTGATGGGGCAGAGCTTCGATCAGTCCAAGAACGACGACTTCTTCTATTTGCCGCCGGAGGCCTTCGACAACCCCGACTTTCAGACGGGCCTGCGCATGTTCCTGTCGCCGGACGGTAAGTCGGCCCGGTTCTTCATCACCCATCAGGGCGATCCGATGACGCCGGAGGGCATCGCACGGGTCGACGCCGAACGCACCGCAGCGCAGGAGGCGTTGAAACAGTCCTCGCTGTCGGACGCCCGGGTGTATCTCGGCGGAACCGCCGCGACGTTCCGGGACATGGCCGACGGCGAGAAATACGACCTGATGATCGCCGTGGTGTCGGCCCTGACGCTGATCTTCATGATCATGCTGCTGCTCACCCGCAGCGTGGTGGCCGCGCTGGTGATCGTCGGCACCGCGGCCAGTTCGATCGCCGCATCATTCGGGCTCTCGGTGCTGATTTGGCAGGATCTGTTCGGCATCAGGATTCACTGGATCGTGATGGCGCTGTCGGTCATCATCCTGCTGGCCGTCGGATCTGACTACAACCTGCTGCTGGTGTCGCGGTTCAAAGAGGAAATTCATCACGGGCTCAAGACGGGGATCATCCGATCGATGGCCGGCACCGGCGGGGTGGTGACGGCCGCGGGCCTGGTGTTCGCCTTCACGATGGCGTCCATGCTCGGCAGCAACCTACGGGTGCTGGGGCAGTTCGGGTCCACGGTGTGCATCGGTCTGCTGCTCGACACCCTGATCGTGCGCACCCTGCTGATGCCGTCGATCGCCACCCTGCTCGGACGCTGGTTCTGGTGGCCGCTCGTTGTTCACCCGCGCGGTGACTACGGGCGTCCCCGAGCCGTGACGGCGCCGGTGGCGTCAGCCGCCAGGAGCTAGTTCCACGCACACGGCGACGGCGCCGGCGCCGACGTGCAGCGCGAGCACCGGACCCAGCGGGGTGATGATCGCCGGCTCACACGCCGGTAACCGCTCCGCCAGCGCCGCCGCGACCTCCTTCGCGCCGTCCGGATTGGCGACATGGTGCACCGCCAGGGCGGCGGCGCCGTCGCCGACGAGCTCGCAGACCCGGTCGATCATCGCCGACGTCGCGTGGGTGACGGTGCGAACACGTTGGGCCAGAACGAGTTTCCCGTCATCGATGCGCAGCAGCGGCTTGAGCGCCAGGGCGGTGCCGAGCCACGCCTTGGCCCCACCGATCCGCCCGCTGCGACGCAGGTTGTCCAGCCGGTGGACCACCACGAAGGCGTGCCCACGCGACACGGCGGACGTCGCGGCGCCGGCGACCGCCTCCAGGCCGCCGCCCGCGGCCGCCGCGCGGGCGGCGGCCAGCGCGACGAAACCGGTGCCCATCGCCGCCGAGCGCGAGTCGACGACGCGCACTTTCGGGTCGAGGTCGGCGGCCGTCCGCTGGCCGGCGCCACAGGTGCCCGACAGCGCCGAGGAGATGTGCACCGCCACCACACCGTCGCCCGCGCTGTCGGCCAGCGCCTGCTGGTAGGCGTTGGCCAATTCCGCGGGGGTGGCCGCCGCGGTGGTGGCGTGCTGCTTGTAGATGTCCTCGGGGACGTCGTCGATGCCGTCGCGCAGATCGCGACCGTCGAGCAGGATGTGCAGCGGAACCACTCGTATCGACCACTTTTCGAGCAGGTCGGCGGGCAAGCGCGCCGACGCGTCGGTCACCACCACGACGGACATGGCGCTACCCGCGAGGCTTCTCGTTCGATACTTCAGCTTTCTGCAATGCTCCGGCCAGCGCCTTGAGCATCAGCTCGGCGACCGCCTGGTGTGCTTCGAAATTCCAATGGATGCCGTCGGGATTGCCGCGGCCGCTCATGACGTGTTCTGCCACAGCGGCTTTGAGATCGACCAGCGGGATATCGTGTCGCTCCGCCCATTCGGTGATCGCGGCCACCGTCCCGGGCCGGCCGTGATGCGCCTTGCCGTAGGTCTCGGCGATGTGCACCGACGGCAGCGACGCCACGATCGGGATCCCTGGGCGATTGAAATCGATTGCACCGCGGGTCTGTTCGAGGTATTCGGCGCTCAGGTGCGGCGGCAAGGCCGGCCTCGCCACCGGCGAAAGCCGAGGCTGCAGCCAGGCGTAGCCATCGCGGGCCCAGCGGCGCAGCCACGGCGGCCGCACATAGCGGATCAGTTCGCGCAACGCGGTCGGCAATACCGACGGCAGCGAATCCATCCCGCCGGTGGCGAAGATCACCGCGCCCGCCCTGGGCAGCGCCGCCCACGCCCGCGGGTCCTGGGTCGCCGCCCACCAGATGTCACGGCAGGTCCAGCCGATGCGGCCGATCAGCTCGACATCCCAGTCCAGTTGTGCGGCAACGATATTGGGCCAGATGCGCGGATCGTCGGCGGGCAGCCCGCCGGTGGGCCCGTAGTAGGCCAGTGAGTCGGCGAACACCAGCAGGGTGGGCCGGGACCCGCGCTCGGGGGAAGGCTCAGAGGACATCGTTGGACACCTGCGCCGAAGCGTTCCATACATCCAGACGCCAGCGGATGGCATCGAAATCGGCGCCGGCCCCCCAATCCTCGGAGTGGCCGGACAGCTGCACCCAGCTCGCGTTGCCCATGCCGCCCAGAATCGGCCAGTTGGCGACGGGAAGCCGCAGCAGCGCGGCCGACAGGGCGGCGATCAGCCCCCCGTGAGCGACCAGCACCACCGGCCGATCCGGGTGGTTCGGGTCGCCCCACTCCGACTCCCCCGAGACCAGTTCGGCGACCAACGGCAGGCTGCGGGCGGCCACGTCGACCCTGCTCTCCCCGCCGTGCGGCGCCCTCGTCGCGTCCTCCCGCCAGGCCAGTCGGGCACCCGGGGCCTCGACGTCGATCTGCCCGTGCGTCAGGCCCTGCCAATCGCCGAGATGGGTTTCGCGCAGCCGGTCGTCCACCCAGACCTTCAGCCCGGTGCGCTCCCCCAGCCTGATCGCGGTGTCGTAGGCGCGCCGCAGGTCCGACGAAACGATCAGCAGCGGCTGCAGCTTGCCCAGCACCTCGGCGGCGGCCACCGCCTGCGCGCGGCCCAGGTCGCTGAGCTCGGTGTCCAGCTGGCCCTGCATCCGGCTCCCGAGATTGAAATCGGTCTGCCCGTGCCGCAACATCACCAGCCGTCTGATTCTCATTGCGCCCTCACTGCGCGCTCGCCGACTCGTCGGGGCCCCGGTCGGCCTCGTCCAGGTCCACCGGCACCACCGGGCAATCGCCCCACAGCCGGTCCAGGGCGTAGAAGTTGCGATCGTCCTGATGCTGGATGTGCACGACGATGTCGCGGTAGTCCAACAGCGTCCAGCGCCCCTCCCGGGCGCCTTCGCGGCGCGCCGGGCGGTAGCCCGCCTTGCGCATCTTCTCCTCGACCTCGTCGACGATCGCGTTGACCTGCCGTTCGTTGGACGCCGAGGCGATGACGAAGCAGTCCGTGATCACCAACTGGCCCGACACGTCGATGACCAGCACGTCGTCGGCCAGCTTCGAGGCGGCAGCGCTGGCGGCCACGGTCGCCATGTCGATCGCTTCCCGGGTGGCGGTCACGTGTCGTTCCCGGCGGCCAGGGTGGTTTGGCGCGTGCGGTACAGCCGGCGCTTGGAGACGTACTGCACCACACCGTCGGGCATCAGGTACCACAGCGGGCGGCCGTCCTCGGCCCGGGCGCGGCAGTCGGTCGACGAGATCGCCAGCGCCGGGATTTCGACCAGGCTCAGCGCGTCCTCGGTCAGTTCGCCGAGCACGCCGGTGATGTGTTCGCGCCGCAGGTCGTAGCCGGGCCGGCTGACGCCGACGAAGCGCGCCAGCCCGAACAGCTCTTCCCAGCCCTGCCACGACAGGATGGATTCCAGGGCGTCGGCGCCGGTGATGAAATACAGCTGCGATTCCGGGTTGAGGGCGTGCAGATCCCGCAGGGTGTCCCGGGTGTAGGTGGGACCGCCGCGGTCGATGTCGACCCGGCTGACCGAGAACCGGGGATTGGACGCGGTCGCGATCACCGTCATCAGATACCGGTCCTCGGCGGCGGAGACGTGCCGGCTCTTCTGCCACGGCTGGCCGCTGGGCACGAACACCACTTCGTCGAGGTCGAACAGGTCGGCGACCTCACTCGCGGCAACCAGGTGGCCGTAATGGATGGGGTCGAACGTCCCACCCATCACCCCGAGCCTGCGAAGCTGCGTTTGCACGATGTGCCAGCTTACTTGAGCGTTCGAGTCCGGCTCGGATGACGTCAGCCGGACAATGGTAATCTCTGGGCATGCGCGCAACCATCGATAAGGCAGGTAGATTGGTTATCCCCAAGGTGCTGCGCGACCATCTCGGGCTGCAACCCGGCGAAGTGGAGGTGACGGCCGACGGCGCCGGTCTGCGCGTCGAGCCGCTGGCCGATGGCCCCCTGGAAGAGCGAGACGGGCGTCTTGTCATACCCGCGGGCGGCGTCGACATCGACGACGCCCTCGTGCAGGCATTGCGCGATGCCGACCAGCGCTAGCACCACCGCGGTGCTCGTCGACACCAGCGTCGCCGTCGCCCTGGTGGTCGCGGACCACGAACATCACGAGGACACCTTCCAGGCGCTGCGCGGCCGCGCCCTCGGTCTGGCCGGCCACGCCGCATTCGAGACCTTCTCCGTGCTCACCCGGTTACCGCCCCCGGCGCGGCGGACCCCCGCGACGGTCACGCAGCTGCTGACCCGAACGTTCCCCGAGACGAGGTTCCTCGGGGCTCGCGCCGCCGCAGCGCTGCTCGCGGCGCTCGGATCAGCCGGGATCGCCGGCGGCTCGGTTTACGACGGGCTTGTCGGCGCGGCCGCCAACGAGCACCGGCTCACACTCGTGACCCGCGACCGGCGGGCACTCGAGATCTATCGCCGGCTCCAAGTCGAGGTCGAGCTACTGGCCTGACGCGGCGCCGCTGGCGTGCACCTCACACGGGCAGCAGCTGGTCGATCACCGCGGCCAACTGCTTGGCGGACCGGCATTCGTGCATCGTGATGACCTCTTGGTAGCGCGGCACCGCCGAGTCGCCGCTGCCCCACAGGTGCCTGGGTTCGGGGTTGAGCCAGTGCGCGTGCCGGCTCGCGGTCACCATGTGCGCCAGCAGCTCGGTCTCGGGATTGCGGTAGTTGGTGCGGCCGTCGCCGAGCACCAGCAACGAGGCGCGCGGCGACAGCACGTTGGGGAACGCCTGCGCGAACGACGCGAACGCGTTGCCGTAGTCGGAATGCCCGTCGCGGCTGTACACCCCGGCCTCCCGGGTGATCCGCTGGATCGCCACGGCCAGGTCGGCCTCGGGCCCGAACATGTGGGTCACCTCGTCGGTGGTGTCGATGAAGGCGAACACGCGGACCCGCGAGAACTGTTGGCGCAGCGCGTGCACCAGCAACAGGGTGAAGTGGCTGAACCCCGCGACCGACCCCGAGACGTCGCAGAGCACCACCAGTTCCGGGCGCGCCGGGCGGGGCTTGGCCAGCACCACGTCGATCGGCACCCCGCCGGTGGACATCGATTTGCGCAGCGTCTTGCGCAGGTCGATCACCCCGGCGCGCGAGCGTCGCCGGCGGGCCGCCAGCCGGGTCGCCAGGGTGCGGGCCAGCGGCGCCACCACCCGTTGCATCTGGCGGAGTTGTTCGCCCGAAGCGCGCAGGAACTCGACGTTCTCGGAAAGCTGTGGGATGCCGTACATCTGGACGTGGTCGCGGCCGAGCTGTTCGGCGGTGCGGCGTTTGGTCTCGGCGTCGACCATCTTGCGCAGCTGCGTGATCCGCTGCGCGGCAAGGGCTTTGGCGATCTGCTCCTGGCTGGGGGTGGGCTCGTCGCCGTACGGGGCGAGCAGGCCCGCCAGCAGCTTGCCCTCCAGTTCGTCCAGCGCCATCGCCTTGAGCGCCTGATACGACGAGAACGACGGGCCGCGGCTGGAGCTGTACTTGCCGTAGGCCTCCACGATCCGCGCGACCATCGCCACCAGGCGCTCGTCCATGTCCGCGAGGTCGGGGTTCTCGTTGAGCAGGTCCAGCAGCATCTGGCGCATCGCTTCGACGTCATCGGCGGGCAAGGAGTCGTCCTGCGCCCCGCCGGCGTCCTCGTCGGTCACGACGGCGCGGGCGCCCAACGCCGCGGGGAACCACAGGTCGAACATCGCGTCATAGGTGTCGCGATGATCGGGGCGGCGCAACACCGCGCAGGCGATGCCCTCGCGCAGCACCTCGCGATCGGACAGGCCGAGGGTGGCCATCACCCGGCCGGCGTCCACGGTCTCCGACGGCCCCACCGAAATCCCGGCCCCGCGAAGGGCTTCCACGAACCCGACCAGGTGGCCCGGCAGCCCGTGCGGGGCCAGCGGGCGGGTGGGGCGGATGCGGCGGGCCACTAATTGAGCCTCAGTTCCCCGGACGCGCGCTGCTGATCGGACTGGTGCTTGAGGACCACGCCCAGCGTGGCGGCGACGACCGCGTCGTCGATCGTGTCCAGGCCCAGCGCGAGCAGCGTGCGGCCCCAGTCGATCGTCTCGGCGATGGACGGCACCTTCTTCAGTTGCATCCCGCGCAGCACGCCGATGATGCGCACCAATTCCTCGGCCAGGTGCGCCGGCAGCTCGGGGACGCGCGACAGCAGGATGCGCCGCTCCAGGTCGGGGCTGGGGAAGTCGATGTGCAGGAAGAGGCACCGCCGCTTGAGCGCCTCGGACAGTTCGCGGGTGGCGTTGGACGTCAGCAAGACGAACGGGGTCCGCTCCGCGGTGATGGTGCCCAGCTCCGGGACGGTCACTGCGAAGTCGGACAGCACCTCGAGCAGCAGGCCCTCGATCTCGATGTCGGCCTTGTCGGTTTCATCGATGAGCAGCACCGTGGGCTCGGTGCGCCGGATCGCGGTCAGCAGCGGCCGCTGCAGCAGGAATTCCTCGCTGAACACGTCGTCCTTGGTCTGATCCCAGTCCCCGGAGCCGGCCTGGATACGCAAAATCTGCTTGGCGTGGTTCCACTCGTACAGCGCGCGCGCCTCGTCGACGCCCTCGTAGCACTGCAGGCGCACCAGCCCGGAGCCGGTGGCCTGCGCCACGGCGCGGGCCAGCTCGGTCTTGCCGACGCCGGCGGGCCCCTCCACCAGCAGCGGCTTGCCGAGCCGGTCGGCCAGGAACACCGCCGTCGCGGTGGCGGTGTCGGGCAGATAACCGGTGTCGGCCAACCGCCGCGAGACATCGTCGATGTCGGCGAACAGCGGCGCCGGCCGGGCGGGCACACTCACAATCTCAGTTCTCCTCGAGCCTTGGTTCGGAAGGCGTTACGCCGGGCGGATCTGCCCGTCTCCCCACGCGATCCACTTGGTGGAGGTCAGTTCCGGCAATCCCATCGGGCCGCGCGCGTGCAGCTTCTGCGTGGAGATGCCGATCTCGGCGCCGAAACCGAACTGCTCGCCGTCGGTGAACGCCGTCGACGCGTTGACCATCACCGCGGCGGAGTCGACGCCGTCGGTAAAGCGTTGGGCCGCAGCCATGTTCGTGGTCACAATGGCTTCGGTGTGTCCGGTGCCGTACTCGTTGATGTGCGCGATCGCGGCGTCGACGCCGTCGACCACCGCCACCGCGATGTCCATCGACAGGTATTCGCGGCGCAGGTCTTCCTCACCCGCGTCCAGATGCACCGTCACCCCGGCGTCTTCCAGCGCGCCGACCAGCCGGGGCATCGCGGCACCTGCGATCGCGGCGTCGACCAGCAGCGTCTCGGCGGCGTTGCAGACGCTGGGCCGCCGGGTCTTGGAGTTCAGCAGGATCCGTTCCGCCACGTCGAGGTCGGCGGCCTCGTGGACGTATACGTGACAGTTGCCGACACCGGTCTCGATGGTGGGCACCCGGGCGTCGCGGACGACCGCGTCGATCAGGCTCGCTCCCCCGCGCGGGATCACCACGTCGACCAGCCCCCGCGCCTGGATCAGGTGGGTGACCGTGGATCGATCGGCGGCCGACAGCAACTGAACCGCGTCGGCGGGCAGATCCTCACCGATCAGCGACGCGCGCAACACGTCGACGAGGGCCTGATTGGACTTCGCCGCCGACGAGCTGCCGCGCAGCAGCACCGCGTTGCCGGACTTGAGCGCCAGGCCGAAGGCGTCGACGGTGACGTTGGGCCGGCCCTCGTAAATCATGCCGACGACGCCGAGCGGTACCCGTTGCTGGCGCAGATGCAGGCCGTTGGGCAGCGTGTAACCGCGTAGCACCTCCCCGACCGGGTCGGGCAAACCGGCGACCTGCCGCAGGCCGGCCGCGATCCCGTCGACCCGCTGGTGGTCCAGCGCCA
The DNA here is from genome assembly GCF_001666745.1 of Mycobacterium sp. E2699. Taxonomy (NCBI): domain Bacteria; kingdom Bacillati; phylum Actinomycetota; class Actinomycetes; order Mycobacteriales; family Mycobacteriaceae; genus Mycobacterium; species Mycobacterium sp. E2699. Next base: position 259,896 of record NZ_LZJH01000055.1, on the reverse strand, counting down.
ACCGGTCGAGCATCGCGGTCGCGGTGCCCGCGGCCCGGGCGGCCTCGAGGTCCTCGGCGTTGGCCGCCAGGATCCGATCGGTGTGGGCGCATATCGCGGCGGCCGCCGACTGCAAAGCGGCGTCCTTGGCAACCGTCGGCAACAACGCCAGCGCGCGGGCCGCGACCCGGGCACGGCGAGCGGCGTCGTGGACATCCCGGCGCAAGTCAGGACGCGAGGGAGCTTGCAGACTCATTGAACCAGGGTATCGGGCCTGCGCCGGCGAAGTCAGGCGACCCGGAGGTCCGATGGTGTCGACCCGCTTCGCCCGGCTACGCCGCGCTTGCGATCGCCCCTCGCGCCCGCCTCAGCCCACCCGTTCCCCGCGCCGCGCCTGACGCACCTTGTTCTGCCGCTCGTCGAGGATGTGGCCGAAGTTCTGCAGCAGCAGCGGTTCACGCGTCACCAGGTGCTCGATGTGCTCCCGGTCGATCTCCAGCGCGGTGACCTCCTCGAGCGCGTACGCGCTCGCCATGTTCGGTTGCCGAGTCAGCGCGGTCAGCCCCAGGAACGAGCCCTCGACCAGCGTGCTGATCGGCACGATCGAGCCGTCGTCGGCCATCGCCGTCAGCTGCACGCGCCCGGCGACCAAGAAGGTCATCCCGCGCGGCACCTGACCGGCGTACTCCACCGTTTCGTCGGCGCCGTAGCGGACGAGTTGCGCGCTCGCCTGCAGCGACCGCTGCTCGTCGGCGTTGAGCCGCAACGCCGGAGCCACCACGGTGCGCAACGCCTTCTCCACCCGTTCGGGGGTCGAGTAGTCGTCGTCGCAGTTGTCCAGGTGCAGGCCGTCCCGTCGCGCCGCGTACCAGACCCAGCGCAGGAAAGTCGACTTCGCGGCGCCGTCGTCCGCGGGTGAGCTCAGCCCGAACGAGGTGCGGTATTCGCCGGCGCCCACCGGTACCGAACGGGGCACGCCGTCGGGCGTGAGCTGCGGCAGCCCGAGGGCGACGCGCGACAGCATGGCGCACACCCGGTCGGGCGCGTCTGCGGGCGCGAACGTCGTCGTGATCGCCAGTTTGTGCGTACCGGCCGGACGGCTGAGATTGGTGAACGCCGTGGTGGCCAGCACGGAGTTGGGCGTCACCCGCATCCCGCTGCCGGTGTCGATGTGCACCGCCCGCCAGTTCACTTCGACGACGCGCCCGCGTGCGGTCCCGGTGTCCAGCCAGTCGTTGATCCGGAACGGTTGCTCGAACAACATGAACAGGCCGGACACGATCTGACCGACGGAGTTCTGCAACATCAGTCCGATGACGACCGAGGTGATGCCCAGCGCGGTGAACAATCCACCGACCCGGACACCCCAGATGTAGGACAGGATCACGACCAGCCCCACGCCGATCACCGCGAAGCGGGCGACGTCCAAAAAGATGGTGGGCAGGCGCGAGCGCCAGCTGTCTTCGGGCGCGCTCTCGAACACGGCGACGTTGAACCCCGACAGCACCAGCACCAGCACCAAAAAGCCGAACACCGTGGTGAGCAGCCGCACCGGGACCTCCCCGGCCGGGACCTGGGATGCCTTGACGAGCAGCAGCAAGAGCGCGGCGAGCGGCAGCAGGTAGTTGCGCACCAGGCCGACCTGCTTGGCCAGGCGGCTGTTCCTGCGGACGAGCGCGTGGTGCAGCTCGGTGAGAAAAATCAGCCCGACGGGAAATCCGATCGCGATGCCGATCGCCCAGTAGAACCACGAGGAGTTCCACGCGTTCATCATCGCTCCGACAGCCGATACATGGGCTGATCGGTTCCGCCGACCGAGATCGTTCCGGCGGGGGTGAACTGCCGCACGTCACGCATCGCCTCATAGACCGGGGCGCTGACATAGATGCCGGGCTGTGGTGCGCCCCTGTGCATTTGGTAGGCCAGGCTCACCGCGGCGCCCCACATGTCGTAGACGAGGCTCGAGCGGCCCACCAGCCCGCTGACGACGTTGCCGGTGTTGATCCCGACCCGAAGGCCCAACTCGTGACCGGTCTGGTGGTTGAACCGGTCGATGATGCGGCGCATCTCGATCGCGAAGTCAACGGTTCGGTGGATGCTGTCCAGTCGCGGGGTGATCACCCCGCAGGTCGCGAGGTAGCCGTTGTGGAACGTCCGAATCCGTTCGACGCCAAGGGTTTCGGCGGCCGAGTCGAATTGCCGGAACAGGTCGTCGACGATTCCCACCAGTTCGTCGCCCGAGAGGACGTTGGACAGCTCGTCGAGCCCGGAGATGTCGGCGAAGATGATCGCGACGTCCTGATGCTTCTGCGCGATGGTTGCCTCGCCCTCGCGATACCGCTGGACGATCGACTCGGGCATCAGCGCCAGCAGCAGGCGGTTGTTCTCGTTGCGCTGCTCGTTGAGCAGTTCCTCTTTGATCGCGAGATTGCGGCTCATCTCGTTGAAAGCCGCGGTGAGATCGCCGATCTCGTCGCGCGACAGGACAGGAATGTTGATCTCGTAGTCGCCGGAGCTGATCTTGCGCGTGCCCTCCTCGAGGCGCCGGACCGGCCGCATCGCGGCCTGCGCGATGAGCATCGAGGCCACGCAGATCACGAACACCAGGGTGGCCACCGCGACCACCAGTGTCTTGCTGAACCTGCCCAGCCGCGCGAAAGCGTCCGAGTCGTCGCGCGTGGCCAGGATCGACCAGTGCAGGTCAGAATGGGCAATGTCCAGCGGCGCGTACGCTTCCAACTCCTTGTTGCCCAGGTAGTCGGTGGCGCTGATGACGCCGGTCTCCCCGCGCTGTGCGGCTTTGAAACCCGCGGTCGCAACCGGCTGCACCAATGTCGTGCCACCCAATCGGAGCGCCCTTTCCACGACGTCGGGCGCGGTGCCGGCGGCGATGGCGTCGCGGCGGTATTCCTCGGGATCTTCGAGGAATTCCCGCGAGTCGGAACGCATCAGGCCGTCCGGGCCCGCCAGGTATGTCTCGGTCGAGGGGCCCATGCCGGCGGCCTCCCAGTGCTTGTTCGCGGTCATGATGTTGTTGATCTTCGCGATCGGCACCGGGAAGGCCATCACACCAACCACTTTGCCGTTCATCCCGACCGGTGAGACCACCCACGCGGTGGGCGCGTCGAGCGCCGGCTGATACGGCTGGAAGTCGGTGACCCAGACGAAATCCACGTCGTTGGAGCGCAGCGCCTTCTGATAGGCGTCCCGCAGATTCGATTCGCGATACGGGCCGGTGAGGATATTCGTCCCGAGGTCGGGTCCCTTCCGTACGGAATAGACGATATTGCCCTGCATGTCCAACAGCAGCGCGTCGCGATAATCGAAGCGGGTGACGATGCCGCGGATGTAGAAATCGAAGCGGGCATTGGCCGCCGTCCATGCACTCCCGTCGCCGGCGTCTTCGACGGGTAGCGAATCGGCGTTCGGCCTCGGCGGCGCCGTGTAGTAGGCCTGAATGTATCTTTGCGCCGGCGAACTCGGCAGAACCGCATGGAGGTCGATGGCGTCGCCCGTCGCCCTCTTGATCGGTGCGATCATCTGGTTCTCGTAGTAGTCGACCAGCGACTGCTGCTGGGCGGGACTGATCGTCGAGTTGGCCAGTTGGTCAAAGCCCGTGGTGAGCGATGTCGTGGCCTCGTTGATGCTGAATCCGCCGCTGTAGACGATCAGGGAATTCGTCACCTCGCGGAACAGCGCCTGGACCTGCCTTTTCTGCGACTCGCGCAACTCGATCAACCGCTCGGACTCGACTTGCCGCAGCGCGTTGCGGCCGGAGATGGCCCCGATGAGTCCGATCACGCTCACGCCGAGGATGCCGGACAGCAGCATCGCCACCAGGATCTTGGACTGGATGCCGAACCGGAAACGGTGCCAGACCAGGGGCCCGCGCGTTTTCTTGCGCGCCTTTTCCCCCGGGCCGGATTCCGGGCCGGATTCGGGCGCGTTTTCAGGCTTGTTCGCCGTTCCCGAGTCAGCGGCCGCGTCGGCCGCTTTCAGCTGGGTCGATGTCAATCGCCTTTCCCTCCCTGTGACGGGATGCAGCACCGATCACGCAGCAGACTAACGCGCCTGCATCACGATATTGGCGATTGCCGCAAAAGGATCGGCGTCAATATGCCGAGCGTGGGGGTGCTTTGTGCCGGAATCCGGCCCGGCTAACCTCGCCGTCATGGCACGGGTCTGCGTCGTCGGCAGCGTGAACATGGACCTGACGTTCGGCGTCGATGCCCTTCCGCGCCCGGGCGAGACGGTGCTGGGGTCGACGTTGAGCTCCGCGCCCGGCGGCAAGGGCGGCAATCAGGCCGTGGCCGCGGCGCGCGCCGGCGCGCGCGTGCAGCTCGTCGGTGCCCTCGGCGACGACGCGGCCGCCGCACGCTTGCGGACCCACCTGAAGGCCAACGGTGTTGGGCTCGACGGGACGGTCATGCTGCCCGGGCCGAGCGGCACGGCGGTCATCGTGGTCGATGCCAACGCCGAGAACACCATCGTGGTGGCGCCCGGCGCCAACGGGCGGCTGACGCTGGCCGCCGCCGGTGCGCGCGAGGTGATCGCGGGCTGCGATGTGCTGTTGACCCAGTTGGAGATTCCGGTGCCGACGGCGGTGGCGGCGGCGCACGAGGCCCGCTCGGTGGGGGCGGCCGTCATCGTCAACGCCTCCCCCGCCGGCCGGGACGACCGCGGCTTGGCCGAACTCGCCGCCGCCGCGGACGTGGTGATCGCGAACGAGGCCGAGGCCGAACAGTGGCCCTGGCGGCCAAACCATTTGGTGGTCACCCTCGGCGCGGGCGGCGCCCGCTACGCCGGCGCCGACGGCGAGTTCGTCGTGCCCGCCCCGGCGGTCAAGGCGGTGGACACCACTGGTGCCGGCGACGTCTTCGCCGGGGTGCTGGCAGCGAACTGGCCGAGCGGCCGGGACCCGGATCCGGCCGCACGTGCCGAGCGGCTGGCGGCGCTGCGGCGCGCCTGCGCCGCGGGCGCGCTGGCCACCCTGGTGCCCGGCGCCGGCGACTGCGCGCCGCGGGCCGAGGCGATCGACGCGGCCCTGCGGGAAGGCTTTCGGTGACCAACGCCGGTGATGTAGCCTCGCTGGCGATGACTGCGGTCATGGGAGTTCGCATGCCAGCGACAGCCGCCGCCGACATGGCCCTGGTGCTCTTCGCGATATTCGGAGTGCTCGGATTGGGCTGGCGCAGCTGGCTGCAGTATCGGCGCACCGGATCTACCGGCTTTCGCGGGATCAAGGCCGGTGGCTTGGTGGAACGCGTCGCCGGGATCGGCTTCGTCGTCGCGCTGGCCATCGCGGTGTGCGCCCCAATCCTGCAGGAGGCCAAGGTGGTTGGCCCCCTGCGCATTCTCAACGAGGTGTGCATCCAGACCGTCGGCATCGTGGTGGCGACGGCCGGCATCGCGGCAACGGTGTACGCGCAACTCGAGATGGGCGATTCCTGGCGGATCGGGGTCGACACCAAAGAGACCACCACGCTGGTGCACACCGGCGTCTTCGGCCGGATACGCAATCCCATCTACGCCGCCATGTTCATCTTCGGCATCGGGATCGCCCTGGTGACGCCGAACGTCGTTGCCCTGGCAGGCGTTATCCTCCTCGTCGCCACGATCGAGCTGCAGGTCCGTCGCGTCGAGGAGCCATACCTGCTGCGGACGCACGGCGACGCCTACCGCGCTTACGCCGCCGAAGTCGGTCGATTCGTCCCGGGGGTCGGACTCCTCCGCTAGCGCGGCGTGGCCACGTCGTGGGCGATCGTCAAACCATCGGCCATTTCCAGTTCGTCCGCCGTCTGCGTGAGCAGCAGGCGGCTGCGGTTCGGCGATAGCAGGACCGACAGGTGGTGATGCGGCGCGTCGGCCACGAACGCCAGGCGGTTGACGCGCAGGAGCGCAGCACCGATCGGCGAGTCGAGCAGATGCGCATTGCGTGGGCCCGCGATCTCGGCGGTGATTTCGTGCCGGATGCGGTCCACCACAATGCCGGCGTCCGCCAGCAACCCGTAGAGCGGCGACCGCCGCAGCGCGGACTCGGTCAACGCGCCGGCCAATTCGGGCGGTAGCCACGCGTCACTGACCATCAACGGCTCGCCGGTCCTGCGCTGCCGGCGCACCCGAACGATCTGCAGCAGCTCGCCGGGCGCTTCGAGCGCCTCGGCTACGGCCCGCGGGGGACGTCGCGTGCCGAGTTCGACCACCTCGACATCGGTCTCGAATTGCGTCTGGCGCAGTCCCTCCATGTACGAGCCGCCCACCGCAGGATCCGACGGACTGTGGTCGCGCACGAACGAGCCGACGCCGTGCCTGCGCTCGATGTATCCCTGATCGGCCAGGTCCGCCAGCGCCCGGCGGACCGTGATGCGGGAAACGCCGAACTGATCGCACAGCGTCTGTTCGGTGGGCAACGCCTCGCCGGGCGCGATGACGCCCCGGTCGATCTCGTCGTGCAGCACCAGGAACAACTGCCGGTGCAATGGCACCCCGGCAACGGCGGACACAGGCCCCGCCTTGCCGCCGCCGCCCCGCACGGTCGTCAATGCTTCCACACCGCCTCCCTTGCGCCCGGCCGATCAGTTGTTATATGTATATAACAACTGATCCCAACCGCGCAGGGAAGGCCGATGACCGCCGTGCAACAGCAGCCCGCCACCGATCCGGCGGGGCCGACCGGCCGCCTGGCCACCTGGGTCGCCGGTCTCACGCTCGACGATGTCCCCCAGGCCGTCGTCGAGCGTGCCAAACACCTGCTGCTCGACGGCCTCGGTTGCGCGCTGGTGGGGGCCCAACTGCCGTGGTCACGCATCGCGACTGCGGCCGTACTCGGCCTGGAGGGCCCCGGCGACACTGTGCTCATCGGGACCGGACGCACCGCCGGCGCACCCGCGGCCGCCGTCCTCAACGGCACCTTCATCCAGGGCTTCGAGCTCGACGACTTCCATCCCCTGGCCCCGCTGCACAGCTGCTCGCTGCTGATCCCGGCGCTGCTGTCGACGGCGTCGACGCGGCCGGCAGCCACGCGGGGCGCCGACCTACTGCTCGCGGCGATCGCCGGCTTCGAAGTCGGCCCCCGCGTCGGTTACACGCTGCACGGCACGCAGATGCTCGACCGCGGCTGGCACTCGGGCTCGGTCTTCGGTACCCACCCGGCGGCCATGGCGTCCGGCAAGCTGCGCGGGCTGTCGCCCGCGCAACTCGAGGACGCCCTCGGCCTCGCCGGCACCCAGTCGGCGGGCCTGATGGCCGCGCAGTACGAGGCCATGAGCAAGCGCATGCACCACGGCCTGGCGGCGCGCAACGGCTTCTACGCCGCGGGTCTCGCGGCGGCCGGCTATACCGGCATCAAGCGGGTGTTCGAACGCGAATACGGCGGGTTTCTCAGCGTTTTCGGGGAGGGCCACGACCCCGACGCCTCGCTGCTGACCGGGCAACTCGGCCAGCGGTGGGAGACCACCATCATCATGGTCAAGTCCTACGCCGCGATGGGCGGGCTGCACGGCGCGATCGACGCCGCCAAATTGCTGCGCAGTTCGGTTGCGCCACAAGATATCTCGAAGATCGACATCACCGTCGGCGAAACCATCTACAAGCATGGTTGGTGGCGCCCGCAGCGGCCGCTCAGCCCGATCGGCGCCCAGATGAACATCGGTTACGCGACGGCCGCGGCGCTGCTCGACGGCGACGTGCTGCCCGAGCAGTTCACCCCCGGCCGCCTGGATGCCGACGACATCTGGTCACTGATTGCGGCGACGACCGTGCACCTGGACGAATCGTTGACCGACGCCGATATCACCGAGAAGTTCCGCACGGATGTCGCGGTCACCACGCGCGACGGTGCCGTGCACCGCGCCCGGGTGGACCTGCCGCACGGCGCGCCCAACGATCCGGTCACCAACGACGAGCTCGTCGCCAAGTTCCATGCCCTGGCCGACCGCGTCACCAGCCGAGGTCGCGCCGAAGCGATCGAGCGGGCAGTGGTGCGGCTCGACGAGCTGGACGACAACGACAACCTCGTAGACCTGCTCGCCGCCCCCGTCGCGGGGGCGCTGGACTGAAAGGACGGACATGGTCACAACCCCCGCCCGCCAGCGGCTCCAAGACCTGCTGGCCAAACGCGAACTCATTGTTGCGCCAGGTGTTTTCGACGGCATCTCCGCGCAGCTGACCAAACGGACCGGCCACATCGCGGCGTACATGACCGGCGCCGGCGTCGCGGCGTCGGGCTTCGGGCTGCCCGACATCGGGCTGGTCACCGCCACCGAGATGGCCGACCGGGCCCGGATGATCACCGGCGTTTTGGGCGACGTTCCGCTGATCGCCGACGCCGATACGGGCTACGGCGCCGCCATGAACGTGGTGCGCACCGTCCGGTCCTACGACGCGGCCGGGGTGGCGGCGATCCAGTTGGAAGACCAGGTGTTTCCCAAACGGTGCGGTCACCTGCCGGACAAGCAGGTCGTCGACGCCGCGGTGTTCGAACAGACGCTCGCCGCCGCGTTGGACGCCCGGTCGGATGAGGGGCTGCTGGTGGTCGCCCGCACCGACGCGCGCGCCCCGCTGGGCCTGGACGCCGCCATCGAACGCGCCAACCGGTACGCGCAAGCCGGGGCCGACGTCATCTTCGTCGAGGCGCCCCGGGACGCCGGCGAAATCGAGCGCATCGCGCGTGAAGTGGACGCTCCCCTGCTGATCAATCTGGTGCTCGGCGGCATGACGCCGCTGCAGTCGGCTGCACGGCTGCAGGAGTTGGGTTACGCGATCGCGATCCATCCGGGCAACCTGCTGATGCAGGCGACATTCGGAATGCTGCAAAGCCTTTGCGAACTCAACGGCACGGACATCACCCCGCACCTGCCTGCCGGCCCCGGGGACTTCTTCAACCTCGTCGGCATGGCGGAGTGGCTGGAACTGGACACCAGGTACGCGCGTAGGGACCCGTCATGGGCATGACCGTCATCGAGAAGATCCTCGCCCGCAAGGCCGGCCGCGACTCGGTGTCACCGGGCGACACCGTCGTGGTCGACGTCGACATGACCGTCCTGATCGACCTGCAGTTCGCCACCATGTGGATACCGCCCAACCGGATCCACGACCCCGACAAACTCGCGGTGGTCATGGATCACGCCGTGCCCGCGCCGACGATCAGGGATGCCGCCGGCGGCGGACACGCGCGAAAGTTCGTCGCCGACTTCGGCATCGAGCGCTTCTACGACGTCGGGCGGCACGGCATCTGCCACCAGGTCATCGCCGAGAACGGGCTGGCGCGCCCAGGCGAGATCCTGGCCTGCACCGACTCCCACACGTGCGCCGCCGGCGCCTACAACACCGCGGCCCGCGGGCTGGGGCCCGCCGAGGTGTACTCGATCATGTGCACCGGCACGACGTGGTTCCAGGTCGCGCCGACGATCCGCTACGAGCTCGACGGCGTCAAACCAAAAGCGGTGAGCGGCAAGGACATCTTCCTGCACATCGCCGCCGAGTACGGCGACGCCGCCAACCTGAACCTGGAGTTCGGCGGGCCCGGGCTCGCCGGCATCCCGATGCACGACCGTCGCACCATCGCCACCCAGGGCGCCGAGGTGTCGGCCGATTTCAGCACCTTCGAACCCGACGCGGTCCTGGACCGCTTCCTCAACGACGCCGGCGTCACCGGATACGACGCTGCGGCACCGGATCCCGACGCCGCTTACCGCGACGTCCGGCGCGTCGACCTTGCGACGCTGGAACCCTACGTCGCGCGGCCGGGCACCGTCAGCCGCAACGGGCTGCCCGTCTCGCAGCTGGATCGGCAGAAGGTGGACCAGGCGTTCATCGGGTCCTGCGCGAACGGCCAACTCGAGGACCTCGAGATCGCCACTGAAGTGTTGCGCGGCAACACCGTCGCGCCCGGCGTGCGGCTGCTCGTCACGCCCGCCTCACAGGCGGTGTACCGGGAGGCCATGCGGCTGGGCTACCTGCAGGACCTCGCGGACGCCGGCGCGGTGATCACGAACTCGACGTGCGGCGCGTGTTTCGGCTACCACATGGGTGTGGTGGGCCCCGGCGAGGTGTGCATCACGTCCAGCACCCGCAACTTCACCGGCCGGATGGGCAGCACCGAGGCGGAGATCTTCATGGCCTCGCCGGCGACCGTTGCCGCGTCCGCCGTCACCGGATACATCACCGACCCGAGGAACGTGACGGCATGACGATCCGCTCGCTGAAATTTCACGGCAAGCTCTGGGTGTTCGGCGACAGCCTCAACACCGACGCCATGTACCCGGCCTTCGCCATGAAGATGGATCCGCCCGAGGCGGCCAAGCACATCTTCTACGAGGTGCGCCCCGGCTGGACCGAGCAGGTCTCGCCGGGCGATATCGTCGTGGCGGGCAAGAACTTCGGGGTGGGCTCGTCGCGACCTGTCGCGGCGTTGTTCACCGAGCTCGGCGTCGCCGGTCTGGTCGCCGAGGAATTCAATTCGCTGTTCTTCCGCAACGCCGTCAACGCCGGCCTGCCGGCGATGACCGTGCCCAACGCCACCGAGGTGTTTCGCGAGGGCGACACCGGAACCTTCGATCTGGCCGCCGGCACCTGGCGAAACGACACCACGGGAGCCTCGGGCAATGTCCCCCCACTGCCCGATCTGATCCTCGAGATCATCGAAAGCGGCGGCGTGCTCCCCCGGTTGGCCGAACAGGGATACCTGCCGGCCGAACTCGGGGACGCCCTGCGGTCGAGCACGGTCGCCATGCGCGGCGCCGGAAGCGGCGCCTGATGGCGCTGCTGGGACCGCTGCTGCGGGGCGTCCGGGCGGGCGCCCGGCGAAGCCCGTTGGCCGGCGGCGCTTTCGACGCGCCTGAGTCCCTCATCGTGAGCAGCACGGCGTTCGCGGACGGCGGCGCGATGCCACGGGCCACGGCGGGAAAGGGCGTCGGCGACAACGCCTCGCCGCCGTTGCGCTGGAACGGCCTGCCGCCTGGCGCCCGGCAGCTGGTGCTCATCATCGACGATGTCGACGTTCCGCTGCCGCGACCCCTGCTGCACACCATCGCGGTGCTGGAACCGACGCTTGACGGCTTGGCGCCCGGCTCCTTGCGGCCGGGAACCGCCGGGATCCGGTTCATTCGGGCGGACCTGGGTCGCCGCGGCTACGCGGGACCACGCCCTATTCCCGGCCACGGGCCGCACCGCTACCGGTTTCAGGTGTTCGCGATCGATGAGCGGGTCTCCGACACCGTCACCACGGCCAGGGCGTTGCTTTCCGCGATGAGCGGCCACGTGCTGGCCCGCGGCACGCTGACCGGCACCTACGAGCGCTAGCCCGCTAGCGCCGACCTGCGCGCGGCCCCCTAGGCGCTAGAACCCGGGCGGCGACTGCGATTCCGGTAAACTGGGCGGCCTGCTTGTCGGCAGCTGGCTGGGGGTGCGGCCGGTCTCCACGGAGGTGCGCATGAACGCCCAGCTCATGAGGTCATCGCCGGCCGTCCCCCGGGCCGGCGGCTTCGGCGATGCCGACTACGTCCGCGGCATGGAACGCCTGCTGCACGCCGTCCAGGAACTGTCGCTGGCGCGCAGCCTGCACGACATCCAGCGCATAGTCAGCGCCGGCGCGCGCGAGCTCACCGGGTGTGATGGCGCCACCCTGGTGCTGCGCGACAACGACGAGTGCTACTACGCCGACGAGGATGCGATCGCCCCGTTGTGGAAGGGGAGCCGATTCCCCATGGCAGCCTGCATCAGCGGCTGGGCGATGCTGCACCGCGAAGCGGCCGTGATCCCTGACATCTACCGCGACCCGCGCATCCCGCACGCCATCTACCGCCCGACGTTCGTGGAGAGCCTGGTGATGGTCCCGATCCGCAAGCTCGACCCGATCGGGGCGATCGGCAACTACTGGGCTGAGCGCCATCAGCCGTGCGGCCAGGAGGTGTCGTTGCTGCAGGCCCTGGCCGATTCGACCTCGATCGCGATCGAGCACGTCCGGGTCTACTCCGAACTCGAACAGCGGGTACGCGACCGCACCGCCGCCCTCGAGCACGCCAACGAGGAGATCCACCAGCTTTCCGTCACCGACGAACTGACCAAGCTCAACAATCGCCGCGGCTTCTACCTGCTGGCCGAGCCGGCGCTCGACGCGGCGCGCCGACGTGGCAGCGATTTCCAACTCGCCTTCCTGGATGTCGACGGGCTCAAGCGGGTCAACGACGAACACGGCCACGACGTCGGCGACATGCTCATCGCCGACGTGGCCGGGGCGCTGCGCGACACGCTGCGCGGGTCCGACATCCTCGCCCGCATGGGCGGCGATGAATTCTGCGTACTGCTCACCGAGCCCGAGGACGACCCGGCGACGCTGAAAAAGCGGCTCGTCGAAGCGTTTCGGCGCTTCAACGACCCCGGCGACCGCCCCTACCGGCTGTCGGCCAGCATCGGCATCGTGCAGGGACCGGCCACCGAAGCCGGCTGCGTCGACGCGCTGCTCGCGCGCGCCGACGAGCTGATGTACCAGGAGAAGAAGGCCACTCCCGGTGCGCGGCTGAGGAACTGACCCGCCAGGCTCCCGCTAGTCTTCGGGGATGTCGCGCTGGATCTCGTCGAGCCAGATGCGTGCGGACATGTCCGATGGGGCGCGCCAATCCCCGCGCGGCGACAACGCGCCGCCGTGCGACACCTTGGGCCCGTTGGGCAACGCCGATCGCTTGAACTGACTGAACGAGTAAAACCGCTGCACGAAGACCCCGAGCCAGTGCCGAATCTCCTTGAGCGAGTAAGACGGTCGCTTGTCCTCGGGGAATCCCGCCGGCCAGTTGCCCTGCTCGGGGTCACTCCACGCATGCCACGCCAGGAACGCGATCTTCGACGGCCGAAAGCCGAACCGCAGCACGTGGAACAGCGAGAAGTCTTGCAGTGCAAAGGGTCCCACCTTGGCCTCGCTGCTCTGCAGCTCCTCCTCCTCGCCGCTGGGAACGAGCTCCGGGGTGATCTCCGTGTCGAGCACCGACTGCAGCACATCGGTCACGTCGGATTCGAACTGCCCGGACGAGATCACCCAGCGGATCAGGTGCTGGATCAGCGTCTTGGGCACGCCCCCGTTGACGTTGTAGTGCGACATCTGGTCGCCGACCCCGTAGGTGGACCAGCCCAGCCCCAGCTCGGAGAGGTCCCCGGTGCCCAACACGATCCCGCCGCGCTGGTTGGCCAGCCGGAACAGATAATCGGTGCGCAGCCCGGCCTGGACGTTCTCGAAGGTGACGTCGTACACCTTCTCCCCCCGGGCGAACGGGTGGTCGATCTCCTTGAGCATCAGCTTGGCGGTCTCGGTGATGTCGATCTCGGCGAAGGTGACGCCGAGCGCGCGGCACAGCTCGATCGCGTTGCGCTTGGTGCGGTCGCCCGTCGCGAAGCCGGGCAGCGTGAACGCCAGGATGTCGCTGCGCGGCCGTCCTTCGCGGTCCATCGCGCGCGCGGCGACGATCAGCGCGTGCGTCGAGTCCAGCCCGCCCGAGATGCCGATGACGATCTTCGGGTAGTCCAGGGCGCGCAGCCGCTGCTCGAGCCCCGAGACCTGGATGTTGTAGGCCTCGTAGCAATCCTGTTCCAGGCGTTGCGGATCGGCCGGCACGAACGGGAAGCGCTCGATCTCGCGGCGCAGGCCGATGTCGCCGCCCGGCGGGTCGAGCCGGAACTCGATGCGCCGGAACGACTCCGCGGTCGCCCGGTGGTGGCGCCGGTTGTCGTCAAAGGTCCCCATCCGCAGCCGTTCGGCGCGAAGCAGGTCCATGTCGACGTCGGCGACGCTGCGTCGCTCCCCCTTGGGGAAGCGTTCGGACGAGGCGAGCAGGACGCCGTTCTCCCAGATCATGGTCTGCCCGTCCCAGGCCAGGTCGGTGGTGGACTCGCCCTCCCCCGCGGCGGCGTAGACGTAGGCGGCCAGGCAGCGCGACGACGCCGAGCGGGCCAGCAGGCAACGGTCCTCGGCGCGGCCGATCGTGATCGGGCTGCCCGACAGGTTCGCCAGCACCGTGGCCCCCGCCAGCGCCGCCTCCGCGCTGGGCGGGATCGGCACGAACATGTCCTCGCAGATTTCGACGTGCAACACGAAGCCGGGCAGGTCGGATGCGGCGAACAGCAGATCGGGACCGAACGGGGCCTCTATCGAGCCGGACCCGTCGCCCATGCGGATCAGGCCGCGCTCGTCGTCCCCGGGCGCCATCTGGCGGCGCTCGTAGAACTCCCGATAGGTGGGCAGGTACGACTTGGGGGCGACACCGAGTACCGCGCCGCGGTGGATCACCACGGCGCTGTTGTAGATGCGGTGCCGGTGGCGCAGCGGGGCGCCGACGACCAGCACCGGCAACAGGTCGGCCGACGCCGCGACGATGTCCGTGACGGCCGCTTCGACGTCGTCGAGCAAGAGGTCTTGCAGCACGATGTCCTCGATCGAGTACCCGGACAGCGTCAATTCCGGGAACACGGCCACGGCGACGCCGTCGTCGTGGCATTCGCGTGCCAGCCGCAGCACCGACTCGGCGTTGGCCGCCGGGTCGCCGAGCGTGGTGTGGTGGGTGCACGCGGCGACGCGGACAAAGCCCTGGCCGTAGCTGTTGTAGAAGTCCTTGGAAGACACCATCCCTCCCATTGTCGCCCGAGCAGTGTCAACCCCTGCCCGTCGGGTATCCCCAACGGTATGAGCGATACCGCTGTCCTAGTGGTCGACATGATGAACACGTATCAGCATCCCGACGCTGAAGAACTCATACCCAATGTCGAGAAAATCATGGACCCGCTCGCCGACCTGGTCCGCCGCGCGCGGCAGGCCGTCGGCGTCGACCTGGTCTACGTCAACGACAACTACGGCGATTTCACCGCTCAGTTCTCCGACATCGTCGGCTCCGCACTCGACGGGGCGCGGCCCGATCTGGTCAAGCCGATCCTGCCGTCCGACGAGTGTCGGGTCATGACCAAGGTGCGCCACAGCGCCTTCTACGCGACGGCGCTGGCGTATCTCCTCGGCCGCCTGGAAACCAAGCGGTTGATCCTCACCGGCCAGGTCACCGAGCAGTGCATCCTCTACACCGCGCTCGACGCCTACGTGCGCCACTTCACCGTCGTGATCCCCACCGACGCCGTCGCCCACATCGACGCGGACCTGGGCCAGGCGGCACTGCGGATGATGGAGCAGAACATGTCCGCCGGGCTCACCACCGCGGCCGACTGCCTCGGCTGACGATCCGCCGCGAGCGTGCGCACAATGCCGGCTTCGTCGGCATGTCGGCGGACGAACACGCACGCTCGCCCGGGGCACTACCCTCGAGGCGTGGACGCTCCCGAACTCGTCGCGCTGCTGACCGGTCGCCGGGTCGCGGTGCTGACCGGGGCCGGGATGTCGACCGACTCCGGCATTCCCGACTACCGCGGTCCCGATTCGCCGCCGAGCAATCCCATGACCATCCGCCAGTTCACGTCGGATCCGGTGTTCCGGCAGCGGTATTGGGCGCGCAACCACGTCGGGTGGCGGCACATGGACGAGACCCGGCCCAACGCCGGGCACCGGGCGCTGGCCGCGCTCGAGCAGGCGTCGATCGTGACGGGCGTGATCACCCAGAACGTCGACCTGCTGCACACCAAGGCCGGCAGCCGAAACGTCGTCAACCTGCACGGCAGCTACGCACGGGTGGTCTGCCTGGGCTGCGGGTACGCGCTGAGCCGCGCCGCGCTCGCCACGCAACTCGAGGCGCTCAACCCCGGATTCGTCGAGCGCGCCGAGGCCGTCGGCGGGCTGGCGGTGGCTCCCGACGCCGACGCCGTCCTCGCCGACACCGCGTCGTTCCGCTACCTCGACTGCCCGCGCTGCGCGGGCATGCTCAAGCCGGACATCGTCTACTTCGGCGAGAGCGTTCCCAAAGATATTGTGGCCGAGTCGTTTTCGCTGGTCGATCGGTCCGAGGCGCTCCTGGTGGCCGGCTCGTCGCTGACGGTGTTCTCCGGCTACCGATTCGTGCGCCATGCCGCGGCGCGGGGCATGCCGATCGCCATCGTCAACCGCGGTGCCACCCGGGGCGACGACCTGGCCACCGTCAAGGTCGACGGCGGGTGCTCGGAGTTGTTGACCCTGCTTGCCGACGAACTGGCGCCGCTGGCCGTCCGCTAGAACGTGCAGGGCATGCTACGCACGGCGTGGATGAAATTGCCTGCCACGTAGGTCGGATCGCCCGCCTGAATGCCCGGCAGCTGACGGAGGAGTTCGCCGAAGATCGCGCGCAGCTGCGCGCGGGCGACGTGGGCGCCGAGGCAGAAGTGCACCCCGCCACCACCGAACCCGACGTGCGGGTTGGGGTTGCGGCTCAGGTCGAAACGCTCCGGATGGTCGAACGCCTCGGTGTCCCAGTTGCCCGACGGGTAGAACATCACCACCTTCTCGCCCGCGCGGATGGTCTGGCCGCCCAGCTCGAAATCCGTTGCGGCCGTGCGGCGAAAGGTCATGACCGGCGAGGCCCACCGGACGAATTCCTCGACCGCGGTGCCGATCCGGTTGTCGAAATCCTCGAGCAGCCATTCCCTTTGCTCTCCGAAGTCGGTGAGCGCCCTCAGCGCGTGGCTGGTGGTCTGGCGGGTGGTGTCGTTGGCCGCCACGGAGAGCAGCACGAAGAACGCCGCCACGTCGGCGTCGGACAGCCGGTCACCGTCCACCTCGGCGTTCACCAGGCCGCTGATCAGATCGTCCCCGGGGCGCTCACGGCGCTCCGCGGCGAGGGCGCCGGCCACCTGATGCACGTACGTCTGGTTCTCGACCAACACCTGCATCGGGTGGCGGCCGTCGAGATAGTCGGGGTCGGCCCACGACACCATGGCGTCGGTCGCGTGCGCCATGTGCTCGCGTTCGGATTCCGGGATCCCCACCATGTCCGACAGCGTGCGGATGGGCAGTTCCTTGGCGCAGCGGTCGACAAAGTCCGCCCCGCTGCCGGCCGCCCGAAGCTCCTCGACGATGGTCCTGGCGTTCGCCCTGATCGAATCCTCGATGCGGCGGACCTGCCTCGGGGTGAACGCGGCGCTGACGAGCTTGCGTAGCTTGGTGTGCCGCGGCGGGTCCATCGCCAGGAAGGACTGCGACGCCTCGAGCAGCTCCACCGGGATGCTCTCGAACATCACGCCCCTGCCGGACAAGAACGCGTCGTTGTTGCGGCTGACCGTGACGATGTCGGAGCGCCGGGTGACGGCCCAATATCCCGCGTCGTCCGGGTCGGGCATCAGCGCGTCTTCCACGGGAGGATGCCAGCTCACCGGCCGCTCGGCCCGCAGCACGGCGAACGAGCGTTCCCGCTCCGCCGCGGTCGTGGACCAGAACGCGCGCGACGACAGATCGATCGGGTCGTACGCCCGCGGACCGCCGGACCTCTCCACCAACACCGCCATCGCTGCTCCTCCTCGTTATGACCCCGGTCACAGACTGTGAATGACAGTATGCCTAGACATGATGTCTAGTCAATGCGTCGAGTGCTGGACTATGCTGGCCGAATGCCGTCGGTCACCCGAAAGGCGCAGGCCAATCGCGAGCAGGGACGCCAGCAGCGGCGGGAGCAGCTCGAGCGGCGGTTGCTGGACGCCACCGAGCGGCTGATGCGCGACGGCGCCAGTTTCACCGAGCTCAGCGTCGACCGGCTCTCGGGCGAGGCCGGCATTTCGCGGGCCAGCTTCTACATCTACTTCGAGGACAAGGGCCACCTGCTGCGCCGGCTGGCCGGTCAGGTGTTCGCCGACCTCGCCGACCGGGCCGACCGCTGGTGGAGCGTGGCGTGGCGGCACGACCCCGCCGACGTCCGCGCCGCGACGGCGGGCATTGTCGCCGGGTATCGGCGTCATCAACCGGTGCTCGTCGCCCTGAACGAGATGGCCGGCTACGACGCGGTGGTCGGGGCGACCTATCAAAACCTGCTGACCGCCATCACCGGGCGGGTGACCCGCGTCATTCAGGACGGCCAGGCGGACGGCTCCATCCGGCCCGAGCTCCCCGCGACCGCCACGGCGAGCGCGCTGACGTGGATGGTCGAGCGCGCATGCCAGCAGAATCTTCCGACCGCCCCGGACTCCTACGATGCCGAGCTGGCCGAGGCGCTGGCCCAGATCATCTGGGGCAGCCTGTATCTGACGGCGATGCCGCCGGCCTGACGCATCGGCACGCTGCGGTCGCATCGCCACCAAATCCAGTGATCAACGCAACATAGTTAGGGCCCTAACTATTAGCGTACGGTGAAAGTGTGGCCGCACCGACCGCCCCCGAAATCGACCCGCTCGCCCTCGAACAGCAGGTCTGCTTCGCACTGAGCGTGACCAACCGCGCCGTGTTGGCCGTCTACCGGCCGCTGTTGGAACCGCTGGGACTGACCCATCCCCAGTATCTGGTGATGCTGACCCTCTGGGATCATCAGAAAACACCAGCGGGACGGCAAAAACCGCTGGCGGTCAAGGAGATCGCGGCCACGCTGCAGATGGATTCGGCCACACTGTCGCCGATGCTCAAGCGCCTGGAGGCGCTCGGGCTGATCACCCGCACCCGAAACGCCGTCGATGAGCGCTCGACCGACGTCAGACTCACCGCCGGCGGCACCGCGCTCCGCCGGCGCGCGCTGCAGATTCCGCCCGCCGTGGTCGAACGCCTGGGCGTCGACATGGACGAACTGCGGCACCTGCACCGGGTGCTCAGCCGGATCAACGCGGCCGCCCTGGCCGCCGGTGCCCTACAGACCTGACCCCCGAAGGAGCGCCACCATGGCCAGCACCAGACCCAACCTCTGGCAATACATCGCCTACTCCTACGGGCGATGCCTTCCCGACTCGATGCGCGACTGGGTCGCCAACGACCTGGCCGGCAAGGGAGCCGTGCGCCGGCACATGATCCGGTGGGCCATACCGCCGCTGTTCGTCCTGGCGCCCTTCTGGCTACTGCCCGCCTCGCTGTACGTGCACAGCGAGATGACGGTGCCCCTCTACATCTGGGCCCTGCTGATTTCGCTTGCGCTGAACAAGGTCTGGCGCCGGCACCGGCTGGCGCAGCATGGCCTCGACCCGAACCTGGTCGACGTGCTCAAGAACAAGAAGCAGGCCAAGATGCACGAGGACTACGCCCGCCGTTACGGACCGCGTCCCGAATCGGCCGCGTGGCAGGACAACAGCAACCCCTTCACCTGACCGGCTACACGGCCACCAGGTCGTCGGCGTGCACCGCCGGCCGGCGCAACTCGCCGGGCAGGTCGGACGTCGACCGGCCCATCATGGTGGCCAGCTCGCCCGCGTCGTAGGCGACCACGCCGCGGGCCACCATGGTCGCGTCCGGTCCGCGCAGTTCGACAACGTCCCCGGCGTAGAACCGCCCCGAGACCGTGGTGATGCCCGCGGCCAGCAACGAGCGGCGTTGCCGCAGCACGGCGCGCACCGCCCCCTCGTCCAGCGTCAGGGAACCGGCCGCCTCGGCGGCATAACGCACCCAGAACCGCCGGGCCGACATTCGATCCGGCCGCGCGGCGAACACCGTCCCGGTTGAGGCGTCGGTGAGCGCGGTCGCGGCGTCGGTGGCGGCGGCCAGCAGCACGGGGACCCCGGCGTCCGCGGCCAGCAGCGCCGAGGACATTTTCGAACCCATGCCGCCGGTGCCCAGGTCGCTGCCCGGGCCGGCGACCACACCGTCGAGATCCGCGGAGCCGGAAACCTCGGGGATGAACCTGGCGCCCTTGGTCTTTCGCGGATCGGAGTCGTAGAGCCCGTCGATGTCCGAGAGCAGCACCAAAGCCTCGGCTCCGACCAGGTGGGCCACCAGCGCCGAGAGCCGGTCGTTGTCGCCGAACCGGATCTCGTTGGTGGCGACCGTGTCGTTTTCGTTGACGATCGCCACCGCGTGCAGCGCGCGCAGCCGGTCCAGGGTGCGCTGAGCGTTGGTGTGCGACGCGCGCACCGAGACGTCGTGCGCCGTCAGCAGCACCTGCCCGACCGTGCGCCCGTAGCGGGCGAACGCCGCGCTCCACGAGTTCACCAGCGCGACCTGGCCGACGCTGGCCGCGGCCTGCTTGGTCGCCAAATCCTTCGGGCGACGAGGCAATCCGAGCGGCTCGATGCCGGCAGCGATGGCGCCCGACGACACGATGACCACGTCGGTGCCCGCCTTCATCCGCGCCTCGATCGCGTCGGCCAGCCCGGCCAGCCGGCCGGCGTCGAACACCCCCGACGGCGTGGTCAGCGCGTTGGTCCCGACCTTGACCACGAGACTGCGCGCGGTCCGGATGGCTTCGCGGTGGGCGCTCACGGCTGGTCACCACGTTCCCGGCGCTGACGGCGGGCGGCCTTGCGCTCGGCGGCGCCGGGCCGCTCGGTGCGCTCCAACCGCGCATCGGTGCCCCGGCCCGACAACGCGACGTGCTGGCCCGCCGGAGTCTGCGGCTCCCAGTCGAACGTCATCTCCCCGATGGTCACCGCGCAGCCCGGCCGCGCGCCCAGCCGCAGCAGTTCCTCCTCGACTCCGAGGCGCGCCAGCCGGTCGGCCAGATAACCCACCGCTTCGTCGTTGTCGAAGTTGGTCTGGCCCACCCAGCGCTCGGGCCGCGCGCCGGTGACCACGAAGCCACCCTCCCCGTCCGGCTCGACGGCGAACCCGCTGTCGTCGACGGGGACCGGACGGATCACCGGGCGGCGTGGCACGATCTGCGGCCGCGACGCGTTGTAGTCCGAGATCATCTTCCACAGCCCAAAGATCAAGGGCTGCAGGCCCTCTCGCGCGACCGTCGACACCAGATACACCGGCCAGCCGCGCTCGGCGATCTCGTCGCGCACGAATTCGGCGAGCTCACGGCCCTCGGGGACGTCGATCTTGTTGAGCACCACCGCGCGCGGCCGCTCGGCGAGGTCGCCCAGCGCCGTGTCGCCCCGCAGCGTCGGGGTGTACGCGGCGAGTTCGGCTTCCAGCGCGTCGATGTCGGAGATGGGGTCGCGGCCGGGTTCTGCCGTGGCGCAGTCGACGACGTGCACCAGCACGGCGCACCGCTCGATGTGCCGGAGGAATTCCAGCCCGAGGCCGCGGCCCTGGGACGCGCCCGGGATCAGGCCCGGCACATCGGCGATGGTGAAGGTGTGCTCCCCCGCCGAGACGACGCCGAGATTGGGCACCAGCGTGGTGAACGGGTAGTCGGCGACCTTCGGTTTGGCCGCCGAGATCGCGGACACCAGCGAGGATTTGCCGGCCGAGGGGAACCCGATCAGGCCGACGTCGGCGACGGTCTTGAGCTCCAGCGTCAGGTCACGTGACTGGCCCGGCTCGCCGAGCAGCGCGAAGCCCGGGGCCTTGCGGGCGCGCGACGCCAGCGCGGCGTTGCCCAGGCCGCCGCGGCCGCCGGCGGCCGCCTCAAACCGCGTGCCCGCGCCCACCAGATCGGCGAGCAGCCGGCCGTTTTCGTCCAGCACCACGGTGCCGTCGGGAACCTTGACCTCCAGGTCCGCACCGGCGGCGCCGTCGCGGTTGTTGCCCATCCCCTGTTTGCCCGAAGGGGCGGTGACGTGCGGATGGAAATGAAAGTCCAGCAGGGTGTGCACCTGCGGGTCGACGACCAGCACAATGCTGCCGCCGCGGCCCCCGTTGCCCCCGTCGGGTCCGCCCAGCGGCTTGAATTTCTCGCGGTGAACCGAGGCGCAGCCGTTACCGCCGGAACCCGCCCGAGCGTGGATGACGACGCGATCGACAAACCGAGGCATCGAGGGTCCTCTCAACTACCGCGGGCGTGATGCGGGCCGCGCATCCGGCCCGGGCGTCGACGCCTAGTCGGCGGTCTGTCCGGCCGCGACGATGCTGACGGTCTTGCGTCCGCGCTTGACGCCGAACTCGACGGCTCCTGCTTCCTTGGCGAACAACGTGTCGTCGCCGCCGCGCCCGACGCCGGCGCCGGGGTGGAATTTGGTGCCGCGCTGGCGGATCAGGATTTCGCCGGCCTTGACGACCTGGCCGCCGAATCGCTTCACGCCCAGCCGCTGTGCGGCGGAGTCGCGACCGTTGCGCGAGCTGGAAGCGCCCTTCTTGTGTGCCATGTCTGTCGCCTTACTACTTGATGCCGGTGACCTTCAGGACCGTCAGCTGCTGACGGTGGCCCTGACGCTTGTGGTAGCCGGTCTTGTTCTTGAACTTGTGGATGCGGATCTTGGGGCCTTTGGTGTGCTCGAGCACCTCACCGGTGACCGCGACCTTGGCCAGCGCGGCCGCGTCGCTGGTGACCTTGGCGCCGTCGACGACAAGGGCCACCGGCAGCGTCACGTTCGAACCCGGCTCGGAGTCCAGCTTCTCGACCTTGACCACGTCTCCGACGGCGACTTTGTACTGCTTGCCGCCGGTCTTGACGATTGCGTAGGTCGCCATCGTTGCTCCTGCCTCTTTCTGCTGGCCGCGCGCGTGCCACCGGCCTGCGCGGGGTGGGTCTGGGGTGCGGGTCCGCCCCCGGAAAAAACCCGGGCCCGGCGGTCCCGCCGCCGCCGGCCACGGTCGGCCTGACGACAACTGTCCAAGGGTACTTGACCAGCGGCTACAGGGTCAAACCGGCCCTCGGAAAGGCCCGGCGTCGGCGCAGGTCAGTCCACGTGGATCGGCGGGCCGGCCGGCCTGCCCGCGGCGCGGCGGCGGCGTGGGTGTCCCCCGGGCGAGCCGCCGTTTCCTGCGGAGTTCCGTGTGGTCTCGTCGTCGGAGTCGGCGTCCTCGTCGTCCAGATCGTCTTCGTCGTCGTCCAGGTCCAGGTCCTCGTCGTCGCCGAGATCCTCGTCGTCGAGGTCGTCGTCGCTGTCGTCGTCGCTGTCGTCGTCCGCGTCGAACTCGTCCTCGTCTTCGTCGGCATCCTCGAAGTCATCGGTGTCGGTGTCCTCGAGGCCGGCGGCACCCCGCTCCTCGGTCTCCTTGTCGACGGTGGCGGTGAGCACCTCGCCGGCCTCGTCGGGCTCGCCCTCGCCCTCGTCGTCCTGGCCGGCACCGGACGAGCCGGCGGCCATCGCCTTGAACATCGGGTGTTCGCCGGGTGCGTGCGCGGGCACCTTCGCCACGGTGGGCTGGTCGGCGGCCTCTTCGGTCCCCTTCTTCTTCGAGCGCCGGCCCCGTCGACCACCGGACTCGGACTTGCGGCCGTTCGACGGGGCGGAATCGACCGGGTCGCTGTGCAGCAGGATGCCGCGGCCGCCGCAGTTGGGGCACGACGACGAGAACGCCTCGATCAGCCCCGTGCCCAACCGCTTGCGCGTCAATTGCACCAGGCCCAGGGACGTCACCTCGGAAACCTGATGGCGGGTGCGGTCGCGGGCCAGCGCCTCGGTGAGCCGCCGCAGCACCAGGTCCCGGTTGGACTCCAGCACCATGTCGATGAAGTCGATGACCACGATGCCGCCGATGTCACGCAGCCGTAATTGGCGCACGATCTCCTCGGCCGCCTCCAGGTTGTTCTTGGTGACGGTCTGCTCGAGGTTGCCGCCGGACCCGGTGAACTTGCCGGTGTTGACGTCGACCACCGTCATGGCCTCGGTGCGGTCGATCACCAGCGTGCCGCCCGACGGCAGCCACACCTTCCGCTCCATCGCCTTGGCGAGTTGCTCGTCGATGCGGTGCACCGCGAACACGTCCGGGCCGCTCACATCATCCGGGCCGGAGGCCGGCTCGTACTTGGTCAGCTTCGAAACCAGCTCCGGGGCAACGGAATTCACGTACTCGTTGATCGTGCTCCAGGCCTCGTCGCCGGAGACGATGAGGCCGGCGAAGTCCTCGTTGAACAAGTCGCGGATGACCTTGACCAACACGTCCGGCTCTTCGTAGAGCGACACCGCGGCACCCGCGGCCTTTTCCTTGGTCTCGGCCGCCTTGGCCTCGATCTGCTGCCAGCGCTCCTGCAGGCGGGTGACGTCCTTGCGGATGTCGTCCTCCTTGACGCCCTCCGACGCGGTGCGGATGATCACTCCGGCGTCGGACGGCACCACCTCGCGCAGGATCTCCTTGAGCCGCTGGCGTTCGGTATCGGGCAGCTTGCGGCTGATCCCGGTCGACGACGCGCCCGGCACATAGACCAGGTAGCGACCCGCCAGCGACACCTGCGTGGTGAGCCGGGCGCCCTTGTGCCCCACCGGGTCCTTGCTGACCTGGACGACGACATAGTCGCCGGGCTTGAGGGCCTGCTCGATCTTGCGGTCGGACCCGCCCAGTCCGGCGGCCTCCCAGTTGACTTCGCCGGCGTAGAGCACGCCGTTGCGGCCGCGACCGATGTCGACGAACGCCGCCTCCATCGAGGGCAGCACGTTCTGCACGATCCCGAGGTAGATGTTGCCCACCAGGGACGCCGACGCCGCCGAGGTCACGAAGTGCTCGACGACGATGCCGTCCTCGAGCACCGCGATCTGGGTGTAACGCGCGCCGGGGTGCGGCGGCTCGGTGCGCACCCGGTCGCGGACGACCATCACCCGTTCGACGGCCTCGCGGCGCGCCAGGAATTCGGCCTCGGTCAGCACCGGCGGGCGGCGCCGCCCGGCGTCCCGCCCGTCGCGGCGGCGTTGCCGCTTGGCCTCCAGCCGGGTGGAGCCGTCGATGCCCTTGATCTCGGCGTTGCCGGAGCCCTCGCCGTTCTTGCCGGCGCGCGACGGCCGCTCGTGCACCACGGTGTTGGGCGGGTCGTCGGGCGACAGCCCCTCGTCGTTGTCGTCACCGGCTGCCGATTTGCGCCGCCTGCGCCTGCGGCGGCGGCGAGTGGCCCCGTCCGGCGAACCGTTCTCGTCGTCGGAGTCGTCGTCGGACTCGTCGGAGTCGCTGTCCTCGTCGCCGGTGTCGTCGTCGCCGTCGGGTCCGCCCTGTTCGCCGCGTCCGCGGCCACGCCCCCGACGCCCGCGGCGCCGGCGGCGGTTGGCCGGTCGATCGGCCTGGTCATCGTCTTCGTCGTCGGCTTCGTCCGAGTAGTCGCTCTCGTCGGCGGCACCGCCGGGACCGACCTCCACCGGCTGCGGCGCCACGAACAGCGGCAGATACTCCGCCGGCTCGGTGGAGCTCCGCAGCAGCAGCGGTTGCTGTTTGGCCGCCGCATGGCTGAACCCCGGGATGTTGGGCAGGGGTTTGGCGAAGATCAGGTCACGGACCCGGAGAGCGTCCTCGCGGTCGACGCCGGAATGCACGTTGCGGGTGCGCCCGTCGAGCGCGGTGAGCGCCTCGAGCACCTCTCTGTTGGTGCTGCCCAGCGCTCGCGCCAGCTGGTGCACCCTCAGGCGGTCCGGCAGGTCCTCGTGCTGCGCCGGCTCGTTGGCGGGATTCGAAGGCGGTGCACTGTCTACCACGTACTCTCCTCAAGCCCCCGGGCGCGTCGTTTCGACGCGGCCACGCGAGGGCTTCACTATGGGCCCGGGTCGCTTCTCCCAGGCTTGTGATGGTCTTGCCCCGAGCGGCTCGGGGAGAACTCACTCGGCGCCGTGCTGAATGTCGGCCTGACATGCGGCGCAACATCGCGGCGATGGCGATGGTCGCGCTTGTCCAAGTCTTCATTCGGGTGTCCGAAGCCGGTCCGGCGACGTTCACCCGCTGTCAGTATCCCACATCACCGCCCGTGCCCAACCGCAGCCGATACACGAACCTCAGCAAACGCCGTCGGGAGCCCGTGCGGCGGCTATCCCGCCAGCGCTAAATGCCTGGAAACCAGAGGCCGATCTCGCGCTTCGCGGAATCGGCCGAATCGGACCCATGCACCAGGTTGAACTGCGTTTCCAGCCCGAAGTCGCCCCGGATCGTGCCCGGGGATGCCTTGTCGACCGGGTCGGTACCCCCGGCGACCTGCCGGAATGCCGCAATCGCCCGCGGCCCCTCCACGACCGCGGCCACCACCGGCCCCGAGGTGATGAATTCCAGCAACGATCCGAAGAACGGCTTGCCCTCGTGTTCGGCGTAATGCTGGGCCGCCAGTTCTTCGCTGACGTGCCGGAGCTCCAGCGCCGCGATGGTGAGGCCTTTTCGCTCGATGCGGCTGATGATCTCGCCGATCAGGTGCCGCTCGACGGCGTCGGGCTTGATCAGTACCAGGGTCCGTTCGGTCACGGCGCACAGCGTACAGAACCCTTTGCCGATCGGCCCTACTCCTGCCTGCGGCGGACCTCGGCGCGGAAGTAGGCGATCAACGCCCACAATGCGGTGAAGAGCACCCCGATGAACCCCACCCCGGGGTAGACCGCGAAGCCGGCCAGCAGCACCACCTGGACGCCCAGGTTCACCCAGATCGCCCAGGGCCTGCGCTGGACCGCGGCAAGCAGGATCAGCACGACCGCCAGGCCGATCAGGTAGGCCAGCGACGCGGCGGTCAGTCCGCCACCGACGGCGCCCACCACCGGTATCGCGAGCAGCACCACGATCGCCTCGAGGATCAGCGTCGCGGCCATCACCGCGGCGAAGCTGCGCCACGGGTCGGCGGGCGGGGCCGGGTTCTGATCGGTCATTCCGGATCCCTGCCGAACAGGGTCCGGGCGGCCCCGGCGGTGACGACGGAACCGGTGACGACGATCCCGGTCCCCGAAAACGATTCCGCCGCATCACTTTCCGTGGCCGCCTCGTCGACCAGTGCGGTCGCGACGTCGATGGCGTCGCGCAGGTTCTCGGCGGTGGTGACGCGGTCCGGCCCGAACCGCTCGCCCGCGGCCAGCGCCAGCGCCTCGACGTCCAGGGCCCGCGGCGAGCCGTTGTGGGTGACGACGACGGAGTCGAAGGCCGGCTCCAGCGCGGCGAGGATGCCGTCTACGTCTTTGTCGGCCATCACGCTGATCACCCCGACCAGGTAGCGGAAGTCGAACTCGTCGGCCAGCGTCTGCGCCAGCGCCGCGGCGCCGGCGGGGTTGTGCGCCGCGTCGATGAACACCGTGGGCGCGCTGCGCATCCGCTCCAGCCGCCCGGGGCTTTTGACGGCGGCGAAGCCGGCCCGTACCGCGTCGACGTCGAGCTGGCGCTGCGCGCCGGCGCCGAAGAAGGCCTCGACCGCCGCCAGGGCCACCGCCGCGTTGTGCGCCTGGTGTTCGCCGTGCAGCGGCAGGTAGACGTCGGAGTACACCCCCCCGAGGCCCTGCAGCTGCAGCACCTGGCCGCCGATCGCGACCTGACGGCCCAGCACCGCGAACTCCGAATCCTCGCGGGCGACGGCGGCGTCGGCGCGCACGGCCTGGGCCAGCAGCACCTCCATGGCCTCGGAGACCTGGCGCGCGATGACGGCGACGGTGTCCGGTGCGCCGTCGGGCGCTTTGCCGATGATGCCGGCCTTCTCGCCGGCGATCCCGGCGATGTCGTCGCCGAGGTAGTCGACGTGGTCGATGCCGATCGGGGTGATCACCGCCACCGGCGCGTTGACCACGTTGGTGGCATCCCAGCGCCCGCCCATGCCGACCTCGACGACCGCGACGTCGACGGGCGCGTCGGCGAACGCGGCGAACGCCATCGCGGTGAGGACCTCGAACTTGCTCATCGCCGGTCCCCCGTCGGCCTGCGATTGCGCGTCGACCATCTGCACGAACGGCTCGATCTCGCGGTACGTCGCCACGTACCGCGCGGGGCTGATCGGTTGCCCGTCGATCGCGATGCGCTCGACGGCCGATTGCAGGTGCGGGCTGGTGGTTCGGCCGGTGCGCCGACCCAGCGCGGTCACCAGCGCGTCGACCATCCGCGCCACCGAAGTCTTGCCGTTGGTGCCCGCGATGTGGATCGACGGATAGCCCAGTTGCGGCGACCCGAGCAGGTCCATCAGGGCGCTGATCCGGGTCAGGCTCGGCTCGATCTTGGTCTCGGGCCAGCGTTGATCCAGCAGATGCTCGACCTGCAGCAGGGACGCGATCTCATCCGGTGTGGGATCCGCGCTGATGCGCGGTCCCCACTCGGGCTGCTCCAAAGTCATTGCAGCGCAGCCAGCCTCGCGTTGATCCGGTCGGTTTCCTCCTGGGCCACGCGCTGGCGGTCGCGGATCTTGGCGACGACCTGCTCGGGCGCCTTGGCCAGGAAGTCGGCGTTGCCGAGCTTGTCGGCCGTCGACGCGAGCTCCTTTTGCGCTGCGGCCAGGTCCTTTTCCAGGCGGCGGCGCTCCGCGGCGACGTCGATGGTGCCCGAAGTGTCCAGCTCGACGACGACGGTGCGGTCCATGGCGGGGCCCAGCCGAACCTCCAACGAGACCGAAGCGCTGAACTCGGGGGTGGGCTCTGTGAGCCACGCCAGTGCCGTCACCGCGCTCACCTGGCGGTCCAGGTCCGCGCTCCCGATACCGCCCAATCGGGCCGGCACCTTCTGCCGGTCGGCCAAGCCCTGTTCGCTGCGAAACCGGCGAACCTCGGTGACGAGCCGCTGCATGTCCGTGATCCGCTGCGCCGCAACGGGATCCAGAGCGACACCCGAGGGTTTCGGCCATTCGGCGATCACCAGCGACTCCTGGCCGGTCAACGCCTGCCAGAGCGCCTCGGTGAGGAACGGGATGACCGGATGCAGCAGCCGCAGCAGCGTGTCGAGCACCGCGGCCAGCACCGCGGTGGTGTGAGTGAGCCCATCGGCGAGCTGCGTCTTGGCCAATTCGACGTACCAGTCGCAGAATTCGTCCCAGGCGAAGTGGTAGAGCGATTCGCAGGCCCGGCTGAACTCGTAGCCGTCGAAGGCCGAATCGACCTCGGCGCGAACCTCTTCCAGCCGGCCGAGGATCCAGCGATCGGCGTCGGTGAGCCCGGCGCGCGCCGGTAGTGGCGCCGGCGCGGCGCCGTTCATCAGCGCGTAGCGGGTGGCGTTGAACAGCTTGGTGCAGAAGTTGCGCGAGGCCCGGACGGCGTCCTCCCCGACGGACAGGTCACCGCCGGGGCTGGCGCCGCGGGCCAGCGTGAACCGCAGGGCGTCGGCGCCGAACGCGTCAATCCAGTCCAGCGGGTCGATGACGTTGCCCCTGGACTTGCTCATCTTGCGTCCGTATTCGTCCCGGATCAGCCCGTGCAGAAAGACATCGGTGAACGGCACCTGCGGGCCGCGGCGGCCGCGGAGCGTGATGGCTTCGTCGTCGCCGACAAACGTGCCGAACATCATCATCCGCGCAACCCAGAAGAACAGGATGTCGTACCCGGTGACCAGAACGCTTGTCGGATAAAATTTTTCCAGCTCCGGGGTCGCTTCGGGCCAGCCCAGTGTGGAGAACGGCCACAGCCCGGACGAGAACCAGGTATCCAGCACGTCGGGGTCCTGCTCCCAGCCCTCCGGCGGCGCCTCGTCGGGACCGACGCACACCTGTTCGCCATCGGGCCCGTACCAGATCGGGATGCGGTGGCCCCACCACAGCTGGCGCGAGATGCACCAGTCGCGCATGTCGTCGACCCAGCCGAACCAACGCGGTTCCAGGCTGGCGGGGTGAATCACGGTGTCCCCGTTGCGAACCGCATCGCCGGCGGCCTTCGCCAGCGATTCGACCCTGACCCACCATTGCAGCGACAGGCGCGGTTCGATGACTTCACCGCTGCGCTCCGAATGTCCGACGCTGTGCAGGTAGGGCCGTTTCTCCTGCACGACGCGGCCCTGCGCGGCCAGTGCTTCGCGCACCGCGACGCGGGCCTCGAATCGGTCCATGCCGTCGAATTCGGTTCCCGTGCCGGTGATGACGGCCCTGGTGTCCATGATGCTCGGCATCGGAAGGTTGTGCCGCAGCCCGATTTCGAAGTCGTTGGGATCATGCGCGGGCGTGACTTTGACCGCACCGGTGCCGAACTCGGGGTCGACGTGCTCGTCGGCGACGATGACGAGCTCGCGGTCCACGAACGGGTGCGGCAGCCTGGTCCCGACCAGATGTGTGTAGCGCTTGTCGTCGGGATGCACGGCGATGGCCGTGTCGCCCAGCATGGTCTCCACCCGGGTGGTCGCGACCACGATGTGCGGCTCGTCGTCGCGCATCGACCCGTAGCGGAACGAGACCAGCTCGCCCTCGACCTCCTCGTGTACGACCTCGATGTCGGAGATCGCCGTCTGCAGCACCGGAGACCAGTTCACCAGCCGCTCGGCCCGATAGATCAGCCCGGCGTCGTAGAGCCGCTTGAAGATGGTGCGCACCGCCCGCGACAGGCCCTCGTCCATGGTGAACCGGTCGCGGCTCCAGTCCACGCCGTCGCCGAGCCGGCGCATCTGCCCGCCGATGGCGCCCCCGGACTCGCGCTTCCAGTCCCACACCTTCTCGACGAACAGCTCCCGGCCGAAGTCCTCCTTGGTCTTGCCGTCGACCGCGAGCTGCTTCTCCACCACGCTTTGCGTCGCGATGCCCGCGTGGTCCATGCCCGGCTGCCACAGCACCTCGAAGCCCTGCATGCGCTTGCGGCGGGTCAGCGCGTCCATCATCGTGTGTTCCAGCGCGTGGCCCATGTGCAGGCTGCCGGTCACGTTCGGCGGCGGCAGGACGATCGAATACGCCGGCTTCGCGCTGCTCGCGTCCGCCGTGAAGTAGCCCGCGTCCAGCCACCTCTGGTAGATGGCGCCCTCCATCGCGGCCGGATCCCACGACTTGGGCAGGTCGGCGGTGGGGCGGGGGCTGGCGGTCACCGGTCAATTCTAGGGAGACACGTTTGCCCGCGTGTAAGCGGCCGAATCCGCCTGGTCACACGGATTCGACCGCTGTCACCGCCCCGACGGTCAGGGAATGGTCAGCACTTGACCGGGCTGAATCAGGTCCGGGTTGGGGACACCGCTGGCATCCGCGATCACCTGGAATTTGCTTCCGTCACCGTAGAAGCGCTCCGCGATGGCCCACAGGCTGTCGCCCGGCTCGACGGTGTACGTCCGAACGGCGGGCTCTTCGGGCACGGCGGGCTCTTCGGCCGCGGCTTCGGCGACCGGTTCCTCGGCGGCGGCTTCCTCGGCTGCCGGCTCCTCGGGGGCCGTGGCGGCCTCGGGCGCCGGCGGCGGCGGGGCGTCCGTCTCAGTCTTTGTCGACCAGGCCGGCCCGTCGGCGGCGTACAGGACCAGATTGCGATCGTCCTGTAGCACCAGTTTGACGTCCTTCTTGCCCTCGGTGTCGCTGTGCCACACCGGTTTGTCCGCGGTGTACACCACGAAATTGCCGTCGGGCTGCACCTCGGCGCGCACGACGTCCTGGCCGTCGGTCCCGGTGGCCCAGAGCGCCTGGCCGCGAGATGCCAGCACCAGGTTGCCGTCGTCTTGCAATGTGAGGGTGTAGGCACCGTTGTGCGAGGTGAGCGACTCCCCTCGCACCAGCTTCTGCCCCGCGGTGAGCGTGTCCGACATTGCATTCCCCTCTCGTCGTCGTCCGGCCGATTGGGGTCAGACGTCATTTGCCTTGTCCGATAAGGACGAACCTACTCATCTTGGTTCGTTTAAGGCAGCCCCGAAATCGACGCAATCGAAACCATCCGCTAAGTGCCCGTGAACAATGCGGACAATTGCGATGGGAGCCGCGCTACTTCTTGCCGCCGAGCAGGCTGCCGAGGAGATCGCCGAGCGCGCCCCCCTTGCCGCCTAACACGTCGCCGAGAATTCCGCCAAGGGATTTGTCACCGGAGCCGCCACCGAGGATGCTGCCCAGCACCTCGCCGAGCCCGCCACCGGAGGCCGCCTCCGTCGGTTTCGATGCGCCGGCCTCGCCGCCTGGGCCGAGCCGTTTTCCGATGTATGCCAGCACGATTGGGAGCACTATCGGCAGCAACTGCTTGAGCAGGTCACGGTTGCCGGCCCCCCGATCGGCCAGCGCGGATGCGACCTGGTCGGCATCGGCACCGCCGAAGAGCGTCGCGACCGCCTGCTGACCGCCGCCGACGTCGAGCAGGCCCGGCGCGGCGTGACTGGTAGCCATGGATTCGATCCTGCTCGCGTGCTCGGGGTCTTGGGAGTTCTGCTGCAGGCCGCCGAGCAGGAGCGGCACCAACGTGTGAACGGCGTTGTCGACGTCGTCTTCGTCGGCGCCCAGCCTGCTTGCGATTTCAGAAGTGGGAATCTGGGCGTAGAGATCGTCGAGACCGGCCATCGGTGTGTCCACCTTCGTTGAGTAGAGCCAAGTCGCTTATGACAGTAGACCCATCAGGTGGGGACCGAAAGCCGTTGGGGCGGCCCGGGTCAGCCCAGCCGTTCGGTCTGCAAAGACACGCCGGCGGCGGGGAATCGCGCCAGCAAGGCGTCGCCCATCGCGGCCGCCGGGGTCAGCACGCCGAGCAGGTCGGAGAGTGTGTCGCGATCCAGCGCGAGCGCCAGGCCGCACTCGCCCAGCAGCACCGCGGTCGCCTTGTAGCCGGGGTCTCCTTGCTGCTCCATGCGCGCGACGTAGCGGGCGCCGGTGGTCGTGGTGGTGTAGGTCTCGATGCGGTAGTACCCGCGCTCGCGGGCCGCCTCGCTCGGACCCGTACCCGGTTTGGGCAGAACCCTCTCCACCAGGCGGCGCGGCAGGAACCGGAAGTAGCGGCTGCCCAGGCCCAGCATCGCGTTGCCGACGCCGCTGACGAGGGCCGAGGCCACCGGCGCGAGCGCGGACGACCCGACGCTCATGTTCTCGTCGTAGCGGAACCGCCGGCCGTACGCCCAGTCCAGCAGCGCGTTGCTGCGCCGCACGATGCGAGTGTTGTAGGGCGCCATCATGAATCCCGCGGTCCACACCCCGCCCAGCTCCGGCGCGATGTATCGACCGCGACGCCAGGGCAGATCCGGCTGCCGGCCGAGTTCGGGTTCCGCGCCGCGGTCCGTGGACAACGTGTAGGGGTCGGCGAGCTGGCGGCGCGCCTCGGGGTCGCGCGACGCGGTGTCCATGATTTCCACTCCGGACGCGATGGTGCCGCCGGACAACCCACCGGACAACGAGCGCACCACCAGGTGCGTGTCGGCGAGCTCGCCCGTGTCATCCCGCCGTGTGGCCCGGTACAGCGCGTATACGGTGAGATCCGAGGGGACCGAGTCGAAGCCGCAGGAGTGCACGATGCGGGCGCCGGTATCGGCGGCCTGCTTGTGGTGGCGATCGATGCTTTCCCGCACGAACGTCGCCTCGCCGGTCAGGTCGGCGTAATCGGTGCCCGCCGCGGCGCAGGCGGCGACCAGGGGCAAGCCGTAGCGGCTGTAGGGCCCGACGGTGGTGATCACGACCCGCGTCCGAGTCGCCATCTCGTCCAGCGTCGACGGCTGTGCGGCGTCGGCGGCCAGTATCGGCCAGTCCCGGGCGGATTCGCCCAGGGTGTCGCGGACGGCGCGCAGCCGGTCCGGCGACCTGCCGGCCAACGCGATCCGCGCGCCCGCGCCGGCGCGGGCCAGATAGTCGGCGGTCAGCTTCCCGACGAAGCCGGTCGCGCCGTACAGCACGATGTCGAACTCGCGCGGCGTTGCGGTCACCGGCCCGACGCTACCCGCGGACAAGTAATGCCGGGCGCAAGGCCCGGCATTACTTACCCCTCAAGAGGTGATGGTCAGCCGCGCCGACCGCACACCGGCCACGCGCCGATGCCCTGCGTGTGCAGCACGTTCTCGGCCACCCGGATCTGCTCCTCGCGGCTGGCGCTGGCCGGCGACCCCGACCCACCGTTGGCGTGCCAGGTGCTCGAGGTGAACTGCAGGCCACCGGCGAAGCCGTTACCGGTGCTGATCCCCCAGTTGCCGCCCGACTCGCACTGCGCGATGGCGTCCCAGTTCACGCTGTACGCCTTGTGCACCGGCGGAGGCGGCGGGGCGTCCGGCGCCGGGGGCGGCGGCGGAACGTTGGGGTCGAAGCCCGTGGGCGCCGGCGCGGGAGGCACGTCAACCGACGCCGGCGTCCGGCACCGGGGGCGGCGGAACGTTCGGGTCGAAGCCCACGGGCGCGGCCGCCCCGGCGGGGGGAACGTTCGGGTCAAAGCCCATCGGTTCCGCGGTGGCGGTGGCGGAGGGCACCGTCACCAGCGTGCCGGTGATCGCGGCGAGGATGAGCGTCTTGCGGACGTTCTTCAAATTTCTTCCTTTCGCGGTGCGCGCGCGCCAAAGCAGACCCACCGGGGTGGGTCGAAGGTCGTGATTGGTGCTCGAAGGTGCTCTAGGGACGTGCCGTCTCGTTCTGGCACGACAGCGGCGGGCGCTCGATATGCCCGGCGGGGTAGAACCCCGGGCCGCGGCGCGGCGCATGCCGCCCGCAGCCCCGCTCGCACGCGGGTCCGTGATTCGATTGTTGATTACTTTTCCGTCAACCCGTTTTCGGGCTACCAGGGACCGTACGAAACCTGGCCGCGTTCGTCATCTTCGGAAAATCGATATCTCGGATCGATAACGAGCCGATCACACAGCGATCGCATAATCGAATCCGCAGGTCAGCAATGCGTTTTTGGCCGGTGCCCAGTACTGGCCATAACAACCAGATCGTGAGCCGAATCACGGCCTTTTTGTGACCTGGCACACGCGCTTGCGGCGGCCACCGCGGGTCGACGGAACCGTCGACGACATTCATGCGCCTGCGGCGAACCGGCGCAAAATACAACAAGATACGCATCGCGGAGGGCCGACATGCCGGAAAAGAGTGAACGGGGCGATGGTTAGGACGAAAGCGTCTGCGCCACCAGGGTTTCCGCCAAATACAGCTTGTCTTAACTCGAATTAGCTTATCTATCAATGCCTTTCAGATGCGCGGCAAATCGCCGCACGACTGAATCGTCCGCTCCCGGCAGATGTTTCCCAACGTTCCGTCGGCGCTCCTTTTCCGCGCGTCGGGGCCGAAAAGCGCGCTGCGGCAAGGCGATACGGCACACCGATAACGGCCGCCGGCACTTCGCCATTATCGAGACGGCCGAAAAGTAAGTGTTGTAAATGGCCTTAACATTCAAAAGAATGGCAGAGACGAAAAAATTGCCCGCCCCACATGATCAATGGGACGGCTTGAGCCGATGCAACAATGCGGGCGCCGGCGCTCAGGCGCCGGTTCCCACCGCCGCGCGCAGTTCGGCGTCGGTGTTGACGTTGGTCAGCGGGCGCGAATCGGGCAGCACGATCTGCTGGGCGTCGGATGCGTCGATCAGGGCGCTCATCTTGCGCTCGCCGGCGGCGACCAGCGCCTCGATCCGATCGGCCAGGTCGGTGCGATACACCGCCGCCAGGTAGTGGCTGCGACCGTCCCACGGCAACACCACCTCGGCGTTGGTCTCGGTGGCGAGGCGGACGAGGTCGTCGATCACATCGGCGCTCAGCAGCGGCATGTCGACGGCACACACGAAGGCCAACCGCGCGCCCGCCTCCGCGGCCGCGCGCAGTCCCCGCCCGGTGGCCGGCAGCGGTCCCAGCCCGCGCACGTCGTCGCGGATGATCCGGGCCTGCAGGGCCGGCAACGGTTGTCCCGGGGCGGCCATCACGAACACCGGTTCGCAGCGCTGCGCGACGATGCCGACGACATACTCGGCCATCGTGGCGGTTCCCCCGGGGCCCGGCAAGGTGGCCTTGTCGCGGCCCATGCGCCGCGACTCTCCCCCAGCGACTATCACCCCGGCCAGTGACACTGCGTCGGGCATCTGCTCGCCCACGTCAGTCGACGGTCCAGGTGTCGCGCCCGGTCAGCAGCGACTGCAGGGCGGCGGAGTCGAACGGCTTCGATGCCTGCGCGGCGCGGACCTGGGAGCGTGCCGCGTCGTCGTAGGTGGGCCGGCTGATGTTACGGAAGATGCCCAGCACGGTGTGGTCGAGGTTCTGATCCGACAGCCGCGACAGGGCGAACGCGTAGGCCGAGTCGTCGGCGTGCGCGTCGTGCACGACGATCTCGTCGACGCTCACGTCGGCGGTTTTGGCCACCTCCAGGCTGAAGCCGGACTTGACCACGCAGTATTCGCCGTTGGCGCCGAACACAATTGGCTCGCCGTGGTGGACGTTGATCACCCGCTCCTCCGCGCCCTCCTTGCGCAGCGCGTCGAAGGAGCCGTCGTTGAAGATCGGGCAGTCCTGCAGGATTTCGACGACCGCGGCGCCGCGGTGTCCGGCGGCGGCGCGCAGCACCTCGGTCAGCCCGGTGCGGTCGGAGTCCAGCGCGCGACCGACGAACGTCGCCTCGGCGCCCAGCGCGAGTGACACCGGGTTGAACGGCTGGTCGAGCGAACCCATCGGCGTCGACTTGGTGACCTTGCCGACCTCCGAGGTGGGCGAGTACTGGCCCTTGGTCAGGCCGTAGATCCGGTTGTTGAACAGCAGGATGGTGATGTTGACGTTGCGGCGCAGCGCGTGGATCAGGTGGTTGCCGCCGATCGACAGCGCGTCGCCGTCGCCGGTGACCACCCACACCGACAGGTCCTCCCGGGCCAGCGCCAAACCGGTCGCGATCGCCGGCGCGCGGCCGTGGATCGAATGGAACCCGTAGGTCTCCAGGTAGTAGGGGAACCGGCTGGAGCAGCCGATGCCGCTGATGAAGACGATGTTCTCGCGGCGCAGCCCGAGGTCCGGCAGGAAGTTGCGGATCGTGTTGAGGATGACGTAGTCACCGCAGCCCGGGCACCAACGCACCTCCTGGTCGCTGGTGAAGTCCTTGGCCTTCTGGGGCGGGTCCCCGGCAGACACCGTCGGAACCCCGTCGTTCTTGGTCAGCCTCGGGGTGACCCCGAGGTCTGCGCCAACCAGGTCGGTCATTCGCTAGCTCCCGCTCCCACCGTTGCTGCCGCCATTCTGGCGACCATCTTCTTGTCTTGCTCGATTTCGGCCAACGTGCCGCCCAGCGCGGCTCGGATGAGGCGCCCGATCTCGTCGGCGAGGAACGCGACGCCCTGAACCTTGGTGACCGATTGCACCTCGACCAGGTACTTGCCGCGCAGGATCAGCGCCAGCTGGCCCAGGTTCATCTCCGGGCACACCACCATCGGGTAGCGCCGCAGCACGTCGCCGAGGTTCGCCGGGAACGGGCTGAGGTGGCGCAGATGGGCGTGGGCGACCTTGATGCCCTTGCGCCGCGCGCGCCGGCAGGCCTCGCCGATCGGACCGTACGAGCTGCCCCAGCCGATCAGCAGCAGCTCGGCGTCACCGGTCGGGTCGTCGACCTCCAGGTCGGGGACGGCGATGCCGTCGATCTTGGCCTGGCGGATGCGAACCATGAGGTCGTGGTTGACCGGCTCGTAGGAGATGTTGCCGGAGCCGTTGGCGGCCTCCAGCCCGCCGATGCGGTGCTCGAGCCCGGGGGTGCCCGGGACGGCGAACTGCCGGGCCAGCGTCTCCGGGTCACGGTTGTACGGCTGGAAGGGCTCGCCGGGCTTGGCGAAGGTGTGCGTGATGGGCTGCAGCGAGCCGACGTCCGGGATCCGCCACGGCTCGGAACCGTTGGCGATCGCGCCGTCGGACAGCACGATCACCGGCGTGTGGTACGACACCGCGATGCGCACCGCCTCGATGGCGGTCTCGAAGCAGTCCGACGGCGACCGCGGCGCCACCACCGCGACGGGCGATTCCCCGTTGCGGCCGTACAGCGCCTGCAGCAAATCGGCCTGCTCGGTCTTGGTGGGCAGCCCCGTCGACGGCCCGCCCCGCTGAACGTCGATGACCAGCAGCGGCAGCTCGGTCATCACCGCCAGGCCCAGCGCCTCGGATTTCAGCGAGATGCCGGGTCCCGACGTGCTGGTGACGCCGAGGGCTCCGCCGTAGGAGGCGCCGATCGCCGCGCAGATGCCGCCGATCTCGTCCTCGGCCTGGAAGGTGATCACGTTGAAGTTCTTGTGCTTGGACAGCTCGTGCAGGATGTCGGAGGCGGGTGTGATCGGGTAGCTGCCCAGCACGACCTGGATGCCGGCCAGCTGACCGGCGGTGACGATGCCGTAGGCCAGCGCGGTGTTGCCGGAGATCTGGCGGTATTCGCCCGACGGCAGGGACGCCCGGGAGACCTCGTAGGTGGTGCCGAACGCCTCGGTGGTCTCGCCGTAGTTCCAGCCCGCCTTCAGCGCGAGCACGTTGGCCTCGGCGATGTCGGGCTTGCGGGCGAACTTCTCGCGGATGAATTTCTCGCTGGCTTCGATCGGCCGCCCGTACATCCACGACAACAGGCCGAGGGCGAACATGTTCTTGGCCCGCTGGCCGTCCTTCTTCGACGCCCCGATCGTCTCGACGGCGCCGAGCGTCAGCGTCGTCATCGCGACGGAGTGCACGACGTAGTCGGACAGCTCGTCGGACTCCAGCGGGTTCGTTACGTAGCCCACCTTCGTCAGGTTGCGCTTGGTGAACTCGTCGGAGTTCGCGATGACCATTCCGCCGCGGGGCAAGTCGCCGATGTTGGCCTTCAGCGCCGCGGGGTTCATGGCGACCAGCACGTCGGGGCGGTCGCCGGCGGTCAGGATGTCGTAATCGGCGATCTGGATCTGGAAGGACGAGACCCCGGGCAATGTGCCTGCGGGGGCGCGGATCTCGGCGGGGTAGTTCGGCTGGGTCGCCAGGTCGTTTCCGAACAGGGCTGCCTCCGAGGTGAACCGGTCACCGGTCAGCTGCATGCCGTCGCCTGAGTCCCCGGCGAATCGAATGACGACCTGTTCTATGCGCTGACGATCGGACGACCCATTCCCAGAGGAGCCATTGCGAGAATCAGACCCGGCTCCGCTGCCGTTCGGATCCACGTATCCGCCTTCCATTCGTTATCCGGATAGGCACCGCGCTGGAGCTTCACGTTACGCGCCATTTTGGCCGCTCCCGCGCCGTCAAGCTTGTGTGTCACTAGTAGTACCAATTATGGCACTCCTTTTAGGCGAGCATGGACGTCTCGAAAGCATTGCACGCAGCGGTTTTGCACCCGATGCCGAAGTCAGCCAGCGCCGGCGGTGCGGTCAGGCCAAAACTGTGGTATTGGTCACGTTCGTTGCGCGGAAGCGACGGCTGGTTGCCGGGGGGCCGTCTCCGGCATCGCGACGAGATAGAGGACGAACCCCGCGGCCGCCAAGACGCCGAGGAAGGCGAAGGCGGCGTTGTAGCCGGCCGCGACCACGATCGAGCCCGCGACGAGGTTCGACACCGAGGCGCCGATGCCCGTCGCGGCCGTCACCGCCCCCAGGCTGACGTTGAACCGGCCGGTCCCGTGCGTCACGTCCTGCACGACGAGCGGAAACAGCGCGCCGAACACACCGGCGCCGACGCCGTCGAGCAGTTGCACGCCGACCAGCCAATAGGAGTTGCCCGACAGCGTGTAGAGGAAGCCGCGCGCGGCGAGCACCGCGAATCCGGCCAGGAAGATCGGCTTGCGCCCCCAGGAATCGGCCTTGGCCCCGGCAACGTAGGCGACCGGCACCATCACCACCTGCGCGGCCACGATGCAGCCAGCCATCAGCGCGGTCCCGACGTCCTTGTTGTGCAGCGCCAGCAGCTGACCGACCAGCGGGAGCATCGCCGCGTTGGCGAAGTGAAAGGCGACGACCGTCGCGGCGAAGATCAGCAGCCTGCGGTTGTGCAGCAGCACGGCCAGCCCGGACGGTTGCCGGTGCGGCTCGCCGGGGGCGTGGTCCATGCCGCGCGCGACGTCGTGATCGATCGCGTCGGCCGGGATGCGCAGCGTCGCGATCACGCTGCCGGCCGCCATCGCGGCAAGCACCCAGAACACCACGACCGGTCCGAAGAAATAGGCCAGGCCGCCGGTGACAGCCGCCGCGGACGCGTTGCCGGTGTGGTTGAACGCCTCGTTTCGGCCGACCCGCCGGGAGAAGAGGCGGGGACCGACCACGCCCAGGGTGATCGCGGCCAAGGCCGGCGCGAAAACCGAACCGGCGATCCCGGTCAGGGCCTGTAGGACCGAGATCGAGTAGAAGCCGGGGAACAACGGCATCGCCAGCGATCCGGCGGTGACCGCCAGCGCGCCGGCGATGATCACCGCCCGCTTGGCGGTCGTCCGGTCCACCAGCGCGCCGGCCGGCGCCTGGGCGATGATCGCCCCGATGCCGCCGACCGCCATGACGAACCCGATCGAGCCCTGGTCCCAATGGTGGGTCAGCAGAAGGTAAATGGAGAGGTACGGGCCCAGCCCGTCGCGAACGTCGGCCAGCAGAAAATTCAGTACGTCCAGCGCGCGCGCCAGTCGGCGCGGAACTGCGACGGGGTGCTCAACACCGGGCGGCATGCGCATCTAATACCCAGATGCGCGGCCCGCCGACCGGCGAGTTGTCAGGCGCTCTTGTCGCGGCGCTCGCTGCGCGACGGCTTGCGCGGCACGATCGTCGGCAGCACGTTGTCCTGCACGGTCTCCTTGGTCACCACGACCTTGGCGACGTCGTCGCGGCTCGGGATGTCGTACATCACCGGCAGCAGGACCTCTTCCATGATCGCCCGCAGGCCGCGCGCGCCGGTGCCGCGGTGGATCGCCTGATCGGCGATGGCCTCCAGCGCGTCGTCGGTGAATTCCAGTTCCACGCCGTCCATTTCGAACAGACGGGTGTACTGCTTGACCAGAGCGTTCTTCGGCTCGGACAGGATCTTGACCAACGACTCCATGTCCAGGTTGGTGACCGACGCGACGACCGGGAGCCGTCCGATGAACTCGGGGATCAGGCCGAACTTGATCAGGTCCTCGGGCATCACTTCGGCGAAGTGATCGGTGGTGTCGATCTCGGCCTTGGAGCGGACCTCGGCGCCGAAGCCCAGGCCGCGCTTGCCGACGCGCTCGTAGATGATCTTTTCCAGCCCGGCGAACGCACCCGCGACGATGAACAGCACGTTGGTGGTGTCGATCTGGATGAATTCCTGGTGCGGGTGCTTGCGGCCGCCCTGCGGGGGCACCGACGCCTGGGTGCCCTCCAGGATCTTCAGCAGCGCCTGCTGGACGCCCTCGCCGGAGACGTCACGGGTGATCGACGGGTTCTCGCTCTTGCGGGCGATCTTGTCGACCTCGTCGATGTAGATGATGCCGGTCTCGGCGCGCTTGACGTCGTAGTCGGCGGCCTGGATGAGTTTGAGGAGGATGTTCTCGACGTCCTCGCCGACGTAGCCGGCCTCGGTCAGCGCGGTGGCGTCGGCGATGGCGAAGGGGACGTTGAGCATCTTGGCCAGCGTCTGCGCCAGGTAGGTCTTGCCGCAGCCGGTGGGCCCGAGCATCAGGATGTTGGACTTGGTCAGCTCCACCGGCTCGGACCGGGAGTCGCGGCCCTTCTCGCCGGCCTGGATCCGCTTGTAGTGGTTGTAGACGGCGACGGCCAGCGTGCGCTTCGCGGTGTCCTGCCCGATGACGTAGCCCTCCAGGAATTCCCGGATCTCGGCGGGCTTGGGCAGTTCGTCGAGCTTGACGTCGTCGGCGTCGGCGAGTTCCTCTTCGATGATCTCGTTGCAGAGGTCGATGCACTCATCGCAGATGTAGACACCGGGGCCAGCAATGAGTTTCTTTACCTGCTTTTGGCTCTTCCCGCAGAAGGAGCACTTAAGCAGGTCACCGCCGTCTCCGATGCGCGCCATGGTGCTGAGGGCCTACTTCCTTATTCGCCGTTCGTCTTGCTGTGCCGCATGTATTCCCCGACGCTACCCGCTTGCTCGTGCCCCCCGCGACCATTACCGCCGAATCGCGTCGTTGATATTCGAGGGAGTTCGTGGGACCTTCATGCTCTTCTGTCTGAAGAAACATATAGCCAGACGGCCCCCGTCACTCGCCGAGACGCGCATTCCGTGCCTTTGGCGTGTCGCGGTCGTGACCCGAGCGAGTCCGGTCCGCTCCAACAACCCTACATTTACCGGGTGGGGTTGGCAGTCGGGTTTGGCGAGCCCAGCGAGTCCGTGGTCATCAGCGACGGCGGGTTGGCCACCGAGCTGGAGGCGCGCGGTTTCGACCTTTCCGACCCGCTGTGGTCGGCCAGGCTGCTGGCCGACGCGCCACGCGAGATCATCGCCGCGCACGCCGCGTACTTTCAGGCCGGCGCCACGATCGCGACGACGGCCAGCTACCAGGCGTCGTTCGCGGGCTTCGCGGCGCACGGGCTCGGCCGGCGCGAGGCCGAGACCCTCTTGCGCCGCAGCGTGGAGCTCGCGAAGGCCGCGCGCGAGCAGGCCGGCGCCGACGGGCTCGTCGTAGCCGCGTCGGTCGGCCCGTACGGCGCCGCGCTGGCCGACGGGTCCGAATACCGGGGCCGCTACGGCCTGTCGGTCGCGGACTTGACGCGGTGGCACCGGCCCCGGCTGGAGGTTTTGGCGGACGCCGGGGCCGACGTGCTGGCGTGCGAAACGGTGCCCGACGCCGACGAGGCCGAGGCGCTGGTGAACCTGGTCCGCTCCGCGGGCGTGCCGGCCTGGCTGAGCTACACGATCGACGGGACCCGGACCCGCGCCGGCCAACCGTTGGCCGACGCATTCGCCGTGGCGGCCGGGGTCCCCGAGATCGTCGCGATCGGCGTCAACTGCTGCGCGCCCGACGACGTGGTGCCGGCGATCGGCGTGGCCGCGAGCGTCGGCAAGCCGGTGATCGTCTACCCGAACAGCGGGGAGCGCTGGGATGGCCGTGGTTGGGTTGGTGCGCGGCGCTTCTCCGCGCAGCTGGCGCGGGAGTGGGTGGCGGCCGGGGCGCGGATTGTCGGCGGATGTTGCCGGGTGGGCCCCTCTGATATCGCCGACGTTCGCCGAGCGTGTCGTCAGGGCGAAAAATCAGCCGAAAACTCGCCGTGAGTTCACGCTCAGCGAATGTCGCTAAGCGGTTTGCGCCGAGAGCTTGCGGTACTCCAGCACGGTGTCGATGATCCCGTAGTCCTTGGCCTCTTCGGCGGTCAGGATCTTGTCGCGGTCGGTGTCCTTGCGGATGGTCGCGGCGTCCTTGCCGGTGTGGCGGGCCAGCGTGGTCTCCATCAGCGTGCGCATGCGCTCGATCTCGGCGGCCTGGATCTCCAGGTCGGAGAACTGTCCCTGGATCACGCCCGACAGCGACGGCTGATGGATCAGCACACGCGCGTTGGGCAGTGCCATCCGCTTGCCGGGGGTCCCGGCGGCCAGCAGCACCGCGGCGGCCGAGGCGGCCTGGCCCAGGCACACCGTCTGGATGTCAGCGCGCACGTACTGCATGGTGTCGTAGATCGCCATCAGCGACGTGAACCCGCCGCCGGGCGAGTTGATGTACATGGTGATGTCGCGGTCGGGGTCCAGCGACTCCAGCACCAGCAGCTGCGCCATGATGTCGTTGGCCGACGCGTCGTCGACCTGCACGCCGAGGAAGATGATGCGTTCCTCGAACAGCTTGTTGTAGGGGTTCG
Organism: Mycobacterium sp. E2699; assembly: GCF_001666745.1. Taxonomy (NCBI): domain Bacteria; kingdom Bacillati; phylum Actinomycetota; class Actinomycetes; order Mycobacteriales; family Mycobacteriaceae; genus Mycobacterium; species Mycobacterium sp. E2699. Next base: position 216,810 of record NZ_LZJH01000055.1, on the reverse strand, counting down.
ACTCCTTCACACCGAAACTGGAGTGCTCGATGAACGACGGCAGGATGTACCGCGCCTGGGGCTGGAGCTGAGGGTCTAGAGGATTCACTGGGCTTCTCCGTTGGTGAAGTGAGCGGCGCGGGTGATGATGTGGTCGACGAAACCGTATTCGAGGGCTTCCTGCGCGGTGAACCAGCGATCGCGGTCGGAGTCGGCCTCGATTCGCTCGATCGGCTGCCCGGTGAATTCGGCGTTGAGCCGGAACATCTCTTTCTTGATGACGGCGAATTGCTCGGCCTGGATGGCGATGTCGGCCGCGCTGCCGGTCACCCCGCCCAGCGGCTGGTGCATCAGGATCCGGGCGTGCGGCAGCGCGTACCGCTTACCCTTGGTGCCGGCCGCCAGAAGGAACTCACCCATCGAGGCGGCCATGCCCATCGCGTAGGTGGCGATGTCGCAGGGCGCCAAGACCATGGTGTCGTAGATGGCCATCCCGGCGCTGATGGACCCGCCGGGCGAGTTGATGTACAGCGAAATGTCCTTGTCCGCGTCCTCGGCGGCGAGCAACAAGATCTGCGCACACAGCCGGTTCGCGACCTCGTCATTGACTTCCGAACCCAGGAAGATGATGCGCTCGGAGAGCAAGCGCTCATAGACCGAGTCCGTGAGGTTGAGACCCTGCGAGGGCGAACGCATGTCAGTCACGACTGGGTTACCTGCTTTCTCGAGTTCTTCTCTGTTCCGACCCTAACCAACCAGGTCCGCTGTTGGGCGGCCGCGCAGCCCTGAAATGGGCGCGTTCGCTCACAGCGTCATGACGGGTCACTCCGCTTCGTCGTCGGCGGCGCCGGCCTCCTCGGCCTTAGCCTCCTCGGCCTCCGCCTCCGGCTCGGCCTCGTCGCCCTCCGGGCCTGATTTGTCGGCCTCCTCGGCCTCCGCCTCCGGCTCGGCCTCGTCGCCCTCCGGGCGCCTGCCGAAGAACTCGCTCGTGTCGATGGCGTTGCCGTCGGTGTCGGTCACCGTCGCGGCCTCGACGACGGCGGCGATGGCCAGCCCGCGGCGCACGTCGGCGAACATGGCGGGCAGCTGGTTGTTCTCCTGCAGATAGGCGAACAGCTGCTGCGGCTCGATGCCGTACTGCCGGGCGGTCATCAGCAGCCGCTCGGTCAGGTCCTGCTGGCCGACCTGGATTTCCAGCTCGTCGGCCACCGCATCCAACAAGAGCTGCTTCTTGACGTCCGACTCGGCGGCGTTATGGGCGTCGACCTCGAACTGCTGGCGTGACTTGCCCTGCTCGCGGAGCGCCTCGGCGAACTTGGCCTCGTCATGGTCGAAGCCGTGCAGCGCGTTGTGCACGGCGGTGTCGGCCTGGGCCTGAACGATCGACTCGGGCAGCGGAACGTCGACCCGCTCGAGCAGGGCGTCGATCGCGGCGTCGCGAATCTGCTCCGCCTGCTGGGCGCGCTTGGCTCGCCCGACCTGCTCGCGCAGGTTGGACCGCAGCTCGTCGATCGTGTCGAATTCGCTGGCCAATTGGGCGAATTCGTCGTCGGGCTCGGGAAGTTCGCGTTCCTTGATCGACCTGACCGTGACGGTGACCTGCGCGTCTTTGCCGGCGTGCTCGCCGGTCGCCAACTGCGCGGTGAATACCCGTGACTCGTCGACGGACAGGCCGACCAGTGCGTCGTCCAGGCCCGCGATGAGCCGTCCGGAACCGACCTCGTGCGAGAGTCCCTCGGCGGTCGCGTTCGGCACCTCCTCGCCGTCGACGGTGGCCGACAGGTCGATCGAGACGAAGTCGCCGTCGGCCACCGGCCGCTCGACCCCCGTCAGCGTGCCGAACCGGGCGCGCAACGACTCCAGCTCGGCCTCGACGTCGTCTTCGCTGACGTCGACCGGGGCGACCGACACCTTCAGCGAGCCCAGGTCCGGAAGGGCGATCTTGGGGCGGACGTCGACCTCGGCGGTGAACGTCAGCTCCCCGCCGTACTCCTTCTTGGTGACCTCGATCTCCGGCTGTCCCAGGGGGTGGACTTCCGACTCCGCGACCGCCTGCCCATACCGGGCGGGCAAAGCGTCGTTGACGACCTGGTCGAGCATCGCCTCTCGGCCGAACCGGGCCTCGAGCAGCTTCGCGGGCGCCTTGCCGGGCCGGAACCCGGGCAGCCGCACCTGCTTGGCCAGCTCTTTGTAGGCCCGCTGGAAATCGGGCTCGAGCTCGGTGAACGGCACCTCCACGTTGATGCGCACCCGGGTGGGGCTCAACTGCTCGACGCTGCTCTTCACGGGTTTGCTCCTCGGTGTTTCGGTGGATCGGCGCAGTGTGTGGTCGGGGTGACAGGATTTGAACCTGCGGCCTTCCGCTCCCAAAGCGGATGCGCTACCAAGCTGCGCTACACCCCGCGCTGACCTCGAAATCCTACGGCCCGGGGGCGGCGGCTTCGCAGGGGACCTGCACGAGCCCCGGACCTCACGGAGCCATCACGAAACCGCTTCGATTAGATTTGATGTTCGCCGCCAGATACAGTCTCGCTCGACTAAAGCTTGCGGGCGTAGCTCAATGGTAGAGCCCTAGTCTTCCAAACTAGCTACGCGGGTTCGATTCCCGTCGCCCGCTCGGGAAGGTACCTGTGCAACCGGGGGAGGCCATGCGCCACGCCGACATCCATGGCTCGTGCGCGACCGACTTCGTCGGGGTCCGCGACGCATTCGAGCGCAACTTTGCGCAGGGCAAAGAGGTCGGCGCGGCCGTGGCGGTGTGGGTGGACGGCGACCTCGTCGTCAACCTCTGGGGCGGCTGGGCCGACGCCGCCGGCACCCGGCCCTGGCGACAAGACACCCTGACGACGGTGCTGTCCGGCACCAAGGGCCTGTCGGCCACCTGCGTGCACCAGCTGGCCGACCGCGGCGAGCTGGACCTGCACGCGCCGGTGGCGCGCTACTGGCCCGAGTTCGGTCAGGCGGGCAAGGAAGCCATCACGTTGGCGATGGTGATGGGCCATCGCTCCGGCGTCATCGGGCCGCGCACCCGCATGCGCTGGGAAGACGTCGCCGACTGGGACTTCGTCTGCGATCAACTGGCCGCTGCCGACCCCTGGTGGGAGCCCGGCACCGCACAGGGCTACCACATGACCACGTTCGGCTTCATCCTCGGCGAGGTCTTCCGCCGCGTAACGGGCCGCACCATCGGCCACTACCTGCGCACCGAGATCGCCGAACCCCTGGGCGCCGACGTCCACATCGGACTGCCCCTTGCCGAGCAGCGCCGCTGCGCCGAGCGGGTGAACAAGCCGCACGCCAGGGACCTGCTGGCCGAGGCACAAGCCCCCGGCTACCCGACCAGCCTGGCCGAACACCCGAAGGCGGGGCTGTCCATCGCGATGGGGTTCGCGCCCGACGACGAACTGGGCTCTCACGACCTGGGGCTGTGGCGTGAGCTGGAGTTCCCCGGCACCAACGGCCAGGTGTCGGCGCTGGGGTTGGCGACCTTCTACAACGCGCTCGCGCAGGAGAAGCTCCTCAGCCGTGAGCACATGGAACTGGTCAGGGTCGCGCAGGGCGGTTTCGACACCGACTTGGTGCTGGGCCCGCGGGTCGCCGACCACGGGTGGGGTCTGGGCTACATGCTCAACCAGCGCTGCGTCAACGGACCCAACCCCCGGATCTTCGGTCACGGTGGCCTCGGCGGTTCGTTCGGGTTCGTCGACCTGGAACACGGGATCGGCTACGCCTACGTGGCGAATCGCTTCGACGCCACCAAGGCGAATGCCGATCCGCGCAGCCTCGCATTGAGCGACGAGGTCTACGCCGCGCTCGGCCTCGTCGAGCGCGCCTCGGCATAAACCCGCGCCCTGCCGAACGGTCATCGGCAGGGCGCGGTTGATCGGATAAGTGTCAGCGATGATCCCAGCCGGGACCGCCCGGACCGCCCGGTCCGCGCCAGGGCTCGGGGTGCGGGTTCGGGCCGGGACCGCGCCAGTTGTCGTGGCAATGCCCGCGGTCCCAGTTGTCGCCCCAGCCCGGATCCCAGAAGTCGCCGGGGCACCATTGCGGGAACGGCCCGGGCTGCGCGTGGGCCTCGGTGGCGGCGCCGAGGCCGCCCAGCCCGAGACCGACGATTATCGCGAAAACGGTTGCAGCTAAAAGTGGAAGAGGTTTCACGGTCGCTACCAATACCCCCGCCGGAGCGGCCCTCAAACAATAGACGCCAGCGTTTCTTGCTGAGCGTTTCCTGTCAGCCGGCGCCGGCCCCGCCGACCTGGCGATTCCTCGATCCGCGCCGCGGTGAGGTTGGTCACGTCTGGCAGGCCGGGCACCAGAACACGTTTCGCCCCTCCAGCACCTCCGTACGGATCGGGCCGCCGCACACCCGGCAGGCCTCCCCCGCGCGCCGGTACACGTATGTCCGTGGCCGCCCCGGCCGGTATGACGGCGGACCGTGGTCGTGTTCGGGCAGCACCACGACGATCTTGCCGCGGCGCAGGCCGACCTTCATCAACGCCACCAGATCGGTCCAGGCCGCGTCGAACTCCGCCTCCCCGATCCCCCGGCCGGGCCGGAAGGGATCGATGCGGTGGCGGAAGAGCAACTCGTTGCGGTAGACGTTGCCCACGCCGGCCATGACCGTCTGGTCCATCAGCAGTGCCCCAATGGGCCTGCGGGACTTGGCGATTCGGGCCCACGCCCAGGACGGGTCGGCGTCGCTGCGTAACGGGTCGGGACCGAGCCTGGCCACCACGTCGCTGACCTGGCCCTCGTCGATGACTTCGCACACGGTCGGACCGCGCAAGTCGGTGCCGTAGCCCTCCCCGACCATCCGCATCCGCACCTGCCCGACCGGAGGGGGTGGCGGCTCCCCGGCGGCGCGCTCCCACTCGGTGAATGCGCCGTAGAGGCCCAGATGCACGTGCACGATCGGGCCGCCGTCGTAGTGATGAAACAGGTGCTTGCCCCAGGCGCTGGTCCGTCGCAGCACCCGGCCGTCCACCACGGCCGCCGCTCCCGCGAACCGGCCCTGCGGGCTCGACACCGCGACCGGCGCACCGCCGTATCGGCGTTGATGCAGCCGGGCCAGCCGGTGCAGGGTGTGCCCCTCGGGCACGCTCAGCCCTGCGCGCCGGGCACCGGCGGCGCTTGGTGGGTGCGTTCGTACTCGGCGAGGATGTCGATACGACGTTGGTGGCGTTCGGCTTTCGACCATTGCGCGCTGAGGAAGGCGTCGACGATCTCCAGCGCCTCGGGCACGGTGTGCATGCGGCCGCCGATGCCGATCAACTGCGCGTTGTTGTGCTCGCGGGCCAGCGTCGCGGTCTCGACGCTCCACGCCAGCGCGCAGCGGGCCCCCGGCACCTTGTTGGCCGCGATCTGCTCACCGTTGCCCGAACCGCCCAGGACGATGCCGAGGCTGTCCGGGTCGGCGACGGTGCGCGTGGCTGCCGCGATGCAGAACGCGGGGTAGTCGTCCTCGGCGTCATAGGTGAAGGCGCCGCAATCGATCGGCTCGTGCCCGGCCTCTTTGAGATGGGAGATGATCTGCTGCTTGAGCTCAAATCCGGCGTGGTCGGAGCCGAGGTAGACGCGCATGCCCGCAATCCTTACACAGCGGCGCCCACCGCATCGGCTAGTCGAATTCGGGCTTCTCGGTGCGGGTCCGCTTGAGCTCGAAGAAGTGCGGGTACGACGCGAACGTCACCGACGCGTCCCACAGCTTGCCGGCCTCCTCGCCGCGCGGGATCTTCGACAGCACCGGCCCGAAGAACGCCACCCCGTTGACGTGGATGGTCGGCGTGCCGACGTCGTCGCCGACGGCGTCCATGCCGGCGTGGTGGCTCTTGCGCAGGGCGTCGTCGTAGGCATCGCTTTGCGCCGCCTCGGCGAGCTCGGCGGGCAGGCCGGCGTCGGCCAGCGACAGCTTGATGACCTCGTCGAGGTTCTTGTTGTCCTCGTTGTGAATCCGGGTGCCCATCGCGGTGTACAGCGGGTCCAGCACTTTGGCGCCGTGGGCCTGCTCGGCGGCGATCGCCACCCGCACCGGGCCCCAGGCGTGCTTCATCATCTCGCGGTATTTGTCCGGCAAGCCTTCGCGGTTCTCGTTGAGGATCGCGAGGCTCATCACGTGGAAGTGCACGTCGATGTCCCGGACCTTCTCCACCTCGAGGATCCAGCGCGACGTGATCCAGCACCAAGGGCACAGCGGATCGAACCAGAAGTCGGCTCGGTTCTTCTCGGGCATAGCGCAGTCCTTTCGTCGGTCAAGACACCTTCAGCACAACCGTAGGCCGCTCGCGGCTGTTCCCGTCCTGCGCGGGACTAAGTTGTACGCGTGGCCCTTCCTAATCTGACCCGGGACCAGGCCGTCGAACGCGCCGCCCTGATCACCGTCGACAGCTACCAGATCGCCCTCGATGTCACCGACGGCAAGGGGGCGCCGGGCGAGCGAACCTTCCGGTCCACCACGACCGTGGTGTTCGACGCGCTGCCCGGTGCCGACACGTACATCGACCTGGCCGCCGAGACGGTGCGCAGCGCGACACTCAACGGCCGCGAGCTCGACGTGTCCGGATACGACGAGTCGCTCGGCATCCCGCTCACCGGGCTCGACAAACGGAACACCCTCGTCGTCGACGCCGACTGCCGCTATTCGAACACCGGCGAGGGGCTGCACCACTTCGTCGACCCGGTGGACGACGAGACCTATCTGTATTCGCAATTCGAAACCGCCGACGCCAAGCGCATGTTCGCCTGCTTCGACCAGCCCGACCTCAAGGCGACGTTCGACGTGCGGGTGGTCGCCCCCCGGCATTGGAAGGTGGTGTCCAACGGCGCGCCCGAGTCGGTGCAGGACGGCGTGCACACCTTTGCCACCACGCCGCGAATGAGCACCTACCTGGTGGCGCTGATCGCCGGGCCGTACGCGGAGTGGAGGGACAGCTACACCGACGAGCACGGCGAGATCCCGCTGGGCATCTACTGCCGGGCATCGCTGGCGCAATACATGGACGCCGAGCGATTGTTCACCGAGACCAAGCAGGGATTTGGCTTCTACCACAAGAACTTTGGCCTGCCCTACGCGTTCGGCAAGTACGACCAGCTGTTCGTCCCCGAGTTCAACGCCGGCGCCATGGAAAACGCCGGGGCGGTGACCTTCCTCGAGGACTACGTCTTCCGCAGCAAGGTCACGCGCGCCTCGTACGAGCGGCGCGCCGAGACCGTGCTGCACGAGATGGCGCACATGTGGTTCGGGGACCTGGTCACCATGACGTGGTGGGACGACCTGTGGCTCAACGAGTCGTTCGCCACCTTCGCGTCGGTGCTGTGTCAAAGCGAGGCAACCGAATTCACCGAGGCCTGGACGACGTTCGCCACCGTCGAGAAGTCGTGGGCGTACCGTCAGGACCAGTTGCCGTCGACGCACCCGATCGCCGCCGAGATCCCCGACCTGGCCGCCGTCGAGGTGAACTTCGACGGGATCACCTACGCCAAGGGCGCTTCGGTACTCAAGCAGCTGGTCGCCTACGTCGGGCTGGAGCACTTCCTGGCCGGGCTGCGCGACTACTTCCGCACGCACGCCTACGGCAACGCCACGTTCGACGATCTGATCGCCGCGCTGGAGCAGGCGTCCGGTCGCGACCTGTCCGATTGGGGCCGGCAGTGGCTGAAGACCACCGGGCTCAACACGCTGCGACCCGACTTCGACGTCGACGCCGACGGCAGGTTCACCAGGTTCGCGGTAACTCAGAGCGGCGCCGAGCCGGGGGCCGGTGAGACGCGGGTGCACCGGCTGGCGGTGGGCATCTACGACGACGACGCTTCAAACGGCGCCGGCAAGCTGGTGCGCGTGCACCGGGAGGAGCTCGACGTCGAGGGTGCACAGACGGAAGTCCCTGCGCTGGTTGGGGTTTCGCGGGGCAAGCTGATCCTGGTCAACGACGACGACCTGACCTATTGCTCGTTGCGGCTCGATGCCCAGTCGTTGCAGACCGCGCTGGAGCGCATCGCCGACATCGCCGAGCCGCTGCCCCGCTCGCTGGTGTGGTCGGCGGCCTGGGAGATGACCCGCGAGGCCGAGCTGCGCGCCCGCGACTTCGTGGCACTGGTCTCCGGCGGCGTGCCGGCCGAAACCGAGGTCGGGGTGGCCCAACGGCTGCTGATGCAGGCGCAGACGGCACTGGCGTCCTACGCCGAGCCGGGGTGGGCGCGCGAGCACGGCTGGCCGCAGTTCGCCGACCGGCTGCTGGAGTTGGCGCGCGCGGCGCAACCGGGATCGGATCACCAGCTCGCGTTCGTCAACACGCTGTGCACGTCGGTGCTGTCCACCAAGCACGTCGTGGTGCTGGCCGACCTGCTCGACCGCGACCCCGCCGACCTCGGCCTGCCCGGCCTCGACATCGACACCGACCTGCGCTGGCGGATCGTGACCGCGCTGGCCGCCGCCGGCGAGATCGACGCCGACGGGCCCGCCACACCGTTCATCGACGCCGAGGTGCGGCGCGACCCGACCGCCGCGGGGAAACGCCACGGCGCCCAGGCGGCGGCGGCGCGGCCCCAGCTGGCGGTCAAGGAGGAGGCCTGGACCACCGTGGTCGAGGACGACACCCTGGCCAACATCACGGCGCGCTCGATGATCGCCGGCATCGCGCCGCCCGGGCAGCACGAGTTGCTCGAGCCGTTCACCGCGCGCTACTTCGCGGCGATCCTCGGCGTCTGGACGCGGCGATCCAGCGAGGTCGCCCAGACCGTGGTGATCGGGCTCTACCCGCACTGGGACATCAGCGAGGCCGCCATCGTGGCCGCCGACCAGTTCCTCGCCGACCCCGACATTCCGCCCGCCCTGCGGCGACTGGTGCTGGAAGGCCAGGCCGGGATCAAGCGTTCGCTGCGCGCCCGCCAGTTCGACGCGTCCTGATCGAGCCTGCGCTCAGCGTGTCGAAAAGGAGCCAACCTTCGCTCTGGTCGCAGTCTCGGCGCCGGAACTAGGCCGGCGAGATGCCGGCGCTGAGCACCCGGATCGCGCTGACCAACCCGTCTACCAGGTTGCCCTGCTCGAACGCCGACGCGGCGGCGGCGACCCCGAGCGGCGCGGCCGACTCGGCGCCGCGCCCCCGGACCGCCGACCCGTAGACCACCTCGATGGCGTGCTGGTTGGGCGAGACGGCGAGCAGCACCGCGTTGTCGGGCGTCGGCACGTCGGCCAGGATCTCGCGGGCCCGCGCGGCGGTGTCGTTACCGAGGTCGCCGAGGTAGATGGCGAACCGCGCCCGCGACGCCCGCGAGCCGTACTTCAGCGCGTCGTCGATGGCCACCAGGTCCTTCGTCGGGAACGGGTAGTGCACCGACAGCTCGCCCGGCTCGGTCACGGCCGAGACCCGTCCGCTGGTGGTGATCACCGAACCCTTGGGCAGCCCGGCGTGCTCGACCGTCGCGACCTCACCACGTGCCACTGGCGCCACCTCCAACCGAGAACTCCGATGCCCCGTGACCGCCGTGCGCGCGCCCGACGTCTTCGTCGATGGCGGCCCACAGGATCGGCGGGTGGGTCCACTTCTCCGACATCTTGTACGTCGCGGGGTGGGGTCCCTTGTGCGACCAGATCAGCGCCGACAGCACGACGACCAACACCAGCGGAATCCCGATAAAGTACAGGTGAATCTCTGCAAGGCTCACGACGCAAACCGTATCCCACCGGGTGCGCCGCCCGCACACTCGGACATGAGATTTGGTCAGGCCGCGCCTTCGCCGAGGTACCGGGCCCAGGCCGGGTCCAGTTCCTTGACCGTCGACAACAGCCGCCAGTGCTGGCCCGTCGGCGGCAGGGGCGCCCGCCGCAGCGTCCAGCCCAGCTCGGCGAGCAGCTTGTCGCCCTTGCGATGGTTGCAGGTCGAGCAGCACGCGACGCAGTTCTCCCAGGAGTGGTCGCCGCCGCGGCTGCGGGGCACCACATGGTCGACGGTGTCGGCCTTCGCCCCGCAGTAGGCGCAGCAGAAACGGTCGCGGTGCATGAGCGCGGCGCGGGTCATCGGCACCCGCGCCCGGTACGGGACCCGCACGTAGGACCGCAGCTGGATCACCGACGGCACCACGATCGACGTGCTCGCCGAGTGGATGACCGGCGCGGCCGGGTCGTCGTGCACCACGTCGGCCTTGCCGCAGATCACCATGACGATGGCCCGCCGCATCGGCAGCGCGGTCAGCGGCTCGTAGGTGGAGTTCAGCAGCAGCACCCGCCGTCGGCTCCAGATCGAGGCGCTGTCGTGGCGGGTGGGCGGATGGGTCTCGACGCTGTGCAGGCACGACGCGGTTGGGGGCCCGGTCAACCCTGCCGCGGCACCGGAACTGCGGTGGCTGCGGCGTCTCTTGCCATGCGCCATAGATCCTCCGCGGATAGTCCACCATGATTCGCCGCCAAACGCACCCTTATTGCTGGTGCGCGCCGTGTCAATCCGGTGAACACAAGGGGCGGCCCGCGGTTGCCCTCGGGGCGATGCACCACAATGGTGGGCGATGGACCAGGTGAGCTTTTACGACGCTGTCGGCGGTGCCGAAACCTTCAACGCGATCGTGTCGCGGTTTTACGAGCAGGTCCCCGAGGACGAGATCCTGAGTCGGCTGTATCCCGCGGACGACCTCGCCGGCGCCGAGGAGCGACTGCGGATGTTCCTCGAGCAGTACTGGGGTGGGCCCCGCACCTACTCCGAGCGCCGCGGGCACCCGCGGCTGCGGATGCGGCATGCCCCGTTCCGGATCACGCCCATCGAGCGCGACGCCTGGCTGCGGTGCATGCACACCGCGGTCGCCTCCATCGACTCGGAAACCCTCGACGAGGCGCACCGTCGCGAGTTGCTTGAATACCTCGAAATGGCCGCGCACTCCTTGGTCAATTCATCGTTCTGACGCCCAGTTACCGAACGGAGCAGTATGAGCCACGAGCCGTGGTGGTCGAGCGCGGTCTTCTACCAGGTCTATCCGAGGTCGTTCGCCGACAGCGACGGCGACGGGATCGGTGACCTGGACGGCCTGACCGCACGGCTGGAACACCTGTCGTACCTGGGTGTCGACGCGATCTGGCTGAACCCGGTCACCGTCTCGCCGATGGCCGACCACGGCTACGACGTGGCGGATCCGCGTGACATCGATCCGGTGTTCGGCGGCATGGCCGCGGTCGAGCGACTGATCGCGGCGGCGCATCAGCGGGGCCTCAAGGTCACCATGGACGTGGTGCCCAACCACACCAGCTCGCGGCACCCCTGGTTTCAGGCGGCGCTGGCCGCGGGGCCGGGCACCGACGCGCGGCAGCGCTATTACTTTCGCGACGGCCGCGGTCCCCTCGGCGAGCTGCCGCCGAACAACTGGACGTCGGTGTTCGGCGGACCGGCCTGGACGCGCATCGTCGAACCCGACGGCAACCCGGGCCAGTGGTATCTGCACCTGTTCGACGCCGAGCAACCGGACCTGAACTGGGAACACCCGGAGGTGTTCGACGACTTCGAGAAGACGCTGCGGTTCTGGCTGGAACGCGGCGTGGACGGCTTCCGCATCGACGTCGCGCACGGGATGGCCAAGCCGTCGGAACTTCCCGACGCGAAGGACGACATCAAGGTGTTGAGCCACAGCGACGACGACCCGCGCTTCAACCACCCGAGCGTGCACGAGATTCATCGCGGCATCCGCGCGATCGTCGACGACTATCCCGGGGCGGTGACCATCGGCGAGGTGTGGGTCATGGACAACGCCCGGTGGGCCGAGTATCTGCGGCCCGACGAACTGCATCTCGGCTTCAACTTCCGGCTGACCAAGATCGACTTCGACGCGACCCAGGTGCACGACGCGATCGACAACTCGCTGGCGGCCACGGCCATCGAAGACGCCACACCGACGTGGACGCTGTCCAACCACGACGTGGGCCGGGAGGTCACCCGGTACGGCGGCGGCGAGGTCGGCCTGCGCCGGGCGCGGGCGATGGCGATGGTGATGCTCGCCCTGCCGGGCGCGGTGTTCATCTACAACGGTGAGGAGCTTGGTCTGCCCGATGTAGACCTGCCCGACGAGGTGTTGCAGGACCCGACGTGGGAACGCTCCGGGCACACCGAACGCGGCCGCGACAAGTGCCGGGTCCCGATGCCCTGGTCGGGTGACGCGCCGCCGTTCGGGTTCTCGACGTCGACCGACACCTGGTTGCCGATGCCTGCGGACTGGGCGACGCTGACCGTCGAAAAGCAGCGCGAAGATCCCGACTCGACGCTGTCTTTTTTCCGGCGCGCAATCGGAATGCGCAGGGAGCGGTCCGAATTCGAGGGCGGCGGCCTGGATTGGCAGGCGGCGACGCGCGACACGCTGATATTTCGGCGGCGCGGTGGCCTGGTGTGCGCCCTGAACGCCGGCCGCCGCCCGATGGTGTTGCCACCGGGCGAACTCCTGCTGGCGAGCGCGCCGTTGGTGGACGGCAAGTTGCCGCCCGACGCGGCGGCCTGGCTGGTCTGAGCGTCGCAGCAAGTCAGCGCACCACGAGCGCCGCGTGGGCACGGCGCCGGTACACCGAGCCGAACTTGGCGTCGACCCGCAGCCACGACGGCACTACCCGCACCCGCACCATCTCGTCGGCGCCGATCGCGTCGGGTGAGGTCGGCAGGAAACCCATTGCGGTCAAAGCGAACACGCAGCGCATCGGCAGCCCGACGCTGACATTGGCCCCTTCAGAGGCCGCGCTGACCCGGACGACCTCTTGGTCGAGCAACGAAACCGGCGGGCCGTGCGAACTGCCGTGTTCCTTGGCGAGTCGCGCGCCGCGCTGCGCCAGGTCCAGCATCACCCGGGCCGGCAGGTCTTCGAGGTGGGTGAACCCGGATTCGGGGGGCAGCGCGCCCCGCCACGCGGAGTCCATCGCGAAGCCCGGGTCGACGTAGCCCGAGGCGTCCGCAGCCGACAGGCCGCGCGCCAGCGTGTCCGCGGCCACCGACAGGTCGTCGGGGCGCACCCGCCCGACGACCACCCGGCTGGCCAGCACGTCGAAACCCGTTGCCACCCAGGCGGTCAGCAGGCCGGACGATCGGGCCCGCAGCCGGATGACCGCGGCGTCGTCGAGGCGCATCGCGTGGTCGACGAACGCGGCGAGGTCCGCGCGGTGCGCCGTATCAGGCAACCAGAGGCCGCGCTCGGCGGTCACTCCCTGAGCCATCGTTGCAAGTACTCCCGATGGTGCGGCGAGAGTCGCACCAGCCGCTGCTCCTCGATGTGGACGGCGGCCAACTGCGTCTCGGCGATGACGGCGGGCCTCGACCCCGCATCGGCGCTGACCGATCGCACGTCGTAGCCCAGCGTGAAGTCCACCGTCCGCACCCGCTTGGTCCAGATGGTCACCTGCAGAGGCGAATCGGTCAGGCGCAGCTGACCCTTGTAGGTGACACGCACGTCGGCGATCAGCAGGCCGATGGTCGTGATGTCGGCCGCGAACGGTTCGTGCAGGAACTGCACCCGCGCCTCCTCCAGGATGGTGACCATGGTGGCGTGGTTGATGTGCTGGTACATGTCGATGTCCGACCAGCGCACCGGCACGGGCGCGACGAAACCGACGCTCAACTCGACGATCCCCGTCCACTGGTGCGGGTCATGCGGCGAATCTGCCGGGCGGCCACCGAAAGCGTCGCGAGATCCTTTGCCCCGCTTTCCTGTATCTCACTGAGCGTGCGACGCGCCCGCTCCACCCGTGACGCGCTCATCTGTTCCCACTCACCGATCTTCTCCTCGCCGCTTTCGTCGGGCTCCCCCACGGCGAGCACGTCGAACGTCAGCGATCGCAGCGAGGCGTAGATGTCGTCGCGAATCGCCAAGCGCGCCAACGATTGCCAGCGGTCGTGTCGGGGTAGCTCGGAGACCGCGGTCAGCAGGCCGTCGGTGCCCAGCCGGTCCATCAGCGCGAAGTAGGTGTCGGCGACCTCGGCGGTGTCGATTTCGGTGATGTCGCCGACGTCGATGATGTCGAGCAGGCTGAAGCGGTAGAGGCCCGCGGCGACCATGTACGCCAAGTCTTCCGGTGTGCCCTCCGACGCGAATTCCGCCGCTTCCTTTTCGACGATGGCCTTGTCGTCACCGCGCAGCCACTGCGACATCCGCGGCGTGAGCTCCCTGACCTTCGCGGCGAACCGGTTGATCTCGGCGCCCACGGCCAGCGGTTGCGGGCGGTAGTTGAGCAGCCAGCGCCCGGAGCGGTCGATCAGCCGCCGGGTGTCCAGCGTCAACCGGTCCGACAGCGCGACCGGGATGTCCGCCGCCCGGATCTGCCGCCAGATCTGGCTCACCCCGAAGATCGCGTCGGTGGCGACGTAGGTGCGCACCGCGTCGATCGGCCCGACTCCGACGTCTTCGGTGATCCGGGATGCGTAGCTGATGCCCGCGGCGTCGACAAGATCGTTGATCAACATGGTGGTCACGATTTCCCGGCGCAGCTGGTGGGTCCGGATCTCGGGGGTGAACCGTTCGCGCAGCGGCCTCGGGAAGTACAGCGGCAGCCGGGACGCGAACACGTCCTGCTCCGGCAGTTCGGTGGTCAGCATGTCCTCTTTGAGCGCCAGCTTGACGTGGGCCATCAGGGTGCACAGCTCGGGAGAGGTGAGCCCGATGCCGACGTCGGTGCGCCGGTGAATCTCCTTCTCCGACGGCAGCGCCTCCAATTCCCGGTTGAGGCCGCGCTCCTCGAGGTATTTGATCTGCATCGCGTGCACCGGCAGCAGGCTGGCCGCGTTGGCGCGGCTGGTGCCGATCAGGTCGTTCTGGTCCTCGTTGTCCTTGAGCACCAGGCGCGCGACCTCGTCGGTCATCGACTCCAGCAACTCCTTGCGCTCTTCGGGCTTGACCTTGCCGGCGGTGACCAGCGAGTCGATCAGGATCTTGATGTTGACCTCGTGGTCGGAACAGTCAACCCCGGCGGAGTTGTCCATCGCGTCGGTGTTGATGCGCCCGCCGGACAGGTCGAACTCGACGCGGCCCAGGGCCGTCACGCCGAGGTTGCCGCCCTCCCCGATCACCTTGGCGCGCACCTGGTTTGCGTTCACCCGCACCGGGTCGTTGGCGCGATCGCCCACGTCGGCGTCGGATTCGGACTCGGCCTTGATGTACGTGCCGATGCCGCCGTTGAAGAGCAGGTCGACCGGCGCCTGCAGGATCGCCCTGATCAGGTCGGGCGGGGACATTTCGGTGGCGTCACCCTGGAGGCCGAGGGCCTCGCGGACCTGCGGGCTGACCGGAATCGCCTTGTGTTCGCGGCTGTACACCCCACCGCCCTCGCTGATCAACGACTTGTCGTAGTCGTCCCAGCTGGATCGCGGCAGCCCGAACATCCGCTTGCGCTCCCGCCACGACGACGCGGCGTCGGGTTCCGGGTCGAGAAAGATGTGCCGGTGGTCGAAGGCGGCGATGAGCCGGATGTGCTCGCTCAGCAGCATGCCGTTGCCGAACACGTCGCCGCTCATGTCTCCGATGCCGACGACGGTGAAGTCCTCGGTCTGGGTGTCGACGCCCATCTCCCGGAAGTGCCGTTTGACGGCCTCCCACGCGCCCTTGGCGGTGATGCCCATGGCCTTGTGGTCGTAGCCCACCGATCCGCCGGACGCGAACGCGTCGCCCAGCCAGAACCCATAGGACTTGGCGACGTCGTTGGCGATGTCGGAGAACGTGGCGGTGCCCTTGTCCGCGGCCACCACCAGGTAGGCGTCGTCGCCGTCCCGCCGGATCACCTCGGGCGGCGGGCTGACCTGTTTCGTTGCGTGGTCGACGTTGTCGGTGACGTCGAGCAGCCCGGAGATGAACAGCTGATAGCAGGCGACACCCTCGGCGCGGCCGGCGTCGCGGTCGGCGGCCGCGTCGCCGGTGGGCAGTGGCGGTCGCTTGACGACGAAACCGCCTTTGGCCCCGACCGGCACGATGACGGCGTTCTTCACCGCCTGCGCCTTGACCAGGCCCAGGATCTCGGTGCGGAAGTCGTCGCGGCGGTCCGACCACCGCAGGCCCCCGCGCGCCACCGGGCCGAACCGCAGGTGCACGCCCTCGACCCGGGGCGAGTAGACGAAGATCTCGTACTTGGGCCGCGGCAGCGGAAGCTCGTCGATCAGCTGGGCATCCAGCTTGAGCGCCAACACGTTTCGGGCCCGGGCCGAACCTTCCCGTGTCACAAAGTAATTCGTGCGCAGGGTGGCCTGCACCAGCGACGCGAACGCGCGCAGGATGCGGTCGGTGTCCAGGCTCACCAACGCGTCGATGTCCGCGGCGACCGCGGCGGCGGCCGCCTGCGCGTCCCGGCTCGTGGGCGACCCCTTGAGAGAGGATGCCCTCGGGTCGAAGAGCGCCTCGAACAGAGTGACCAGCGACCGCACCGTCGAGGGATGGTCGTTGAGCACCGACTCGATGTAGGACTGGCTGTACGGAAAGCCGGCCTGGCGCAGGTATTTTGCGTAGGCGCGCATGAGCACCACCTGCTGCCAGGTCAGCCTCGCGCGCATCACCAGCTCGTTGAACCGGTCGATCTCGACGCGGCCCTGCCAGATGGCGGTGACGGCGTCGGCGAACCGCTCCGCCGTGGCGTTGCGCTCGGACGCCGACGTCGCGAACGGGATCGTCGGATGCGGCTGGATCTTGAACTGGTAGATCCACACCGGCAGCCCGTCCGGCCGGGTGACGGTGAACGGCCGCTCCTCGAGCACGACGACGCCCATGCTCTGCAGCATCGGCAGCAGCTGGCTCAGCGACGCGGTGTGTCCGCCGAGAAACCAGGTCAGCTGGGCGGCGCCGTCCTCGCCGCGGTCGGAGAACACCAGCTTGACCGAATCATCGGAGAGCTCATTGATGATCGCGATGTGCTCGATGGCGTCCTCGGGCGTGACGGCCTGCTTGTACACCTCCGAGAAGGCGGTGGCGTAGTGCTCGGCGTCGGCGTGGGCGGGTGTGCCGACCGCGGTGGCGGCGATCAGGCGGTCCCCCCAGGTGCGCGCGGCCTCGCTCAGCAGCCCCTGGATCCGGACGCGGGTGTCTTCCGAAACGTCGACCGGCGCGGCGGATTCGGGTAGCCGGACCATGAAATGCATCAGCGCCCAAGGCGATTCGCTGACCCGGGCGGTGAATTCCAGGCGGGTGCCCCCGAATTCGCGGACCAGGATGTCCTCGATCTGCAACCGCACCGCGGTGGTGTAGCGGTCGCGGGGCACGTAGACCAGGCACGAGACGAAGTACTGGAGCCGGTCGGCGCGCAGGAACAGCAATGCGCGGCGTTGGGATCCCAGGTCCACCACCGCCTTGGCCATCGCCAGCAGCCGTTCGGCGCTGAGTGTGAACAGCTCCGAGCGCGGGACGGTCTGGATGACGTCGAGCAGCAGCTGGCCCGGGTGGATGGGGTCGCTGTCGGCCATCGTGAGCGCTTCGCGCACCCGACGCGAAATCATGGGGATTTCCAGCACGTCCGCGTTCATGGCGGCGACCGTGAAGAGCCCGACGAAGCGGTGCTCGGTCACCCCGCCTTCAGCGTCCCCGTCGCCGTATTCGCGAACCGCGATCGCGTACGGGTAGGCGCCGTAGCGCAGGTAGCTGCCGACGACGGACTGCGCCAGCACCAGCAGGTGGTCGTCGTCGGTCAGCCGGGGCCGCGAGCCGGTGCGCGTGCGCAGCACGCCGAGGCCGGGCGACCCGTCGGGGGAAACCTGGCTGTCGTGCACCCGGCAGCGTTGGTAGCCCAGCAGCAGGAAATTCCCGTTGCCCAGCCAACGCAACAGCTCGGCGACGTCCTCGCGGTCGGGCGCCGAATAGCGGTCGCCGGCGTTGGCTTGGACGGCCGCTTCGAGATCGCTCAGCGCGGTGATCATCGCCGAAGCGTCGGTGGCGACCTGCTCGACGTCGGTCAGCACCTTGGGCAGCAGCCGCTCGACCTCGGCGAGGGCGTTGCTGTCGACGGACGGCGACAGCGGAACGTATATCCATGCCTCACCGTCGAATTGCGACGTGCCGGGCGCCTTGGGTTCGACGCTGATCAGGTCGCCCTCGGCGTTGCGATGGACGTCGAACACCGGGGTCATGATGCCGCCGTAGCCGACGCCGAGCCGGTGCAGCAGCACCGTGACGGAGTCGAGCAGCATGCTGCCGTGGGCGGTGACGACCTGCAGTGCGGGCCCGAACCCGTCGGAATCGTCGGCCGGGTGGACGCAGACGCAACTGCCGCGTTCCGGGCGGCACTCACCGAGTCGGTAGTGCGCGCGCAGCATCGCGGGGGTCACCATGGCCGCGGGGTCGACGCGGTCGGATCCCGCGGCGCTCGGTTCGTCGCCGCGCGGACCGCGATAGCTCTCGATGTAGGCATTCGCGATCCAGTCGGGAATGTCGTCACTCGTGCTGAACGTGGTCCACGGCTTGAAACCCTGCTTGGCACCGGGATCGATCGCCATGCCGATTGCTCCCAACTCGCATCGTCGCGGGGCGCTGCGCCCGATCGCCCCGCTGCTCAGCGGGGCAGCCCTGACACTAGTCGCGCGTCAGCTTGCGGTGGGTCACCCTGTGCGGCCTGGCGGCGTCAGCGCCGAGCCGCTCCACCTTGTTCTCCTCGTATGCCCCGAAGTTGCCCTCGAACCAGAACCACTTGGCCTCGTTGTCCTCGTCGCCTTCCCACGCCAGGATGTGCGTGCAGGTCCGGTCGAGGAACCAGCGGTCGTGCGAAATCACCACCGCGCAGCCGGGGAATTTCTCCAGCGCGTTTTCCAGCGAGCTCAAGGTCTCGACGTCCAGGTCGTTGGTCGGCTCGTCCAGCAGGATGAGGTTGCCGCCCTCCTTCAACGTGAGAGCGAGGTTGAGGCGGTTGCGCTCACCACCGGACAGCACACCCGCCGGCTTCTGCTGGTCGGGACCCTTGAAACCGAACGCCGACACGTAGGCCCGCGACGGGATCTCGTTCTGGCCGACCTCGATGTAGTCCAGCCCGTCGGAGACCACTTCCCACACCGTTTTCTTCGGGTCGATGCCGGCGCGGGACTGGTCCACGTAGCTCAGCTTGACGGTCTCCCCGACCTTGACCGTGCCGCTGTCCGGCTGCTCGAGCCCGACGATGGTCTTGAACAGCGTGGTCTTGCCGACGCCGTTGGGGCCGATGACCCCGACGATGCCGTTGCGCGGCAGGGTGAACGACAGGTCCTTGATGAGGGTGCGACCGCCGAAGCCCTTGTCGAGGTGTTCCACCTCGACGACGAGGTTGCCCAGCCGCGGCCCGACCGGGATCTGGATTTCCTCGAAATCGAGCTTGCGCGTCTTCTCGGCCTCCGCGGCCATCTCCTCGTAGCGCTGCAGGCGGGCCTTGCTCTTGGCCTGACGCGCCTTGGCCCCGGACCGGACCCAGGCCAGCTCCTCGGTCAGCCGCTTCTGCAGCTTGGCGTCCTTGCGGCCCTGCACCGCCAGCCGCTCGGCCTTTTTCTCCAGGTAGGTCGAGTAGTTGCCCTCGTAGGGGTAGGCGCGGCCGCGGTCCAGCTCGAGGATCCACTCGGCGACGTTGTCCAGGAAGTACCGGTCGTGGGTCACCGCCAGGATCGCGCCCGGGTACGCCGCCAGGTGCTGCTCGAGCCACTGCACGCTTTCGGCGTCCAGGTGGTTGGTCGGCTCGTCGAGGAGCAGCAGGTCCGGTTTGGACAGCAGCAGCTTGCACAGCGCCACTCGCCGGCGCTCACCGCCGGACAGGTTGGTGACCGGCTCGTCGGGCGGCGGGCAGCGCAGCGCGTCCATCGCCTGCTCCAGCTGGGAGTCGAGGTCCCACGCGTCGGCGTGGTCGAGTTCCTCCTGCAGCCGACCCATCTCCTCCATCAGCTCGTCGGAGTAGTCCGTGGCCATCAGCTCGGCGACCTCGTTGAAGCGGTCGAGCTTGACCTTGATGTCGCCCAGGCCCTCTTCGACGTTGCCGCGGACCGTCTTCTCCTCGTTCAGCGGCGGCTCCTGCAGCAGGATGCCGACGGTCGCTTCGGGGGCCAGGAACGCCTCGCCGTTGTTGGGCTTGTCCAGACCGGCCATGATCCGCAAGACGCTCGACTTACCGGCGCCGTTGGGCCCGACGACACCGATCTTGGCGCCCGGGAAGAAGCTCAACGTGACGTCGTCCAGGATCACCTTGTCGCCGTGCGCCTTGCGGACCTTCTTCATCGTGTAGATGAACTCAGCCATGCCGCGGTTGTGCCTTTCTGGTCTTTGAGAGAGTTCTCGCGGACCATCCTAGGCACCGCGCCGCGGCGCTGATCCCGCAGCTAAGCCGACAGCGGCAGCGGCCCGGTGTCGGCGGCCTCGGCGCCGTCCCCGGCGTCGGCGTCCACGCCGGGCGTGTCTGTCGCGTCCGCCGGCGGCGCAGTGGCGTCCTCGGTCGTCGGGCCGGTGTAGCCGGGCCGCTCGATGCGCACGATCGCGCGGGACACGTCGGGCCCGACGGACGTCGCGCGCATCTCCAACGACGAGCGGCGGTTGCCGTCGCGGTCTTCGTACTCGCTGGTGTAGACGTGACCCACCACGATCACCGGTGCGCCCTTGCCCAGCGCGGCGCCCACGCCGGTGACCAGCTTGCCCCAGCAGTTGACGTTGATGAACAGCGAGTTGCCCGGCTCCCAGCCGCCGTCGGCGGTGCGCCGCCGGGAATTGCTGGCGACGCGGAACTTGATGACCTCCTGGGTGCCGACCTGTCGGCGTTCGGGGTTGTTGACGATGTGGCCGACCACGGTAAGCGGGGTTTCGAACATGGGCTGATCCCTTCTCGGTTGCATTTCTCTGTTGGCGCGGTGAGCGCCTCACCGCCCTATCCGATCGCCATTCAGCCGGGCACCAGAGACGGATTCTGAGTTGAGACCACGTCCATCCGCGGCTCCTGTGGAGAAAACCGTGGCTGTGGATCAGTTCGTCGGCTGGTCCGGAGCGTGTTCCATGCAGGCCCTTGGCCCGGGGACGGCTACATATTTCGATCAGAAGGACCATGATCTGCCATGCTCGAAATATCGATCATCTGGCGCTCAGCGCCCTATGATTGAAATATTGAGCATTCCGGCAAATGCCTCGTATGATCAAAATATGAATCATCCTATCGCGCTGGTGTACGACACCGTCGAACTCGGCGAACGCCTGCGTCGGGCGCGCCAGGCTCGAGGCTTTCACCAGGGTGAGCTCGCTGACCGTATCGGGGTCACTCGTATGACCATCTCCCGCCTTGAGCGGGGGGAATCTGTCAGCGTCGATATAGCGCTGCGCGCATTGTCGGAGTGCGGAATGGCGCTCGCGCTGGTACCGAAGTTTTCCCGCGTGGCGGTGATCGATGGCGCGTAAGGCGCTTGACGTCTGGTTGTACGGCGTGCACATCGCGAGGCTGACCGAGCCACGCCGATTCCGCCTGCGGTTGGAATTCACCGAGGAGGCGCTCGACACCTTCGGCGACGGGAGTCGAGTCCTGTCTTTGGCTCTGCCCATTTCACCACGTCCAATCCAAGACAGGGACGGCGCGTTGCAGGTGTCGGCGTTCATCGAAGGTCTCCTGCCGGAGGGCAACCTGCGCCGTCACATCGCCACAGAAGCCGGCGTACCAATCAACGACACGATGACGCTGTTAGAACGGGTCGGCGCGGAATGTGCCGGCGCCGTGCAGGTCCTCGCCGCCGAGACAAAGCCCGGCGCCGGCCAGGTCCGCCGGTTGACCAAGCGGGAGGTAGAGAGTCTTATCGCGGACCTGCCGACGTACCACCTGCCCGATGGCGCCACACCGCAGGCATCGCTGGCCGGCATCCAGGACAAAGTGCTGTTGGTAGCTCTCCCCGACGGCGGATGGGGCTGGCCTGAAGCGGGCGCGGCCTCGACGCACATCGTCAAGCCCGAGCCGCTGGGTGGCGCCGTGAAGCATCTCGTCCAGACGGAAGACTGGGCACTGCGAGTGGCGCGGGCAACGGGCATAAACGCTGCGGCGTCCCGTTTAGAGCGGTTCGCAGGGCGCGAGGCCGTCGTCGTTGTCCGGTACGACCGAAGACCTGACGGTTACCGCCTGCATCAGGAGGATTTCTGTCAAGCGCTGGGTCTCGATCCTCAGGCCAAGTACGAAAGCACCAGCGAAGCAGCACGTTTGGGGTCGAGGCTACGTCGCGTAGCGCGCGCGGCCGCACCTAGGGCGCTGGACCCCGACCAGTTTCGGTTGGCCTTGCTGCAGGCTGTGACGTTCAACGTGGTGATCGGTAACGCCGACGCCCACTCCAAAAATTATTCAGTGATGATCAGCCGCGATGGCAGCGTTTCCCTGGCCCCGATCTACGATGCCGCGCCGGTGATGTACCTGGATCCCGCATTCAGAAGCACAGGCCATGTGATCAACGGTGAGACGAGGATTGACAACATCAACGTCGATGACCTGGCCGCCGAAGCCGCATCCTGGGGCATGGGGGTGCGACGAGCACGTGCGGTTGTGCAGTCATGCATGGAGGCCGTATACAGCTCGGTGGAACGCGCCCCGCTTCCATCGGGAGCCGAGTCGGTCAAGTCAAACCTCGATCAAGTGTGGACCCGATGCTCGTGGCCGACAGCGTCCTTGACATGCGGAGGTTCCGACTCCACCTCGGACGACGCCGGCCCGTAAAGCCGCCGCGTTTCGGTACACGTCTCGACTTCCCGGTACGGGCTTCGTTCTCGACCCGGCTTATTGACTCAGATCGCCAGCCGGCCACGGGTGATTGTGACCGCGCGACCGGTCAGGTCAACCCGGCCGTCGCGGAGTTGCAGGTCGATGCGCCCACCACGAGGTGATACTTGCAGGCCGACCAAGGCTGTCTTTGCCAGTTTCTTCGACCAGTAGGCTCCGAGAGTGCAATGCGCGGACGCAGTCACTGGGTCCTCGTCGATACCGGCAGCGGGCGCAAAGAAGCGGGACACGAAGTCGCTTTCGTCCTCGCCGCGCGCGGTGACGATGAGACCACGGGCGTCGAGGGCGGCCACCGCCGCCAGGTCTGGGGTCAACCCGCGCACGCTTTGCGGGGAATCTAGTTCGGCGAGCAGGTCGAGCCTTCCGCGCGCCGAATCACAGGGCGTAACACCAAGTGCTGCAACGAGTTTTGACGATACTCGCAACGGATGAGGATTGTCGGCGGGGAAGTCCAACGTGATTCGTCGGTCGCGTTCCAGGCGCGCGCCGAGGATGCCTCCACGAGAAGCGAACTCCAGAGCATCGGCCCGGTCGCCGGTCTCCCACACGATGTGCGCGGCGGCGAGGGTTCCGCTGCCGCACAACGCCAGTTCGGTTTGCGGGCTGAACCATCGCAGCTCCGACTGTGGCTGATCACGACGAACAAATGCGGTGGCGGGCAGGTTTAACTCGGCCGCCAGTTGTTGGAGCCACTCAGCCTCAGGCCAACCCGATTCGAGTACACAGACCGCAGCCGGGCCCCCGGCGAAAGGACGGTCAGTGAAGCAATCCACCGAGTAGATGCGCATCGACCAATCTTGACCGACGACATCGCACCCTGAATACGAGGTCGCACGCCGGCGCGCGAGCGCAACCTCACCGCGAGAATTGGTCGCGGATTTCGCAGTGGCGTTACGCTCGCGGACTCAACGCGGCGAACGCCCCGGCGTTTCCCGCCCCGCCAGCTCGGCCAGCATCGCGTTGTAGGCGGTCAGCTCGGCGTCGTCGTCGAGTTCGGCCGCGCGGTCCAGCCGCCGGGCGGTGCGCTTGTCGCTGCGCGCCCACTGCACCAGCAGCGCGATCATCACGATCACCAGCGGGACTTCGCCTGCGGCCCAAGCGATTCCGCCGCCCAAATGCTGGTCGCCGATCAGGTCGGTGTGCCAGGGCAATCCGAGCGAGCGGTAGTAGTCGGCGCCGAGCACCTTTCGGGTGCCCATCAGCACCACCCCGAAGAACGCGTGCAGCGGCAGGGACGCGAACACCACGCCGACCTTGGCCAGCGGTGGGATCGGCCGCGGCGTGGGGTCGACGCCGATGACGATCCAATAGAACACGTAGCCGCTGACCAGGAAGTGCACGTTCATCGCCAGGTGCCCGGCGTGACTGCTGACCGCGGTGTCGAACAGGTTCGACAGATACAGCCCGTAAAAGCCGGCGACGAACAGCACGGTGGCGACGATCGGGTTGGTGACGAATCGTGAATAGCGGCTGTGCAGCGCGGCCAGCAGCCACTCCCGCACGCCGGGCGGATCGTCGCGGCCGGCGGCGGGCAGGGCCCGCAGCGCCAGGCTGACCGGGGCGCCCAGCACCAGCAGGATCGGCACCAGCATCGAGAGCCCCATGTGGGCGACCATGTGCATGCTGAACATCGCCGGCATGTAGCGGCCGACGCCCGACGAGGTGACGAAGAGCAACGCCAGGCAGCCCAGCAGCCAGGCCGCGGTCCGCCCCGGCGGCCAGCGATCCCCGCGGCGGCGCAGCCGCACGACCCCCGCCACGTAAAGCGCGGCGAACACGATCGCGGCGGTGCCGAAGATCAGGTCGAAGCGCCAGTCGAACAGGATGCGCGCCACGGTGGGCGGGCCGTCGAAGTCGTAGCCGATCTCGGCCTCGGGAATCGTGGGCAGCCGGGCGGGCGGCGGCGGCGGCGCGGTGCGGCCCAGCCCGACCGCGATGCCGAAGGTGAGGCCGAACACCGCGGCCTCGATCAGCGCGAGCCTGATCAGCGCCCGGCGCCCTCGGGACCGGCTCTCGTCGGCTTGCAACGCCGCCACCGCCGAGCGGCGCTGGCGCCACCCGAGGGCGCCCAGCGCGCACAGCGCGACGAACTTGGCGACCACCAGCCGCCCGTAATCGGTGGTCAGCAGGTCCGACGGCAGCACCCGCACCAGCGCGTTCACCAATCCGCTGAGCGCCATCGCCACCCAGCACCACAGCGCAACCCTCGAGAAGCGCCGCACCGCCAGCCCGATGTGCTCACCGCGGCGCAGCGCGTGGGCGAGCAGCGCGAGCAGGCCGCCCGCCCACAGGCTGGCGGCGACGAGGTGGATCAGCAGGCTGTTGGTGGCCAGGTCGTGCGAGCCGCCGGCCGACGAGTGACCGGTCAGCCCGAGCGGAATCAGCGTCACCAGCGACGCGGCGAGCAGCACCGGCACCCAGGACCAGCGCAGCACCGGCAGGCTCGCCAGCGTGACCACCGCGGCCAGGATCGCGGTCCAGCGCCAGGCGGAGGCGGTGTTGATCAGGCCGGCCAGCGACCAGATCGCGCCGGGGTCGAGGTCGGTCAGCCGGTGCCCCGACACGTCCGAGATGGTCAGCGGGACCAGCAGCGCGGCGCACACCGCCCACGCACCCGAGGCGACCGTCCCGACCCGGAGCGCGCGGTACCCCCCGGCGTCGAGCACCCCGCTGGTCTGCGGGGGCACCATGAACGCCGCGAAGAGAAACGACCCGACGGCCAGGACGGCGGCGATCTCCCCCGCCGCCCGGACGAAGGGCAGCCCCAGCGTGGTCGCCGGCCCCGGATCGGGCAATCCGGTGGCGGACAGGGCGTCGGCCAGCGAGAGCGCCCCGATCCCCGCGGCCGTGCAGCCCGCCAGCACGGCGACGCCGATCAGCACCGGCCACACCAACGCGCGGCGTGCGGCTACCTGCTGGTCGATCGTCATGCACCCAGCGTATTGCGCGCACCCCGACTAGCGAGTGTGACCGTCCAGACGCGCCTTGGCCTCGCGCGCGACGAACTGGTTCCGCGCGATCCGTGCCACGTAGTCGGAATCATGCAGGATGTCCCGCAGCTCCCGCCGGAATGCGATCCGCCGGTCGGCGAGATCGTCGGCGGGCGCGATCAGGCCTTGGTCGACCACAACCTGGTACGCGGTGGCGAACAGCAGCGTCGACACCGATTCGCTGCTGCGGACCCGGGTCTGGGCCACGTATTGCCGGCCGACCCCCAGCGCCAACGCCGTCAGCTCCTTCTGGCCGACGTCGGCCGGGGCATCGCGCAACACGTCGGCGACGATCTCGTACGCCTCGAAGAAGACCCGCAGCATGGCGTCGGACATCAACGGACGCTTGGCGAACAGCATCGCCTCGATGGCGTCGCCGCCGGCGGCAACCTGGGCCTCCCAATTGTCGTGCCACGCCATCTCTTCGGCGATGTTGTCGCGGAACGTCGCCGAGTCGGCGAAATAGAAGTCGAACTTCAGCAGGTCGCGCAGCCGCATCGCCTGGACCCAGAACGCCTGGACGCGATCGCCGTCGACCCGCCTCGCGTGAGCGAGCGCGAGTTCGACGATCGAGGTCTCCAGGAAGGCGTGGATCACCGAGTTGCGGTAGAAGGCCGCGGCGTGTTGCTCGTTGGGCCTGATGAGCCACACCGGCTCCCGGCCGCCGTCGACCCGGGTGATGGGATGCCCGTTGGACAGCGTGTCGACCGCGGCCAGCACCCCGTCGCGGGTGCGCAGCCGCAGGGCGCTCGTCGACATCGGGTTGTGCTTGCGCTCGAGATAGTCCAGCGAGTCCTGCAAGGTGTGGTGCAGCTGTCCGAGCGTCAGCGCGGCGCCGCGGGTGGTCAGCAGCAACGCGCACACCAAGCCCGTGGCCGTGACCGGCGTCGCCTGCAGGATCCGCCACGCCACCTCGAACGACATCTTCTGCAGCGCAAGGCGTTTGGCGTCCTGATCCTGCGCGAGCGGGCCGTGCGGCGGGCCGAGGTACTGCCGCATCGAGACCGCCTCGGGGAAGCGGACGTAGATCTTGCCGTAGTTGCGTTCGCCTTGGGCCCGGATGAAGTTGTAGAGCCAGACGACGCCCTCGGGCGTCTTCTCACCGCCGCGGGCGTAGGCGGCGTATTCGGCGGTCTCGTGCAGCTGATCGAATCCGATCGACACCGGCTGCAGCAGGATGTCCTCGCTGCGGCCGTCCAGGTATGCGTCGGCAACGTAGGACAGCAGACCGAGCTTGGGCGGCAACATCTTTCCGGTCCGGGAACGGGTGCCCTCGATGGACCAGCTCAGGTTGAACCGCTTCTCGACGATGTAGCCGACGTACTCGCGCAGCACGTACTTGTAGAGCGGGTCGCCGCCGATGTTGCGGCGGATGAAGATGACTCCGGATCGGCGCAGCAGCGGCCCCATCACCCCGAAAGACAGGTTAATGCCTGCGAACACGTGCACCGGCGGGAGCCGGTTCTCCTGCATCGCCACCGGCACCACCGCGCCGTCGATGTAGGAGCGGTGCGAGAACAGCAGCACGGCCGGATGGGTTTCCAGCGCGGCGCGCATGGCCGCGATTTGATACTCGTCGTAGTCGATGTCCGGGTCGAATCCGCGGCTGAGCGCCCGGCCGAGCACGCCGACGAGGTCGACGGACACCCGGCTCCAGCCGGTGGCGAGTTCGTCGAGCATCTTGGCGGCTTCCTCGACGGTGGCGCCCGGGATCCGCTTCAGGCCCGCGCGAAAACGCGTGGACGCCAAGATCTCCGGCTTCACCAGCCGCGGCGACTTGTATTGCGGTCCGAGGATCCGGTACTCGGCGCGCTCGAGCGCCAGGATGGCGCGGCGGGTGACGAAATGCGCAAAGTCGTGCGTGTCCTCGCCGACGGTGGTGTCGCGCCACTGCTGGCGGAGTTCGGAAACCTTGGCCGGCTCGCCGGCCACCACCCGCGCGCGTTGCGGGTCGTTGCGCACGATGTGTCGTTGCTGACGTTGGTTGGGGTGGTAGGGATCCTGGCCGGGGAGCAACCCGGCCAACTGTGCGACCCTGCCGCGATTGGCCGGCGGCAGCCAGAACACCCGCACCGGGACGACCGACCGGTCGTCGTTCGATTCGGACTCCAGCCGCTGGGCAAGCTCCGACAGCGCCGCCGGCGGTGCATCGGGTTGCGGCAACGTCAACACGTCGAAGGCGATCTCGGGGGCGGCGGCGCGCTGCCGGCTGACCCAGGCCATGACCAGTTCCCGCTCGACCGGCGAGGTCATGGACGCCAATATCAGCGAATCTTGGGCGGCCAGGACTGCGCTGACATTCACGGCCGGTTTGGTCACGGCCGCCCTCGAGGCTGTTGTGCCTCACCGTCTTTCAGCGAGACCTCGGATGCGTTGGGGTTCGACTTCGCCGGCTTTGGTTTGGCCGGCGCCTTCTTCGCGGCAGCCTTCTTGGCCGGCGCCTTCTTCGCGGGGGGCTTGGCCTTTTTCGCGGCATTCTTCTCCGCGTACAGGTCGGCCTTCGGCAGTTCGTCGACCGGCCAGTTGGCCAGCGTGTCCAGGTAGAGCTGACGCACCTCGGCGATGTGCTCGGGCAGGTTCTCAATCGTCCAGTCCTGCACCGAAATCGGCGGGAACACCGCGACGTCGACGGTGCCGGGGTTGATCACGGTGGAGTTTCGGGCGGCGACGATCTCGGCGTTGCGGATCACGATCGGCACGATCGGGATGCCCACCGCCATCGCGATGCGGAAGGGGCCCTTCTTGAACGGCCCGACTTCGGTGGTGTCGACCCGGGTGCCCTCGGGGGCGATGACGATCGACAGCCCGTTGCGGGCGCGGTCTTCGACCGTGTGCATCGTCTCCACGGCGGCGACCGGGTCGTCGCGGTCGATGAACACGCCGTCGAGCAGCTTGCCGAGCGTTCCCATGATCGGGTCTTTTTGCAGTTCCTTCTTTCCCACGGCAACCCAGTTGTCGCGCACCAGCGCGCCGGCGATGACGGGGTCAACCTGGTTGCGGTGATTGAAGATGAAGACCGCGGGACGCTGTGCGTTCAGGTTCTCCTCGCCGATCACGTTGAGCTGCACCCCGGCGATCGCGAGCGACAACTGGGAGAAGGTCGAGGTGAAGAAGTTCACGCCGCGGCGTCGGCTGCGGGTCAGCACGCCGATGCCCACCGCGCCGGCGGCGACGGGAAACATCGAGCCGAAGCCGGCAAGGGTTCGTATCTGCCGCCGCAGGCCGAGGCGACCCCGGCTGTCGAATCGCAGGATCGGCCAGCCGCGGCGCTTGGCCACGGCGGCCATCTTGCCCTCGGGGTTGGTCGGCCTCGGATTGCCGACCAGATACATCAGGGCGACGTCCTCGTCGCCGTCGGCGTAGAAGTAGCTGTCCTTGAGGTCGATGCCGTTCTCGGCCGCAAATCGTTGCACCGCAGCGGCTTTCCCCGGGCCCCACAGGATCGGTTTCTGCACGCCGCCGGTGAGCATGCCGTCCTCGTTGGTCTCGAACTTGTTGGTGAGCATGTTGGAGATCCCGAGGAACCGCGCCACCGGGTTGACCTGGATGGTCAGCGCCGACGAACTCAACACCACGGTGTGTCCGCGGGCCACGTGGGCCCGCACCAGCTCGCGCATTTCGGGATAGATCCGCGATTCGATGCGTTGGACGAACAGCCGCTCGCCGATCTCCTCCAGATCGTCCAGCAGTCGCCCGGCCAGCGCCGCGGCGGCCTTGCCGATGAGGTCCTCGAATTCGATGCGGCCGAGGGTGTGGCTCAGCCCGGCCTGCACCATGCTGAGCAGTTCGCCCACGCCCATGTCGCGGCGCAGCAGCCGCTCCTGGGTCAGGATGACGGCGGTGAAGCCCGCGACCAGCGTCCCGTCCAGGTCGAAAAACGCGCCGATCTTCGGGCCGGGCGGGCTGGCCATGATCTCGGCGACCGAGCCGGGCAACCGCATGTCCTGCCCCGGCTTTGGGGCGCCCCGCTCGTCGGACGCGCTCATGAGCCCGCCGCCGATCGCGACGAAACGGCCGGTTCGGTGAACGAGGCGGGCACCGCGTGCGGCGCCGGATCACCGGCCAGCGCCAGGATCTCGTCGAAACCCTCCAGCAGGCACTGGGCGAACAACGCCTCGTTGCGCACGGCCGCGCGGTCGTAGCGCACGGTGATCGTGCACCAGCCGCCGCGGGAGATCAGCACCACCATCATCGCCACACCGGGCAGCGGGCCAATGCCATACTGCCGCAACACCTTTGCACCCGCGATGTAGGTGTCACCGGGATAGACGGGAACGTTGCTGGCCTGCACGTCCGAGCCGATCACCGAGCCGGTGATCCCCTCGAGCACCGCGGTGGGCAGCACGCTCAGCACCGGGGCGATCGAACCGATGATGTTCATCGCCGGCTCGTCGCGGCGCTGTGTCATCTGGGCGCGGATCTTCTTCATCCTGGCGACGGGATCGGCGGTGCCCAGGGGCGCCGCCAGGTTGACGCCGGTGAACCGGTTGCCGCCGGCCGTGTCGGCCTCGGCCCTCAGGTTGACCGGCACCGCCATCGGCAGGGTGCTGATCGGCACGCCGAGGGCCACGTGGTAGCGGCGCAGGGCGCCCGACAGGCCGGCGAGGTAGGCGTCGTTGATCGATCCGCCACCCGCCTTGGCGGCCTTGTGCAGGTCGGAGAGCGGGATGTCGATCGCTTCGGTGCGGGTGGCCAGGCTGCGCCGGCGCAGCAGCGGCGACGGCTCGGCGGCGCGGTTCATCACCCGCACCCCGGACATGGCGTAACCAACCGCTCCCCCGACGGTGGAAACGGGGTCGAGCACCGCTTTGCCGGCCGCCGACACCGCCCCCGCCACCGCGCCGACGACGCCGTTGACGAGGGCGAAGGGCAGGCGGCTGATGCCCTGCCGCATCAGGTCGTTGGGCGTCAGGTCCTGCGGAATGGGTTGTGGCGGCGTCGGCCTCGGCGGTGGGTCGCGCTCGAGGTCGTAGATCTCGGCGAACATCTCGACGCCACCGACGCCGTCGGTGACGGCGTGGCTGACGTGCAGCAGCGTCGCCGCCTTGCCGTCGGCCAGGCCCTCCACCAGGGTGGCCGTCCACAACGGCCGGGAGATGTCCAACGGCGACTGCAGGATCACTTCGGCGAGGTCGAACACCTCGCGCAACGTTCCGGCCCCGGACACGCGGACCCGGCGCACGTGGAAGTCCAGGTTGAAATCGGGATCGACCACCCAACGCGGAGAGGCCGTCGGCAGCGTCGGCACGACAACCTTTTGCCGCAGCCGCAGCACACGTCGGGAGGCGTTTTCGAACCGGGTGCGGAACCGGGTCCAGTCCGGCGTCGAGTCCAGGATCTCCAGCGCCATGATCCCCGACCGGGTCCGGGGATTCGCCTCACCCCGATGCATCAGATAGTCGACGGGTCCGAGCTCGTCGGACAATGTGACGCCCCCGCCCGACTCAGCCATGTTCAACCCGACGCGCCAACGTTGTCACCGCCGACCAAGCCTCCTGCCCCGGACCTGCCTCTTACCGGATCGTTCACCCAACGCTAGTCGGGTTGCCGCGGGGGTGAAAGGCGCGATCCGCCGCGCGAAGCTTGGCGACCGCTCAGCTGGCGGACGTTGCCGGCACCGGCACCGAATCCGTCAATGGGTAAGCGCGCCGCCCGTAAACGACGCCCAGGAAGTCGGCGACGGCGCCGGCGGCCAGCCGCGACCGGAC
Source organism: Mycobacterium sp. E2699 (assembly GCF_001666745.1). Lineage (NCBI taxonomy): Bacteria > Bacillati > Actinomycetota > Actinomycetes > Mycobacteriales > Mycobacteriaceae > Mycobacterium > Mycobacterium sp. E2699. The sequence continues at coordinate 185,470 of NZ_LZJH01000055.1, read as the reverse complement.
CGTCGGGGTGATGTCGAAGGCGTGGTGCGCGTTGGCGAGTTCGGCGTAGCCCACGGTGGCGGCCCCGGCCTCCCGCAAGGCCGTGCAGAAGGCACGGGCCTGCCCGCTGGGCACCAGTTCGTCCTTGTCGCCGTGCAGCACGAAGAACGGCGGAGCCTGGTGGTGCACGTAGGTGATCGGCGACGCCGCCCGGAACCGGTCCGGGTTTTCGTGGTAGCGGGTCTTCAGGACGAAGTGCTCGAGGAACGGCAGCATCAACTCGTGCATGTTCTCGGCGTCGGTGAAGTCGTACACGCCGTAATACGGCGCGACGGCCTGCACGCTGGTGTCGGCGTCCTCGAAGCCCGGTTGGAACCGCGGGTCGTTCGGCGTGAGCGCGGCCAGCGACGCCAGGTGTCCGCCCGCCGACCCGCCGGTGATCGCCATGAAGTCGGGATCGCCGCCGTAGTCGGCGATGTTCTCGCGGACCCACGCGATCGCCCTCTTGACGTCGATGAGGTGCGTCGGGAAGGTGCAGCGCGGGCTCCTGCTGTAGTTGATCGAGACGCAGATCCAGCCGAGTTCGACCATCTGGCTCATCAGGGTGTAGGCCTGATGACGCTTGCCGTTGACCGCCCACGCGCCTCCGGGGACCTGGATCAGTACCGGCGCGCGGCGCCCGGGCGCGGTGTCCTCCCGCCGCCAGATGTCGAGCAGGTGTTCGCTGCCGCCCGGGCCGTAGGGGATGTCGGAGGTCTGCGCCGCGTAGCGGCGGTGCGGCCCGGGCCTGCGCAGCAGGCCGCCCCGCGAGGCGCACGGGGACGGGCCGCAGGCCGGGTGGCGCACCAGGTCCCGGAAGTCCGGCCCGAAGCATTCCTCGAGCGCGGCGGTGAGGGCCTCATCGGCCTTCTGCGCGGCCCAGGTGGCGCCGACACGCCCGATGGAGGGCCGCGAGACCCGGGTCAACGCATGCCCGGTGACGACGTGCGGGGGAAACTCCGTGGACAGCCAGCCGGCCACCCAGCCGACCGCGAACGGCGAGCCGCGCAGCAACAACGCCCCGGCTCGGTAGGTGTCCCGGGCGTCGGCGGCCAGCCGCAGTGCCTGGGCGCCGGCCCACGAGCACCGCGAAGTCAAGTTCAAGGCCACGCTCATTCAACGCACCCCTCGACGTTATGCACACGCTTCGTTGCGGTGAACGGTTGTTTATCAACCGGTGTTCTACGTGTGTCGAGGCTCACACGATATCCGATAAGCGCTCCGCTGGAAGACCTTTCGGGCGCGTCGCGTTCGGCGAGTCCTTCGGGCGTGTCGCGTTCGATAGACTGACCTGCACATTGCCTCCGTAGCTCAGGTGGATAGAGCAAGGGCCTTCTAATCCCTAGGTCGCACGTTCGAGTCGTGCCGGGGGCACTGCAAGCGTGTATGACCTCGGCTGATGCGTGACAGTTCGTCTTCGGCTGATGGGTGACAGTGTTTCCGAGTCGAGCGGTGTGCGGTTGAGGGCTGCCCCGACCGCCTACGCCGCCACCTCCAGGCTCGTGAGCCCGCGCAGCACCGGATTCGCCCGGTACACGGGGAGGTCCTCCACGAGCGAGAGCCCCGGGAACCGCTTCGTCAGCGCGTCGAACGCGAGCTGCGCCTCGAGCCTTGCAAGCGGCGCCCCGAGGCAGAAGTGGGTGCCGAATCCGAACGCGAGGTGCGGGTTTGGGTTGCGCGCGAGGTGAAGCTGGTCGGGGTCGTCGAACATGTCGGGGTCGTGGTTCGCCGAGCCGATGCTCACGAGCACGAGTGCGCCCTCCGGGATCACCTGGTCGTCGATCGCGACGTCTTCGAGCGCGACACGCACCGTCGCCTGCACGGGTCCGTCGTAGCGGAGCAGCTCTTCGATCGCGGTCGGGAGCAGCGCGCGATCGTTGCACAGCCGCGTCCACTGATCGGGCTCGCGCAACAGGGCGAGCGTGCCGTTGCCGATCAGGTTCGTCGTCGTCTCATGGCCGGCAAGCAGCAGCAGGTTACCGGTTGCGAGCAGCTCGGCGTCGGTGAGCGCGTCGCGCTCCTCCTGAGCCGCGATCATCGCGCTGATCAGGTCCTCGCGCGGGGCGCGGCGGCGGGCGGCGATGATGTCGGCGAGATAGTCGAAGATCTGCCGCGCCGCCTCGGCGCCGGTTGCGCGCGCCTCCGCGCTCGTCGACCCGACGCCGTTGATCATCGCGCTCGACCAACTACGGAACTGACGGTGGTCCTCGACCGGGACGCCGAGCAGCTCGGCGATGACGATTGCCGGGAGCGGCTCGGCAAGGTCGTGGATCAGGTCGAAGATGCCCTTGGCGTGCGCTTCGTCGACGAGCTCGCGGACGATCGCCTCGACGTGACCGCGCAGCGCGGCGATGCGCTTGGGTGTGAAGGCCTTGTTGACGAGCTTGCGGACGCGCGTGTGGTCGGGCGGGTCCATGACCAGCATCGAGCGCCTGCCAGTCGCGCTCTGGCGCAGGAACTCCGGCATGCGGTCGAGGTTTTCGCGCATGAGCGGCGCGCGCAGGCGCTCGACCGAGAAGCGCGGGTCACGCAGCACCGAGTGGACGTCGCGGTAGCGCGTGAGCATCCACATGCCGGGGCCGGCGTAGTCCGGGACCGGCACCTCGAGCACGGGCCGCACGGTGCGGATCACGGAGTAGATCGGGTAGGGATTCTCGAGCGAGCCGGCGCTGCGCAGCGGCAGGAGCAGGTCGAACTCAGCGGAGCCGTTAGAAGAAGCATGGGGTGACGACCGGTCGGGAGAGGGCGCCGAGCGCTGCCAGGTACGAGACGTCATGGCGGGATCCCCTGGACGAGCGCAATGTTGAGAATGACCGGGTGACCGGCAACAATAACACCGTGCCAACGATCGCCTCAAGCGAAGCGCACCCTGCATCTTCAGCTCGATAGCAAAGGCGCGCTGCTGCTTCGTGATCCGACACTTCCGAGCCGTCCGAGTCCTGCGCGTGGTGCTTGCCGTCGTGCGCGTCATGCCCCGCTACCTGCTGCTCCTGGCGCGCGATCGCACGGCTCGATGGCCGACGACCGACGCCGACTGGCAGCGCGCCCACCGCGCGGCGGCCCGCGAGATCAAGCACGTCGCGCTCTCGCTGGCCGGCGCCTTCACGAAGGCCGCCCAGATCCAGGGCGCACGGGCCGACTTCTTACCGGCGCCCTTCATCGAGGAACTGAGCCAATTCCACGATGCGGTGCCGCCGCGGCCCTTCGAGACGCTGCGGCCGCTCGTCGAGCGCGACCTCGGCCGCCCCCTCGACGAGGTGTTCGCGACGGTCGATCGCCGGGCCCTCGCCGCCGCTTCGTTGGCGCAGGTGCACCGCGCGACGCTGCGCGACGGCAGCCAGGTCGTCCTGAAGATCCGCTACCCCGAGATCCCGAAGATCATCCCGCTCGACCTCGGCATGCTGCGCCGCGTGGTCGGGATTGTCATGCTCGTGCAGCGGCGCATCGACCTGCGAGCGCTCGTCACCGAGACGACGCGTTTCATCGAGCTCGAGCTCGACTTCGCGCGTGAGGCGCGCTCGACCGAGCGGCTCGCGGAAAGCCTCACCGACATGGACTTCGTGGTCGTCCCGCGCGTGCATCCGGAGCTGTGCGGCGACAACATGATTGTGCTCGAGTACCTGGAGGGCATCCAGGTCGCGCGCACGAAGGAGCTGGTCGCGGCGGGCCACAAGCTCACGGAGATCGCGCGCAAGATCGGCGCGCTCTACGGCACGATGATCTTCGAGCAGGGCTTCTTCCACGGCGATCCGCACCCCGGGAACCTGCTGATCCTCCCCGACGGCCGGATCGGCCTCCTCGACTTCGGTTTGGCCAAGGAGCTGCCGCCCGGCTTCGCGCGGCTCGTCGCGACGATGATGGTCTGTTCGATGATTGGCGACTCGCGATCCGCGTTCGCCGCGGCCGAGCAGCTCGGCTTCGACGTCGCCTCGATGAAACCCGACAACCTGCGCACGCTGATGCTGATGACGATCGGCGACAGCGATACCGAGGCCGGCTTCTTCGAGATCCTGGGCGAGACGAGCCTGCGCAAGATCCCGGAGGACTTCGCGCTCGTCGGGCGCACGCTGATCCTGCTGAACGGGCTCTCGCATCGGCTCGCGCCCGGGCGCCGGCTCATCCAGGCCGAGCTACTCAAGCACCTCGCCGCGGGCGCGGCCCGAGCGGACCGCGACGAGCCGGTCTCAGCGGCGCGCAGGTCGATGTAGCAAGCAAGGAGGACGAGCCCCGGGACAGTTCTCCGAACTAGTCCCCGCACAGCTCGGCAGGAGCCTTTTCTGTCGCTGACGCCTGTCATTGACAGCTGTCAGCGAGTGAGCGTAGCGTTCCGACGTATGGAGTCGGTGGCTGAGTCACCAGCCAGAAGCGTCCGCGAAGCGCGGAGACTCGAGACGCGAGAGCGCCTGTTCGACGCAGCGCTGGACGAGATTTCGCGGCGCGGGCTCGCCGCCGCCGATGTCAGCGCGATCGCGACCGTGGCGGGTGTCGTACGAGGAACCTTCTATTTCCACTTCCCGACAAAGGAACACGTCCTCGTCGAAGTGGAGCGCAAAGAGGAGGTTCGGATTGTCGACGACCTTGGTGAGGCCGAGGGCGACCTGGAATCCGTTCTGACACGAGTGGTGCGGCACATCCTCGACGCGGAACGGCGACTCGGCGCAGTGGTGTTTCGCGACATGCTCGGACTGCACTTCTCCTCGACCCGCCCAGTTGAAGAGGAGTTGGGACAACACCCGCTCGCGGAGTTTGTGGTGGGCGAAATCAGCCGGGCACAACAAGCAGGGCAAGTTCCCCCGCAGGCGGACCCCCAGGAGCTTGGCACCTTCTTCCTCACCGGCCTCTTCGCGCTGCTGGCCACCGGGGCGCACGATGCCGGGTTCCTGGACCGATACGTCACCACCATTGTCAAAGGAATGGAGAACCGATGAGACGCGGAGGAATAGAGGGCTACCGGGACTTTTTGGCTGAGCGTGACGGTGAGGCCGATCTGCTCAACCGACGGCTGGCCAAGCGCGAGAAGTTCTTCAACGAACTTGAAGCCAATCCCGTACGGTCGGCCCATCCCGCCGACCGGCCGACCTTCCTGCGCAACTTGCGGCGTAGGCGTCCCGAGCCCGGCTTGGACGACAAAATGTTGTTCCTGTTGGCGACGGCCAAATTGAACCAGGCGGAACGATTCGGGGTGGGGTTGGGCGAAACCTACGGGCGCAACAGTGATGAGAGCCTGCCGCCCGAGAACGTCTACCTCGAGCTTGAAGAGCACTACCACACCAGGCTGCTGGCATATGCGCTGGACGTGTTCGATCTGACCTTCCAGGTGGTCCCGCCGCCGTTTGTGATGCGGCAGTTCGTCAAGACGGGCGTGTTCCTGCCCCCGCGGCTCGGCTTCATGTTCGTCGGAGCCGCTGAGATGGCGGGCTGCATCATGTTTGACGAATTGCGTCGCGTCGGCATCAAACTGTTCGCCGATGAACCCGCGGTCGCCGAACGAATTGAATTGCTTTACAGCGAGATTCTCACAGACGAGATCGGCCATGTCGGCTACTGCGCCTCACGGTGCACATCCGCGGAGCGGGCGATCATGCGTCGCATCTACCCGCTCATCGGACGACTCTTCGCGCGGCAAACCGCAGAAATCAGCCTCTTGCTCGAGCCGAAAGCGTTGCACGCGCGACTCGACCGCCCCTTCAACGTCGACGAACTCACGGCAGGGTTGAACAACGAGACATATCTCGTGACGCATCCCTGACTTGCACGGCGTGACCGCAAGGTGTGCGCGACGGCCCTTCGCTGTCACCCGTCAGCGGCGTCCGCGGCGGCGATCAACGCCCTGCCCAGCTTGCGCGCTTCGGAAGGCGTGATGACCGGAGCGTCGGCGCCGTCGATGATGATCTCGCGCTCGGCGTGCCCATCCGCGTACTGCCGGCCGATGACGGACACGACGATATGGCCGACGTCGGCGCGCCGACCACGCTTGGTGACGTGCTCGATTCTCCACTCCGGGCCGTCGAACACCCTGAAGCCCGCGCCGATGCTTTCCCAGTCGCCGACGCAGGTTGCACCGCTGGGTGCTGCAAGGGCGAAGTTCATGGCGAGATCGCTTCCGCGATCCCGCGCGGCTGCTGTGGTCATGGTTCGTTCTCCTCGGGAGGCGTAGTCACTTGACTACACCACAGGCGGAGCACTGTAGTCAAGTGACTACACCATGGAGGCGCCCGCAGCGGCCGTGATTGTGGTCACGCCGTTGCGAGGGAGAATGGCGGCCATGAACGAGAACCTCGGAATCGATGTTTCGCTCTTCTGCCCGGAACAGCATCACGTCGGCAACCTCAGGAAGTTCGCCGACGAGATCGGCTATCAGCCCAGAGGCGGACAGCTCGGGGCGTGGCCGCCACACCGGTCTGACTCATGGTGGGAAGTCCGGTGCCCGGACGGCTGCCCCGGCGTGTTGGGCGGCGCCGTGGAACCCATCCGCCAGGAGGTGAAGAGGCTCGCCGACGACCCCAAACGGACGATGGCCCACTACACCCTGAAGAGGGTGGGCTGAACACGCCGACGGCGCCGCGTGGGACACCGCCGCCCGGTTTAACGCGCAATGAATCTCTTGGCAACATCGACGCGCGCCGTCTGGCACCGCGGACGGCATAGTGGTTCGATCGAAATCGAAAGCGATGCAACGATTTCAGGAGATTCCATGGCAACTCTGCCAGTCCAGCGTCAACCCAGAACATTGGTGCCCGATCTCGCCGAGCTCTTCAGCGGCACTCCCCTGCTGGCCGGCCTGCGTCCGCTGTTCGACCGCAACCTCCTCCGCGTCGAGGACGAGATCAACGATGGCCGCTACGAGGTGCGCGCCGAGATTCCCGGCGTCGACCCCGCGAAGGACATCGACATCACCGTGCACGACGGAATGCTCACCATCAAGGCGGTGCGCAGCCAGGCCGTCGAGTCCCACGGCCGGTCCGAGTTCAGCTATGGAGCCTTCGCGCGCTCGGTTCCGCTGCCCGCCGGTGCCAACGTCGACGACGTCCATGCCACCTACGAAAAGGGCATCCTGGCGATCTCGGTGCCGGTGCCCAACGGTGGCCCGACGGCCAAGCGCATCGAGGTCGAAACTCGGGAGTGATTCGCGGCCGCTGCGCCGATCACGTCGGGGGCGGGGCCGGCTGGCCGGTAGGAATCGCACCGTTGCAGCCACCCGGCGGCGGCGGGCCGGGGAGAGGTTCGTCGCCGCCGACACAGTCGTAGTAAAACTGCGGGCCGACAAGCCAGGTCTTCATCCACTGGTGCCAAAATGACCCGTCGGGATACTTTTCGCCATCGCACACCGCCAAATTGCCGTAGCCCCATCGCCCACCCGGGCAGTAGCCCTTCGTCATGTCCGGCTGATGCGGGTCGGGTGGATCGGCGCTGGCGACCGCGGTCGAAAACACGCACGCCGCAGCACAACCCACTACCGCAGCGCCAAGGCGGGTAAGCGTCAACTTCATTCCGACTCCCTTAACCGTTGAATCAATCCAGCCGATCTGCCGATGAGACGTAGTTGGATGGAGCTTCCCGAGGAAATCTAAAGTCCGCTTCGTCCTGATCAAGAGCCGACATTTCTGTTAGCTGACGATCTGATTTCGATAGTTTACGACGCGGCGGATTGGCGATGTCAACGTCGAAAAAGTGTGTGCTCACCGCGAACGTGAGTCGGGATCGAGGGATCGTTCAATCCACGTCGAGTGGTCCCGACGACAAAGGCCGTTCGCCGAAATCCACCGGCCGCCTGCCCGAGTCAAATCCGTTATCTCCAAACGGGTTAGAAATCCTTCGTTCGCGTCGCGTCGGAAGCGTCGAGACAGACCCGATCGGCAACTCCGCGTGTGGTCGCGACCGTCACCCGGTCACTGGTTGAAAAAGTTCCGGAAAAAGTGTCTGCGTAAGACCCTTTCGACTCTCCTACCGGTGACCGGGGCGCGCTCGGGTCGCGCCCCACGACGGAAACGGAGCAGAGCATGAATACCACCCGCGGCCTCGACCTGATCGCCCCCGCGGCGCCAAAACAAAGGGCCACCGGGCGCCCCGCGCTGGTCGAACACCTGCGCCGGCTGCGCGAGAACGCCGCGCTCTTCGCGAGGCTGGCGCAAGAAGCCGGCATCCACACCGGTGACAGCGAGGGCGCCAACAAGATCCCCTGCATCGTCGGCAGCTCGATCACAGCGCTGCGACTGTCGGACGCTCTGGTGCGGCGCGGCATCTATGCCGACCCGGTCCTTTTCCCCGCCGCGCCGGAAGATCAGGCCCGTCTGCGTTTCTTCGTCACCAGCTGCCACTCGTCCGAACAGATCCGGTTCATGATCGACGTGCTGGCCGAGGAGCTGAAGCTGCTGAACGCCGTCAGCCCTGCCCTAGAGCCTCCCGGCGACGAAGCCGGCGGCCTGGTCCACCAGCCCGGAACCGATGTATGAGGGCTGCAGGTGCGACGGCCAATTCGTGCCTCTCCCGCAGATGGGGTCGCCGGCGGCGCACTGGTCGATCGTCTTGCCGGCGAACGCGGGGGCCAGCCCGTGGGTGCCATTACCGAACAACGCGACCGCTGCGATGTGCTGATCCACACCCGGCGGCAGCCCAGCCCACATCGCACGGTCAACCACCTCAGCGCCCAACGAGTAGCCGCCGAGCACGATGCGGGTGTTCGGGCAACTTCTGGCCATCGATTCGACGTGGGCGCCGATATCGTTCGCGCCGCTGCCCGTGGTGATGTTGGCGGGGTAATTCACCCCATAGACCCCGATCGACATTCGCGTCTTGCCGCGCAGCGAATTGACGAATGCGTCTCCGACTGCGCCGACGCCGGGTGGCTCCTCTCGCCCGCGAGCGAAAACCACCTCGGCGTCGGGGCAGGCCGCGGATGCCGCGGGAATCAGTCCCGCGATCGGGGAAGGCGTCGCCGCCTGGGCAATAGCCAATGCGGCCGCTAGCGGAGTGGCGGCCGTCAGGCTGAGGACACGCTGCGCGCCTGGTGTTATCCCGACAAGCCTCATGACGCGATATTACGGACTTGGTATGTGAGGCCGCTTTGGCTTTTCGGTTTGCTGGCGGCCAAAGCGGCGCTCGAATAATCAGACGCTCAGGGGTGTCGCGCAATGCACTGCGCGTGTCAGCATTGGGACGTGAAAGCACACCGATTCTCCCATTTGCTGGGTACCGCCGTGGTCACCGCCTCGGCGGCGCTGCTGAGCGCACCGATCCTCGCTGGGCCGGCCTCCGCCGCTGCATGCCCTGATGCCGAGGTGACTTTCGCCCGCGGCACCGACGAGGCACCCGGTGTTGGCGCGGTCGGACAGCAATTCATCGATGCCCTGCGCTCGCAGGTCGGGGGCCGGTCTGTTGGGGTGTACCCGGTCAACTACCCCGCCGGCGACGATCTCGCCCCCTCCGCGTCGGCCGGCGCCAACGACGCGCACGCTCACGTTCGGTCCATGGTTGCGACCTGTCCGAACACCAAGCTGGTCCTCGGCGGGTATTCCCAAGGCGCGGGCGTGATCGATCTGACCACTATCGCCCGTGCGCCGGTCGCGGGCTTGGTCCCCGACATTCTCACGTCCGACGAGGCCGATCACGTTGCCGCGGTCGCCACGTTCGGCAATCCGTCCGGGAGATTTTTGGGAGCGCCGATAACTGAGCTCAGCCCGTGGTACGGGGCGAAGGCCGTTGACTTGTGTGCGCCCGGTGATCCGGTATGCGCTCCGGGCGCGCTGCTGACGCTGCCGACGCACGACGAGTTGTTCTCCCCCGAGCACCTTTCCTACACCCACAACGGAATGCCCAGTCAGGCAGCGACTTTCGTGGCGGGGCGGCTCTGACGCACGTCTTGGGGGACGGGTTCCCGCTGATCGTTTTTCATCGCCAATGACCACGATGCGGCGTCAGGTGACGCCGATGCTACTTCTGTCCTAAATGCGTTGCGGTGCAACGAATTCATTACTGCGGACCGCCGCGAGGGTTGGCAGACGCGCCCACCGACGTCCGTCACGGCGCGAGCCGGACGAACCCGGGCGACGAATCGACCGGACCGCCGCCGGCCGTGCCAGCACCGCCGGTGCCGACGCCGCCGACACCGCCGGCATTGCCGGGTGAGCCCCCCGGCTGCGGACTTGGAGCAGGAGGCTCCGCCTGGTCCGGTGCGGGCGGCGGCTGCTCCGGCGGAGGCTGCACCTGTTGTGGTGGAGGTGGCGGTCGTTTCGGTGGTGGCGGCGCCGCCACGGGCTGGCGCGGCGCGCGGATCTGCGCCGCCGGCGGCGGTGCTGCCGGGGTCGGCGGCGGGTTGGGATCGGTGATCTCGCCGGAGGGAACTACGACGACCCGGCGCGCCGACCCCTCCCATCCCGCGCGGTTGGCCCGGATCGAGGCGATCTTGCCTTGGTTGTGGGGGCAGTACGCCCCCACCGCTGCGGTGATGAAGCGGGCCTCCGTCCGCGCGAGGCGACCGGGCGCGTATTGGCGTTCGCTCGGGTCGATGCCGAACGCGTTGTCCACCATCGCGTCCACCAGACCGGAAGCCGACATGCCGGCATCGAGTGTGCGACAAACGTCGTGGGCCGTGTCGATGAGGCTGGGCACGCCCTGCAATGCGGGGATTCCCTGCTGATCGAGCAACGCCAAGAACTGGTCGTCCTGGTTCGAGTCGGCCGCTGCGGCACCGCCGCGCAGAATCGCGGCGCCGGTGAGCGCCACGATCGCGACGCCCGCAGCACTGGGGTGGCCGGTCCTGCCGGTGAACATCGGGCGGATTCCGTTCTGATAGGGCCGTCGCATGACGGAGGTCGGGTCGTGATCGTCACCCCCCCAACGCGCACCGGCCGGGTCGCCGGCGCGGCGCTGCAAGCCAAGCAGCTCGTTCACCCTGTATTCATTTTGCGTTCATCGTAGATCCACACGATCCCGCGGTAAAGAACGAGCTTTCTCGGACCGCGCTGTACAGCTGCGCGGAGATTCCCACGCGCGGGTGGAACAGAAGCACCGCACCATGGCAATGGCGCGCCCCGAAAACCTGCCGTCAGCCGTCGATCTCCGCGTGCAGGTCGAATTCGGCGAAGGCGGCCGAAACGCTTTCCCGCAACGCGTCTTTGGTGTTCGGCCGGCCGAGCAGATAGGCCGAGATCCTGATGAACATCTTCCCGCCGCCCCGCCCCGAACCCAGGAACAGCTGCCCCCCCATTGCCTCGAGCGTGCTCCTCTTGATGTCCGGTTCGAGGTTCCTCAGGTACGCGTAGTCGGCATCGGTGCCGTCGGGCCGGTTCGCCGCCGGGGACAGGTCACCCACGTTGGAGCAGGTGACCGGCAAGGTGGAGCCGCCGGCCGCCATCCCGGCGACCTTCCGGGCCGCCCACACCGGTGTCAACGCGGCCAGCGGCAGCGGCGCCAGCCACTCGTTGTCGGGGTCCTCCATCGCCGCCAGGATTCCGTGCGTGATCTTGGCTTGCATGTCCGCGAGGTTCGTCGGCGCGTGGCTGGGGTCGACGGTGACGTCGACACTGGTGAGGGCATTTCCACGCGTATCGCCGTCGGTGCGCAACGAGACGAGGAATCGCAGCGTGACCGTCCCGTCGTCCTGAACGCGCCCGACCCGCACCGCGAGCCTGCACGCGATCCCCGCCACCAGCGAGTTGCTGCTCACACCAAGGCTTTTGGCGCGGGCATCCCATTCCGCCAGGTCCACGAAGGCGGTCAGGGCGGGCACATCCACCGTCTGATCGCCATTCGAGGTCCTCGGCGCCGGCGGTGCCGCCTTCATCGACGATCTGAGCTCATGTCGGTCGCGCCGGGCCCGTCGGGCTACGGCGCCCAACGCGTGCGCCACGTCGGGCAGGTCTTTGACGGTCTGCCGCAGGTCCTCGCGCAACGCCCGCCCCAGCGGGCGCGATCCCGCAGGCGGATAACCGAATTCGCGCGTCCTGCCCTCGGCGGCATCCTCGATCGCCTGCCCGAAAGCGATCGCGTCGACGATCGTGTGCGACGCGACCAGGCTCACCGCGGTACCGCCGTCCTGCAGCGGAAGCACCCCGAGATGCCAGGCCGGTCCCCACTCCGGATCGATGGGCAGGCGCGCCCGCTCATCGGCCCAGGCGTTCACGTCGGCGCGCGGCCGCGGCGTCGCGGCGAAATCGATGTCGGCCGGCGCCGGGGCCATGACCCAGCGATCACGCGCGAACGGCAGCGCGGACCGCTCGATCCTGCGCCCCAGCAACCCGCGTCCCAGGTTGCGGTGGAAGCGCCGCAGCCCCTCGACGTCGACGGGACGGTTGTAGATCCACGTGACCTGAATCAACGCGCCGTGCACCGCGCGCAGCGCGAGAAACGCGGCCTGGTCCAGGTACGCGAGCCTATCGTCCACCGGCTCAACGCCATTGGTGCTGACCTGCGCCAACGGAGCGGCGGGCGCCGCGGTGCCGGTGAGCAGCTCGGCGAGGTGGGACGCGAGCGCGGTGGGGCTGGGGTGATCGAGCGCGAGCGTCGCCGGCAAGGCGAGGCCGGTGCGCTGGTTGAGGGTGTTACGCAGCTCCAGTGCGGTCAGCGAGTCGATGCCGAGGTCCTTGAAGGGACGGTCGGGGTCGAGCGCGGCCGGATCGGGGTGGGCCAACACCGCGGCGGTGGTCGCGGTGACCATCGCGGTGAGGGTGTCGAGCCGTTGCCGGGGTGTTTCGGCGGCCAGGCGGGCGGCCAGTGTGCGGGGGCTGGCGGCGGCGGCGCGGGGGCGGATGTGGGTCAGGGCGGACAAAATCGGGTCCAGCGTGTTGTGGCGGGCCTGGCGCGCCAACGCGCCGGTGTTGAGCGGGCTGGCAACAACATTGGGTCGTTGACTCATGAGCACGGCGTCGAAGAGGGCCAGACCTTGCTCGTCGGTGATGGGGGTCAGACCGCTGCCGGCGAGGCGGGTCAGGTCGCTCGTGGTGAGGTGGGCGGTCATGCCGCTGCGGGTTTGCCAATAGCCCCAGGCCACGCTGGTGGCCTCGCGCTGGGTGTGGTGGCGGTGGCGGGCCAGCGCGTCCAGGAATGCGTTGGCGGCCGCGTAGTTGGCCTGCCCCGGGCCGCCCAGTATTCCGGCGGCCGAGGAGAACAACACGAACGCGGCCAGGTCGCGGTCGGCGGTCAGGCGATGCAGGTGCCAGGCGGCGTCGGCCTTGGCGGCCAGGACCGAATCGAGTTGCCGGGGGCTCAGTTCGGTGATCACGGCGTCGTCGAGGACGCCGGCGGCGTGAATGACCGCGGTCAACGGGTGGCCGTCGGCGACGGAGTCGAGGGCCGCGGCCAACTCGGCGGGGTCGCCGGTGTCGCACGCGGTGATGGCGACCTGGGCGCCCAGCCGCGCCAGACGTTGTTGCAGTTCGCCGGCCCCGGGGGCGTCGGGTCCGCTGCGGGACAGCAGGAGCAGGTGCTCGATGCCGTACCGGGTGACCAGATGTTCGGCGAAGAGCGCGCCCAGCGTCCCGGTGCCACCGGTGATCAGCACCGTGCCTTCGGGGTCCGGCACGGCGGGCGGAATCAGGACGATCTTTCCGGTGTGGCGGGCTTGGCTCATGTCGCGGAAGGCTGCTGGGGCGTTCACCATGCCATAGCTCGTGGCGGGCAACGGCTTGAGCGCACCGGCGGCGAACAACTCGGTCAGCGCGGCCCAGGCCGGTCGCAGGGATTCTGGTGGGGCGCTGGACAAGTCGTACACCCGATAGTCGACCCCGGGATGGGACGCGGCGACGTCGGCCGCCATGCGGATGTCGGTCTTGCCGATCTCCACGAAGCTGCCCCCGCGCGGCAGCAGTTGCAGTGAGCCATCGACGAAATCGCCGGCGAGGCTGTTGAGCACGACGTCCATGCCCCGCCCGTCCGTTGCCGTCTTGAAGGTGTCGACGAAATCCAGCGTCCGCGACGACGCGATGCGCCCGGGGTCGACCCCCATCTCGGTGAGCACGCGATGCTTGTCCGGGTGGGCGGTGGCGTAGACCTCGGCGCCGAGGTGGCGCGCGATCTGGATGGCAGCCTGACCGACGCCACCGGCGCCGGCGTGGATGAGCACCCGCTGCCCGGCCGACAGCCCGGCGATCTCGACCAGAGCGATATAGGCGGTCAGATACACGATCGGCGCGGATGCGGCCTGGGTGAACGACCATCCGGTCGGGACGGGCACCACCATCCGCTCGTCGGCGATCGCGGTGGGCGCGAAGGCGTTGTGCGGGAACAGGCCCATGACGGCGTCACCGCGCCGCAACGATGTCCCGGGGGCCGCGTCGATGACCACCCCGGCGGCCTCGCTGCCCAGGCCGTCGTCGGGGATGGCGCCCAACGCCACGACGACGTCGCGGAAGTTCAGTCCTGCCGCGCGGACCTGAACGCGAACCTGCCCCGGCGCCAACGTCTTTGGCGGCTCGGTGGGCAGCAGGGCCAGGTTGGCCAAGTCGCCCTTGCGGGTGATGCCCAGCTGCCAGGTGGGGGCATCCGGCGGGACCAGGGTTCCGGCGCGGGTCAGGCGGGGAATGTGGACGACGCCGTTGCGCAGCGCCAGCTGCGGCTCGCCGGCCGGCCGCGTCGAGGCGACGGTCGACAGTTTCTCCTCGGTCGCGGCCGATTCATCGATGTCGAGCAAAGTAATGCGACCAGGGTGCTCGTTCTGAGCGGTGTGGATCAGCGCCCAGGCGGCGGCATGAGCCAGATCGGGGTCACCGTCATAGGCGCCGACGCTGACCGCGTGGCGGGTGACGATCACCAGATGGCCGTCGGGCCCGGCCAGCCAGCTCTGTAGCCGGGCCAGGACGTGCTGGGTCAGGGCGTGCGCACGCCGCAGCGGATCGGCATCCGCTAGCTCCTCCTCGGCCTGCGACAGCCGCCATATCACCGGGTCCGGGGATTGATCATCCGCGGAACCGGCCAGATCCGGCGCCAACGGCCAGGTCAGCTCGAACAGGCTGTCGGAGAGCCCGGCCATCGGGGTCGGCCGGCCGATCTGGTCGGAGACGGCGCGCATGGTCAACGCGCCGATGGTGATCACCGGTGCGCCGGTGGGGTCGGTGGCGCGCAGCTCAAACGTGTCCTCGCCGGTGCGGGTCAACTGAACGAGCAGCTGGGTGGCCGCGGTGGCATACAGGCTGATACCGGTGAAGGCGTAGGGAATTCGCAGCGAGGCGGGGTCGGCCTCGCCGGTGCGGTCCAGCATCGCGGCCAACGGGTGCAGGGCGGCGTCGAGCAGGGCGGGGTGGATGCCGTAGCCGGCGACATCGGTCCCCGCGGGCAACGCCACTTCGGCATAGACGACGTCGGGCCGGGCGGGGTCGGTGCCGATCCCGCGCACCGACCGGAACAGACCGCCGTAGCGGTAGCCCCGCTCGGCCAGCCCCTCGTAGAAGTCGTCCTGGTCGAGGGCCTCCACGGCCGGTGCCGCGAGAGGGGGCCCGCCGGCGGGCTGGTCGGCGGTCAGCGCGCCGCTGGCGTGCAGCGTCCACGCGTCGGCGTGCCGGCCGCCGGTGCGCGAGTGCACGGTGAACGGGCGCCGCCCGTCCTCGTCGAACGGTTGCACCAGGATCTGCAGGTCGGCGGGCGCCTGCTCCGACAGGGTCAGGGCCGTGTGCAGGACCAGCTCGTCGATCACCGGGCAACCTGCGAACTCGCCGGCCCGCAGGACGACCTCGATGAACCCCGTCGCCGGGAACAGCACGGTGTCGTTGACCCCATGGCCCGCCAGCCAGCCCTGGGTGCCGGTGGACAGCCGCCCGGTGACCATGACCTCGTCCTGGCCGGCCAGCGCGACCACCGCGCCCAGCAGCGGATGTTCGGCTCGGTCCAGGCCGAGTCCGCCGGCGTCGCCGGTCGGGGCCGGGGAAAGCCAGAAGCGGCGGTGTTCGAAGGGGTAGGTGGGCAGGGCGACGGTGTGCGCGTGCGGATACAGCGCCGGCCACGACGGGCTGTGACCGTGGTTGTGCAGCTGCGCCAGCGCGATGGCCAGGCTGTCCTGGTCGGGGCGGTCGCGGTGCAACATGATCACCACCGCCGACTGCGTGCGCCCCGTGGCCTGGGCCAGGGTGTCGGTGATCGCCGGGGCCAGCACCGGGTGCGGGGACAGCTCCACGAATGTGCACTCGCCCGCGGCCAGACGCTCGATGACCCGGTCATGGAACCGCACCGGCTCACGCAGATTCCGATACCAGTAGTCGGCGTCCATCGTGGTGGTGTCCAGCGGATCGGACGAAAGGGCTTGCCCCACTGTGGAATACAGCGCGACGCGGGCGGGCGCCGGAGTAAGGTCGGCCAGCCCGGCCAGCAGCCGCTCCCGTGCCGGTTCGACCTGGGCCGAGTGCGAGGCGTAATCGACCGCGATCTGGCGGATGTGGACTCCGTCGCGCTCGCAGGCCGCGGCGAACTCCTCGAGGGCCGCGGGGTCGCCGCTGATGATGGTGTGTGACGGGCCGTTGATCGCGGCGATGCTCAACGCCGCACCCCACGGTTGCAGGCGTGGCGTGAGTTGCTCGGCGTCCAGCAGGACCGAGGCCATGCCCCCGGTGCCGCGCAAATCGCTGAGCGCCTGGCTGCGCAACGCCACCACCTTGGCCGCCTCGGGCAAGGACAGCACCCCGGCGATGTACGCGGCGGCGATCTCGCCCTGGGAGTGACCGATCACCGCGTCGGGAAGGACGCCGTAGCCGGCCAGCGCCTCGGCCAGCGACACCATCATCGTGAACAGCACCGGCTGGACCACCTCGACGCGGTCCAGCGCCGGGGCGCCCGGGTCCTGTAGCAGCACGTCGCGCACCGACCAGTCGGTGAACGGGCGCAGCGCCTCGTCGCAGGCATCGACGGTGTCGGCGAACACGCGGTGGTGTTCATAGAGCTCGCGACCCATGCCCGGATACTGGGCGCCCTGTCCGGGCAAGACGAACACGGTCTTGCCCCGAAGGTGGGCCAGGTGATGATGCTGGGTCAGTTGCGGGTGGGGTTGGCCGTCACGCAGCGCCTGCAGCGCGTCGAGCAGGTCTTTGCGCGGATCGGCGCTGTCCACCGCGCCGGTGATCACGGCCCGATGCGGGTGATGGGTGCGGGTGGTGCCCAGGCTGTAGGCCACATCGGTGAGATCGAGTTCGGGGTGGCAGACGAGGTGGTGATGCAGCCGGTCGGCCTGCGCGGACAACGCCGCGCCGGTGCGCGCCGACACGGGCCACAACCGCACACCAAACCGGGCATCGGGCTCGGGTGATTCGGGCAGTTCGGCTGCCGGGCCGGGGGATTGTTGGAGGATCAGGTGCGCGTTGGTGCCGCTGATCCCGAACGACGACACCGCCGCGGTGCGCGGATGGCCGGTGTGCGGCCACGCCACCGGCTCGGTGAGCAGCCGCACCGTGCCGGCCGACCAATCCACGTGCGGGCTGGGCCGATCGACGTTCAGCGTCGGCGGCAGGCTGTCGTGGTTGAGAGCCTCGATCATCTTGATCATCCCGGCCACCCCGGCCGCGGCCTGGGTGTGGCCGATGTTCGACTTGATCGAACCCAACCACAACGGGTGCTCTTTGGTGCGAGCGGCGCCGTAGGTGGCGATCAGAGCACCGGCCTCGATCGGGTCGCCCAGCGCGGTGCCGGTGCCGTGCGCCTCCACCACGTCGACTTGGTCGAGCCCGATCCCGGCGTTGGCCGCCGCCTGAGCGATGACGCGTTGTTGCGCGGGCCCGTTCGGGGCGGTCAACCCGTTGGAGGCGCCGTCCTGGTTGATCGCCGATCCCGCGATGACCGCCAATACCGGATGGTTGTTGCGCTCGGCGTCGCTGAGCCTCTCCAGCACCAGCACCGCCGCGCCTTCGCCCCAACCGGTGCCATCGGCGTTGGCCGAGAACGCTTTACAACGGCCGTCGGCGGCCAACCCACGTTGCCGGGCGAACTCGGTGAACACCGAGGGCGTGGTCATCACCGTCGCACCGCCGGCCAGGGCGAGAACCGACTCGCCGTTGCGCAGGGACTGACACGCCAGGTGCGCGGCCACCAACGACGACGAGCACGCCGTGTCGATCGTGATGGCGGGGCCCTGCAACCCCAGCGCGTACGCGACACGGCCGGAGGCCACACTCGTGGACAGACCCGTCAGCGCGTAGCCCTCCACCCCCTCCGAACCGCCCGAACCGTAAGACTGTGACCACGCCCCGACGAACACCCCGGTCTGCGAACCCGCCAGTCCCGCCGGATCAATCCGGGCCGCCTCCAACGCTTCCCAGCACACTTCCAGCAGCAACCGCTGCTGAGGATCCATGGTTTGGGCCTCGCGCGCCGAGATGCCGAAGAAGTCCGCGTCGAAGTCGGCGGCGTCGGCCAGAAACCCCCCCACGCGGGTGTAGGTCTTGCCCACCGCGTCCGGATCGGGATCGAACAGCTCCGCCAGGTTCCAGCCTCGGTCGGCCGGAAAATTCCCCAGCGCCTCGGTGCCGCCGGCCACCAAGTCCCACAACGCCGCCGGCGAATCCACCCCACCCGGGAACCGACAAGCCATGCCCACCACCGCGATCGGCTCGTCGGACTCCACCCGCGAACCCGCCGCCGGAGCCGCCGCAACCGACCCGCTCAGCAGCTGGCCCAGGTGGGCGGCCAACTCGTCCGGCGTCGGGTAATCGAAGGCCAGCGTGGGCGGCAATGCCAGCTCGGTTTCGGTTCTGAGCCGGTCGAGCAATTCGGTGGCCTTAACCGAGTCGAATCCAAGATCCTGGAACGGACACTCGGGGTCGATGTCGTCAGGGCTGGGGTTGCCCAACACCGTTGCCACCTGGCGGCACACCATCCCCAACAGCAGGTCGTGTCGCTGCTGCTGCATGGTGCGCAGGCGTTGGGCCCATCCCGAGTCGGACCCGGGGGCCGCGGCAGTATCTTCGGGCACGCGCCGCTTCGGCCGGCGCATCGCCGCATCCAAGCGGGTGAACGAGCCCTGCTGATACAGCTTCAGACAGTCCCGGCGCCTCACCTTGCCGCTCGTGGTGAGCGGAATCGAATGAGGCGGCACCAGAACGAGATCCGCGACGCTCAAGCCGTGCGTCCTCGCAATCGCCGCGGTGATCTCCCGCCTGGTGGAGGTCAGCTTCCGCATCTCGGCTTCTTCGGAGTCGCCGCCGGGCTTGAGCTCCACGATGGTGACCAGCTGCTCAACGCCGTCGTCGTCGGAAACCGCCACCGCCACGCAGCGGCCTTTGGTGATCTCCTGGATCGTCGCCTCGATGTCGTCGGGAGAATGGTTGCGCCCGTAGACGATCAGGAGATCCTTGATGCGGCCGACGATGAACATCTCGCCGCCGGCGAAGAAGCCCAAGTCCCCGGTCCGCAGCCAGGGCCCTTCGGGTGTGCCGGCCGACGGACCGACGATCTTTGCGCCGAAGACGCGTTCGGTCTCCTCGGGCTTCTGCCAATAGCCGGCGCAGACGTTCTCGCCGATCGTCCAGATCTCGCCGACCGTTCCCTCCGGGCACTCGATGCTCGTCTCGGGGTCGACGATGCGCACGATCGGCCACTTGGGTGTGCCGTAGCTGACCAGCGGGATGCCTTCCCCGTCCGCGCACCGCTCCGCATGGCCGTCGGTCATCTGCTCCGACTCGAAACACACGGTTACCGGCGGGTGACCGGCTTCGCGGGTCGCCACCACGAGCGTGGCCTCCGCGAGCCCGTAGGACGGACGCAGCGCCTCGGGGCGGAAGTTGAAGCGGGCAAAGCGGTCGGCAAAGCGCCACAGCGTCGGGGGGTTCACGCGTTCGGCGCCATTGAGGATGGTGTGGACGCCTCCCAGGTCGAGCCCGGCCAGGTCGTCGTCCGACGTCTTGCGCGTCGCGAGTTCGAAGGCGATGTTGGGCGCTGCCGAGAAGGCGTGCGGGTTGCTCGCCAGCATCTGCATCCACCGCGCCGGCCGCTGCAGGAACGCCGGCGGGCTGGTGAGCACCGTGGGGAATCCCCACAGCACCGGGAACGCGATGCCCAGGATCAACCCCATGTCGTGGAACAACGGCAGCCACGACACCACCGTGGTGTCGGGCGGCGCCATCCCCCCGTCCGCCTCGTAGTACATCGCCATGATCTGCTCGCAGTTGACCCGAATGTTCTTGTGCGAGACCACAACTCCCGCAGGGGTGCGGGTCGACCCGGAGGTGTACTGCAGGTGCGCAATGCCGGTCAGGCTGTCGTTGTCGTCGGCGGTTGCTCGCTGCGCGTCGAGGTCAAGCAGGTCGACCGCGATGAGCGACGGCGCGCTCTCCCCGGGCTCGCCCTGCGCGTACTCGGCGAGGGCGCCGACGGCAGCGGATGCCGTCAGGATCGTCGACGGCGACGCGTCGCGGAGGACGGCGCTGACACGCTCGTCGCTGGCGCCCCCCACCGGCATCGACAGCGGAACGGCGACCTGGCCGGCCTGCAACGCGCCCAGAAACCCGACGACATACTCGAGTCCTTGCGGCGCCAGAATCACGGCGCGGTCCCCGGTTGACCCGCGAGCCCTGAGCTCGTCGGCGAGGTTCAGCGTCCGCCGATACAGCTGCGACCACGTCAGGCTGTGCGCGACACCGTCCCCGTCGTGCTCGTAATCGACGTAAGTGAACGCTGTCTCGTCGGGCCGCACGCCGGCATGGTGCCGCAGCGCCGCGGGGATGGAAGACTCAACCACAGCGCTTGACGATACCCATGAACCGGCAGGGCGTCGGCGAAACCGGCGCAGCCAGGCACCGGCCGCCACCGGCCGGCGGGGGCCGGCGCCGAGCACGGGCGTTTTCAGAGCGTTGGGCTCGGTGACGAGGGTGCGTTCAATCGGCGTCAAACACGTTGCGGTACAAGGGTCCTTGCGGACGCGGACGGCGCCTACCGGTCGGGCAGGTGGAGCCTGATGACTTCGATCAGGTGGCGCCCGACATCGTCGAGTGCGGCCGTCGACTGGGTCGCCAGCGCAAGGATGACCGCGCCTTCGATGGCGGCGACGGTGAGCGTCGCCAACGAGCGCGCACTGGCGGGAGCGGCGCCGGCGCTGACCAGCCGCTCGGCGAGGATCGCCCGCCACCCGTCGACGGCCTCGCGAGCCGCCTCCGCGGCCGCCGGCGCCTCCGACCGGCCGAGGATCGCGGCGACGATGGGGCAGCCCGCCTCCAGCTGCGTCGCCGTCAGCTGGGCCTTCCACTCGTCGATGAAGCTCTGGACCGTCTGCGCGGGATCGCCCCCCTCGTCCGCCGACCCGATCACCGTGGTCAACTCCCGTCCCGCCAGGCGGGTGGCTTCAGCGATCAGTTCGGCTTTGCCGCCGGGAAAGTTCAGGTAAACGGTTCTGCGCGCGACGCCGCTGTCCTCCAAGAGCGCATTGAGGCCCGTACCGGCGACACCTCGCCGTCGCACCAATCCCGTGACACTCGCGATGAGGGCGTCTCGCGCGGACATGGTCGCCACCTTCCGGCTTAGCACAGCTGTTCGCTTGTACTATACCGATCGGTCTACTAACCTGCTGGGAAGCACCCCGACTTTTGGAGACCGCCATGACGAGCACCAACCCGGACAAAACGCTGCGAAAGTTCCGCCGAGAGCGCGCGCTCGGACGCTATCTGCTCAATCCGGCGGTGAAGGGGTTGAGCAGATTGGGGGTGCGCACCGCCTTGGCCACCGAGCTCGAGACGATCGGCCGCAAGACGGGACAGCCACGCCGGGTCCCCGTGTCGGCCCAATTCGACAACGACGGGGCGTGGGTGATCTGCCAGCACGGCATGCGCTCCGGTTGGGGCAGAAATATCGCCGACAACGCCAATGTCCGTGTGCGACAGGGCGGTCGGTGGCGCACCGGGGTCGCGACATTCAGGCCGGACGACGACGTCGTCGCGCGGGGCCGCAAGTTCGGGCGACTGGGGGCCACGATGGTGAGGGCGCTGGAGACGGCTCCCGTGTCGGTTCGAATCGACTTCACCGACTAGGAGCCGGCCGCGTACTGCCAAACCGCGGCCCCGCCTGAGGACGTCGACGGGTTGCACCACATGGTGCGGCCGGCCGCGTCGCGGGTGCTGGCGTTGCGGTCCGAGCACAACTGGCCCGCGGACGGAGTGCTGATGTAGGCGGCACCCATCCCGAGCGCGATGAGCACGGCCGTAACGGAAGAGACCATCGCCAGCCGGAGGTATCCGAGTTTCCTGTTCGCCTTCTGCTCCGCCGCGGTGCGCATGGGTCCCTCCTCCTGTCGGATGCGTCGTGGGTCGCCTCGAGCCTCAGCGGGCGGGCTGGAGGGATCCTCAACGGATTCTTGGCGGGCATCCGCGCTGGTGAGCAAGCCAAGTACCTTAGGTAGCCATGAACCAGCCCGATCCCGTCCTGTTCAGCGTCGACGCTCACGTCGCGCTGATCACCGTGAACGATCCCGACCGGCGCAATGCCCTGACCGACGAGATGTCGACGCTGCTGCGGTCCGCCGTGGAGCGGGCCGAGGCCGATCACGACGTGCACGCCGTCGTGGTCACCGGCGCCGGCAAGGCGTTTTGCGCCGGGGCCGACCTCAGCGCCTTGGGCGCCGCCGGCGGCGGGTCCGCCGAGGCGGGGCTGCGGCGGCTCTATGACGGCTTCATGGCCGTCGGCAATTGCCGGTTGCCCACGATCGCCGCGGTCAACGGCGCCGCCGTCGGCGCGGGCCTGAACCTCGCGCTGGCCGCCGACGTCCGCATCGCCGGGCCCGGCGCGCTGTTCGACGCCCGGTTCCAGAAGCTCGGGCTGCATCCGGGCGGCGGCGCGACCTGGATGCTGCAGCGCGCGGTCGGCCCGCAGGTGGCGCGGGCGGCGTTGCTGTTCGGGATGCGCTTCGACGCCGAATCCGCTGTGCGGCACGGCCTGGCGCTGAGCGTCGCGGACGACCCGGTCGCGGCGGCCCTGGAGCTGGCCGCGGGTCCCGCGGCGGCCCCCCGGGAGGTGGTGCTGGCGACCAAAGCGACCATGCGCGCCACGATCAGCCCGGGGGCGCTGGACAGCGAGCAGCACGACCTCGCCATGCGCACCGAGCTCGGCCCCCAGGCGTCCTCCATCCAATCGCCGGAATTCGCAAGCAGATTGGCCGCGGCGCGACGCAAATAGGCGGGCCGGAGCGCGCGACACATAAATTACGCACACGACACGCCGGCGCGCATCGCACTGGCTTACATCTCGGGGAAACCGACGACGCTACAGGTCAAGCACGGCGGTCTCGGGAGACTCAATGAGATCCCTCAGCCCGCAGAGGAACCGCGCCACCTGAGCGCCATCGGCGACGCGGTGGTCGAACACGCACGCCAGCGCCATCGTCGACCGGACGGCAACCTCACCGCCGACGACCACCGCGCGCGGCCTGATCGCCCCCATGCCCAGGATCGCCGCTTCGGGGTGGTTGATCACCGGCACGCCGTCGTCGACGCCAAGGGCCCCGAAGTTCGACACCGTGAAGGTCGAGCCCGTCAGCTCGGCGGGCGTCAGGGTGCCCTCCCGCGCACCCCTGATCAATTCCGCCGTCCGGCCGGCCAACTCGCGCGTCGTCATCTTCTGGGCGTCGGCGATCACCGGGACCAGCAGCCCGCGCTCGGTGGCCACGCCGAACGCCAGATGCACCGCCCGATGGACGTGCACCCGTGGTCCTTCGGGCGAGTCGACCCAGGTCGAATTGAGAATCGTGTTGTGGCGCAGGGCGATAACGAGCAGCCGCAGCGTCAGCGCGAACGGCGTGACCTCGGGATCGCCAGCCCGGTCGCCGAGCCGCAGCAGCGCCGTGCAATCCACCTCGACGCCGGCTTTCGCCGCGGGAATCTCCCTGTGCGACAACGCCATCTTCTCCGCCATCCGGGCCTGCACGCCGCGGACCGGCCGAACGTCGTCTCCCGCCCCGTGGGCGGCCGCGAGCACGTCTGCACGGGTGATCAACTCACCCGCGTCACGCCGCAGCGAGGCGAGATCGACCGAAAGCTCCTTGGCCAGCTTGCGCACCGGCGGGGCGGCCAGCGGCCGGCCGGTCCGCCGGCTGGCGTCGATGCCCGCGTCGGCGCCGTAGCCGACCAGCGTCGGCGCCGCGGCCTGGCCGGGTGCGGTGTCGATCCGGACCAGCACCGCGCCGACCTTGAGCACGTCGCCTTCGGCGCCATTGGTTTCCACGATTCGCCCGGCGTAGGGGCTCGGGATCTCGACCTCGGCCTTGGCGGTCTCCACCGAACACAACACCTGGTTGAGTTCGACGTCGGCCCCGACCTCGACGTACCAGCACGACACGGTCACCTCTTCGAGTCCCTCGCCGAGATCGGGAACCCGGAAGGCCTCAACCCGGTGATCGGTGCTCACGGCAGGCTCAGCGCGCGCTCGACGCAGTCCAGCAGCCGGTCGGGGCCCGGCAACCACAAGCCCTCCAACCGTGCCGGCGGGTAAGGCGTGTCAAAACCGCAGGCGCGCAACACCGGCGCCTCCAGCTCGTAGAACATCTCCTCCTGGATCCGCGCGGCCAGCCCCGCCCCGTAGCCCAGGCTGCGCGGCCCCTCGTGCAACACCACGCAGCGCCCGGTCCGGTGGATCGAGGCTGCGACGGTGTCGAAATCCAGCGGAACCAGCGACCGCAGGTCGATCACCTCGAGGCTCCAATCGCGCCGGCGCTGAGCATCTTCCGCGGTGGCCACCGCGGTGTTCACCAGGCTGCCGTAGGTCACGACGGTGACGTCACGGCCGGGCCGGCGCACCACGGCCCGCCCGATCGGCGGTTCGGGCCGGCCGGTGTCGACAGAGCCGCGGCCCTGGTAGCGCCGCTTGGGCTCCAGGTACATCACCGGGTCGGGGCAGGCGATGGAGTGGCGAAGCAGCCAATAGGCGTCGGCCGGGTTGGACGGCACCACCACCTTCAACCCGGCGGTGTGCGCCCAATAGGACTCGGTGGAATCCGAATGGTGCTCGGCCGCACCGATCCCGCCAAACGACGGGATGCGGACGGTGACCGGCATGTTGACCTCGCCGCGGGTGCGGGTGCGGTACTTCGCCAGATGGCTGACCACCTGGTCGAAGGCCGGGTAGGAGAATCCGTCGAATTGGATCTCCGGCACCGGCACGAAGCCGCGCAGCGCCAGGCCGATCGCGATGCCGACGATCGCGGACTCGGCCAGCGGCGTGTCGAAACACCTTGCTTCACCAAATGTTTCGGCCAGCCCCTCGGTGACCCGGAACACCCCGCCCTCGACCGAGACGTCCTCGCCGAACACCAGGACCCGATCGTCGGCGGCCATCGCGTCGCGCAGCGCGCGGTTGAGCGCCTGCACCATGGTCAACGGTGGCGCGCCGAGCGCGACGCCGGCCGGGGAGTCGGCGAGCTGGGTCATTCGAGCCTCCCCAGCTCGGCCCGCAGCTGTTGGCGCTGCGCCTGCAGTCCCGGCGTGATCTCGGCGTACACCGTGGTGAACACGTCGTCGACGTCGAAGTCGGGCGCATCGAACACCGCGTCGCGCAGTTCGGTTCGCATGCGCTTCGCCCGGGCGGCGACCCGCTCGTCCAGGCGTTCCGACCACAGCCCCTGACACCGAAGGTAGTTGCGGTAGCGCGGGATCGGGTCCAGTGCCGCCCACCGGTCCACCTCGTCCTGTGTCCGGTAGCGACTCGGATCGTCGGAGGTGGTGTGCGGGCCGAGCCGGTAGGTGACCGCCTCGATCAACGTCGGGCCGCCACCTGCCCGGGCGCGGGCGGCGGCCTCGGCCGTCACCGCGTAGCACGCCAGCACGTCGTTGCCGTCCACCCGGATTCCGGGCATCCCGTAGCCGATCGCCTTGTGCGCGATGGACGGCGCGGCGGTCTGTTTGGACACCGGCACCGAGATCGCCCATTGGTTGTTCTGCACGTAAAACACGCACGGCGCGACGAAGACTGCCGCGAAGTTCAGCGCCTCGTGCACGTCGCCCTCGCTGGTTGCGCCGTCGCCCAGGAACGCCACCGTCACCGAATCCTCGCCCAGGCGTTGCGCGGCCATCGCCGCGCCGACGGCGTGCAGGGTCTGGGTGCCGATCGGAATCGACATCGGGGCGCAGCATTTCCTGGTGAATTCCAGCCCGCCGTGCCACGTTCCGCGCCACGCCGCGCCGACGTGTCCGGGCGGGATGCCGCGCACCAGATACGCGCCGAGTTCGCGGTACTGGGGAAACAGCCAGTCGGTCTTGCGCAGGCAGGCCGCGGCGCCGACCTGCGCGGCCTCCTGGCCACGGCACGACGCGAACAGCGCCAGTTGCCCCTGGCGCTTCAGGTTGACGAATTCGGTGTCCAGCTCACGGGTGACCACCATCATCTCGTAGAGCCAGCACAGAGTTTCCGGCGGAAGGTCGCGGCCGTAGCGGTTTTCGGGCGTCGGCGTGCGGTCGGAGGCGACGAGTTGCACCGGCTCGAGGTCGACGGTCATCGGCGTCTGAGTCACATCCGCCATGCCGCCTCCTTGGCGCCCGCCAGCTACCCGGAAGCCTCCGCTCGACGCGAGACTGGCGTATTCCCCATTATGCGCCCAAATGCGAAGACGCCGCGTTGATCACGGTCGAGGCGACAGCGTGTCGCTTTAGCCGGACGCGGGCTGCTCCCCCGCCCGCCGCAGCAACATCGCGGCGTGCTTGAGCACCGGCGAGTCGACCATCTGCCCTTCGAACGCGAACACCCCGCGTTCCGACCGCGCCGCCGCCAGCACCCGGCGCGCCCAGTCCAGCTTCTCCTCGCTGGGGCGATAGGCCTCGCGGACGACGGGTATCTGGGTCGGGTGGATGCAGACGGTGCCGTCGAACCCCACGGCGACGGCGTCGTCGGCCTCGGCCCGCAGGCCGTCGATGTCGCGGATGTCCAGGTGCACGGCGTCCAGCGCAATCCGGCCGAAGGCGGACGCCGCCAGCAGGGTCGCGGACCGGACGTGGCGGGCGACGTCGCGGTAGGTGCCGTCGGCCAGCCGGCTGGAGCTGCCGCCGAGCGTGGCGACCAGGTCCTCGGCGCCCCACATCAGGGCCGCGGTGCCCTGCGCGGCGGCGATCTCGGAGACGAAGACCGCGCTCCGCGGGGTCTCGATCAGCGCGACCACGTCGCGTGGCGCGAGCGCGGTCACCTGCGCGGCGGATTCGGTTTTGGAGAGCATCACCGTCGTGTAGGCGGTGTCGGCCAGGGCGTCCAGGTCGCGGGCGTGCTCGTCGGTGTCCGCGGCGTTGATGCGCACCACGGTGCGCGCGGGATCCAGCGGGGTCTCCCGCAGCGCCTTGCGGGCGGCGGGCTTGTCCGCCTCCGCCACGCCGTCCTCGAGGTCGAGGATCACCACGTCGGCAGCCGCGGCGGCCTTGGCGAAACGCTCCGGGCGGTCGGCCGGGCAGAATAGCCAGCCGGGTCCGACGTCACGCAGATCCATTACGACTCCTCGGTGTCTGGCCGCTTCTGCACCAGCGTGGTCCGCACCGCGCGCGCCACCACGTCGCCGTTCTGGTTGCGGCCGGTGTGCTCCAGGGTGACGATGCCTTCTCCCGGCCGGCTCTTCGACTCGCGCTTGCCCGTGCACACGGTCTCCGCGTACAGGGTGTCGCCGTGGAAGACCGGCTTGGGGAACGACACCTCGGAGAAGCCGAGGTTGGCGACGATGGTGCCGAGGGTCAGCTGCGTCACCGAGAGCCCCACCAGCGTGGAGAGGGTGAACATCGAGTTCACCAGCCGCTCGCCCCGAAACCCGGGCTGCTCGGCGGCCCAGGCCGCATCGAGGTGCAGCGACTGGCTGTTCATCGTCAGCGTGGTGAACAGCACGTTGTCGGCCTCGGTGACGGTGCGGCCGGGCCGGTGCAGGTAGGTCGTGCCGACCTCGAACTCCTCAAACCACAAGCCCCGCTGGACAATCGACTTGCCGTCCGTCATGGGCGCCACTCCTCGATCCCGGCTACGCCGGCATTATCGTCGCCGGCGCGGCTCACGACAGCCCCAGCGATCGCGCGATGAGCATCAGCTGCACCTCCGTGGTCCCTTCCCCGATCTCCAGGATCTTGCTGTCGCGGTAGTGGCGCGCCACCGGATACTCGTTCATGAAGCCGTAGCCGCCGTGAATTTGCGTGGCGTCGCGGGCGTTGTCCATCGCCGCCTCGGAGGAGATCATCTTCGCGATCGCCGCCTCCTTCTTGAAGGGCTTGCCCGCCAACATCTTTGCGGCCGCCTCGTAATACGCCGTGCGCGCCACGTGGGCGCGGGCCTCCATCCGGGCGATCTTGAAGCTGATCGCCTGGTAGGAACCGATCGGCTGGCCGAACGACTGGCGCTCCTTGGCGTACTTGACGCTTTCGTCGACACACCCCTGTGCGACGCCCGTCGCCAGCGCGGCGATCGCGATGCGGCCCTCGTCGAGGATGGACAGAAAGTTGGCGTAGCCGGTGCCGCGGGCGCCCAGCAGATGGTCCTCCGGGACGCGGGCGTCGGCGAAGGTCAGCGGGTGAGTGTCGGATGCGTTCCAGCCGACCTTGTTGTAGACCGGTTCGACGGTGAAACCCGTTGTGCCGCTGGGTACGATGATCGTCGAGATCTCCTTCTTGCCACCGGCGAGTGTTCCGGTGACCGCGGTGACGGTGACCAGCGAGGTGATGTCGGTGCCCGAGTTGGTGATGAACTGCTTGGTGCCGTTGATCGCCCA
Organism: Mycobacterium sp. E2699; assembly: GCF_001666745.1. NCBI lineage: Bacteria > Bacillati > Actinomycetota > Actinomycetes > Mycobacteriales > Mycobacteriaceae > Mycobacterium > Mycobacterium sp. E2699. The sequence goes on along the minus strand of NZ_LZJH01000055.1, from coordinate 156,840 downwards.
CTCGCCATCGTCGAGCCGCGCGGTGGTGCGGGTGGCGCCCGCGTCGGAACCGGCTCCCGGCTCGGTGAGCCCGAAACCCGCGAGCGCCCGGCCCGCCGTCAGGTCCGGCAGCCACTTGTGTTTCTGCTCCTCGGTGCCGAACCGGTAGATCGGCATCGCGCCGAGGCCGACGCCGGCCTCGAGCGTGATCGCCACCGACTGGTCGACCTTGCCGAGCTCCTCGAGCGCCAGCGCCAGCGCGAAGTAGTCGCCGCCCATGCCGCCGTACTCCTCCGGGAACGGCAGGCCGAACAGGCCCATCTCGCCCATCTTGGCGACGACCTCGTACGGAAAGCTGTGCTCCTCATCGTGTTTGGCCGACACCGGTGCGACGACGGTGCGCGCGAAGTCGGCCACCGTGTCGCGAAGGTCCTCGTACTCCTTGGGCAGCGTCCCTGTAATGGATGTCGTCATGTCTCGTCCTTGCTTTCGCTTTCTTCACTGAGCCGGGCCAGCACCTGGTCCACCGTCACCTGGTCGCCGACGGAGACCAGCACCTCCACCCGCCCCGAAACCGGTGCGGCCAGCGAATGTTCCATCTTCATCGCCTCGACGACCACCACCACGTCACCTTCGGAGACCTCGGCGCCGGATTCGGCCTGCACGGCGATCACGTTGCCGGGCATCGGGCTCACGATCTCGGCCTGCCGCGCCCCTGCGGCGCGGTGGATCTTGTGCTCCTCGGCCTCGCGCAGGTGCCAGGTCCCCCGCTCGTCGGCGATCCACAGGTGCCGGTCGGCCTCGGCCCACCAGTACTCGCGTCGCGTCCCGTCCAACGTCACGCTGATGCGTGCGTCGTCAAGTTGCGCACGGGCGAAACGGATCTCACCGTCGCCGACCTGCACCCTGGCGGCCTCGGGGGTGCCCCAGACCGACACGGTCTCGCTGCGCAGCGGGGTCTGCATGTCGGTGCGCACCGGCGCCGCGCCCCCGCCGACCCGCCATCCGGTCGGCACCGCCCACGGGTCGCCCCCGGCGCGCCGGGCCAAGACCACCTGGCGGAACAGGCCGCCCGCGGCGAGCACGTCGTCGGGCGCCGGGGCCGGCGCGAAGTCCGCCAGCCGTGCGTCCAGCAGCGCGGTGTCCAGGTCGCCGGCGCGCACCCGCTCGTCGGCCAGCAGGAAGCGCAGGAATTCGACGTTGGTCTGCACGCCCAGGACCACCGTGTCCGCCAGCGCCCGATCGAGTTTCGCGAGGGCCTCCTCGCGGTCGTCCCCGTGGGCGATCACCTTGCTCAGCATCGGGTCGTAGTCGCTGCCGACCACCGTGCCGGCCAGCAGCGAAGAGTCCACCCGTACCCCGGCGCCGGACGGTTCGAACACCTGCAGCACCCGGCCGCCGGTGGGCAGGAACCCGCGGGCCGGGTCCTCGGCGTACACGCGGGCCTCGATCGCGTGCCCGCTCAATTCGATGTCGTCCTGGGCGAATCCGAGCTTCTCGCCGGCGGCGACCCGCAGCTGCCACTCGACCAGGTCGAGGCCGGTGACCGCCTCGGTGACCGGATGTTCCACCTGCAGGCGGGTGTTCATCTCCATGAAGAAGAATTCGCCGGGGCGGTCGGCCGAGACGATGAACTCCACCGTCCCGACCCCGACGTAGTCGACGCTGCGGGCTGTGTTGCAGGCCGCCGCCCCGATCCGGGCGCGCGTCTCGGTGTCGAGCAGCGGCGAGGGCGCCTCCTCGATGACCTTCTGGTGGCGCCGCTGCAGGCTGCACTCGCGCTCGCCCAGATGAATCACGTTGCCGTGCGTGTCGGCGAGCACCTGCACCTCGATGTGCCTGGGCCGCAACACGAACCGCTCGAGAAAAAGCGTGTCGTCGCCGAACGAGGAGCCGGCCTCGCGGCGGGCGCTCACCAGCGCCTCGCGCAGCCGCGACGGGTCCTCCACCAGCCGCATGCCCTTGCCGCCGCCGCCCGCCGACGGCTTGATCAGCACCGGATAGCCGACCTCGTCGGCCGCCGCGACGAGTTCGTCGTCGGTCAGGCCCGGCCTGGCCACGCCCGGCACCACCGGCACGTCGAAGGCGGCGACGGCGTTCTTGGCGGTGATCTTGTCGCCCATCACTTCGATCGCCCGCGCGGGCGGTCCCAGGAACACCACCCCGGCGCGCTCGCAGGCCGCGGCGAAATGCGCGTTCTCCGAGAGGAAGCCGTAGCCCGGGTGGACCGCCTCGGAGCCGGTGCGCACCGCGGCGTCGACCACCTTGTCGATGTCGAGGTAGCTGTCGCGCGCCGCGGCGGGGCCGAGCCGGACGGCCTCGTCGGCCTCGAGCACGTGTCGCGCGCCGGCGTCGGGGTCGCTGTAGACGGCGACCGAGCGGATGCCCAGCCGGCGCAGGGTCCGGATGACCCGCACGGCGATCTCGCCGCGGTTGGCCACTAAGACGGTGTCGAACATAGCCTCACATCCGGAATACGCCGTAGGAGACCGGTTCCAGCGGCGCGTGGGCGCACGCCGAAAGGGCAAGCCCCAGAACCGTTCTGGTATCGGCCGGATCGATGATGCCGTCGTCCCACAAGCGCGCCGTCGAGTAGTACGGGTTGCCCTGGTCCTCATACTGTGCTCGGATGGGCGCCTTGAACGCCTCCTCTTCCTCGGCCGACCACGGCTTGCCCGCCGCGGAGAGCTGCTCGCCGCGCACCGTGGCGAGCACCGACGCGGCCTGTTCGCCGCCCATCACCGAGATGCGGGCGTTGGGCCACATCCACAGGAAGCGCGGCGAATACGCCCGCCCACACATCGAATAGTTGCCCGCGCCGTAGGATCCGCCGATCACCACGGTCAGCTTGGGCACCCGCGCGCAGGCCACGGCGGTAACCATCTTGGCGCCGTGCTTGGCGATGCCACCGGCCTCGTAGTCGCGGCCGACCATGAAGCCGGCGATGTTCTGCAGAAACAGCAGCGGGATCCTGCGCTTGTCGCACAGCTCGATGAAATGGGCGCCCTTCAAGGCGGATTCGCTGAACAGCACGCCGTTGTTGGCGACGATGCCGACGGGGTGGCCGTGGATGCGCGCGAACGCCGTCACCAGCGTCTTGCCGTAGTGGGCCTTGAATTCGCTGAATTCGCTGCCGTCGACCAGTCGGACGATCACCTCGTGGACGTCGTAGGGCACGCGCGGATCCGGCGGCACGACGTCGTAGAGCTCGGTCTGCGCGTGCTTCGGTTCGATCGACGGCAGCACCTCCCATTGGCGGGCCTCGCAGAGGCCGAAGGTGGCCACGATCGAGCGGACGATGCGCAGTGCGTGCTCGTCGTCGTCGGCCAGGTGGTCGGTGACGCCCGAAACACGCGAATGCAGGTCGCCGCCGCCGAGTTCCTCGGCCGAAACGATCTCGCCGGTGGCGGCTTTCACCAGCGGCGGCCCGCCCAGAAAGATGGTGCCCTGCTCGCGGACGATGACGGCCTCGTCGCTCATCGCCGGCACGTAGGCGCCGCCCGCCGTGCACGAACCGAGGACCGCGGCCACCTGCGGGATTTCCTTGGCGCTCATGGTCGCCTGGTTGTAGAAGATCCGCCCGAAGTGCTCACGGTCGGGAAAAACCTCGTCCTGGCGCGGCAGGAACGCGCCGCCGGAGTCCACCAGGTAGATGCACGGCAGCCGGTTCTGCAGCGCGACCTCCTGCGCGCGCAGGTGTTTTTTGACCGTCATCGGATAGTAGGTGCCGCCCTTGACCGTCGCGTCGTTGGCGACGACCATGCACTCGCGCCCCGACACCCGGCCGATCCCGGTGATGATCCCGGCGCCCGGGGACTCGTCGTCGTACATGCCGTTGGCGGCCAGCGGGGCCAGCTCCAAAAACGGGCTGCCCGGGTCGAGCAGGCGATCCACCCGCTCGCGGGGCAGCAGCTTGCCGCGGCTGACGTGGCGCTCCCGCGCGCGCTCGTTGCCGCCCAACGCCGCGGCCGCCAGCTTGGCGTTCAACTCGGCGATCAGCCGCCGGTGTTCGTCGGCGAACGACGGCGCGGTTCTGACAGCAGTGCTCACGGCTGCCTCCCGGTCAGCGAAAGGGGCGGTTCGGTTTTGGCGAGCACCTCGTCGACGGACACCTCGGGGGCCGTCTCGACGAGGTGCAGGCCGTCGTCGCACACGTCGATGACGGCGAGGTCGGTGATGATGCGGTCGACACACCCCACGCCGGTCAGCGGAAGGGTGCACCGCTCAACGATTTTCGGGGTGCCGTCGCGTGCGGTGTGGCCCATCATGACGATCACCTTACGGGCGCCGTGCACCAGGTCCATCGCGCCGCCCATGCCCTTGACCAGCTTTCCCGGAATCATCCAATTGGCGAGGTCGCCGGCGGCCGAAACCTGCATCGCCCCAAGCACCGCGACATCGAGGTGCCCGCCGCGGATGATTCCGAACGAGGCCGAGGAGCCGAAGAACGCCGCGCCGGGCATCGTGGTGATGGTCTCCTTGCCAGCGTTGATCAGGTCGGCGTCAACATCCCCGGCCCGCGGATAAGGCCCGACGCCGAGCACCCCGTTCTCCGAATGGATGACGACGGTGACGCCGTCGGGGATATGGTTCGGAACCAGCGTGGGCATCCCGATCCCGAGGTTGACATATTGGCCGTCCTCGAATTCGGCGGCCACCCGGGCGGCCAGGCCCTCCCTCGTCCAGCTCACGGGCGCACCGTCACCTTCTCGATGGGCTTGGCGGGGTTGGGCACATGGACGACCCGGTGAACGAAGACGCCGGGGGTGTGCACCGCGGCCGGATCGATCTCCCCTGGCTCGACGAGGTGTTCGACCTCGGCGATGGTGATCCTGCCGGCCATCGCGCAGTCGGGATTGAAGTTGGCGGCGGACGCCCGGTAGACCAGGTTTCCGTGCCGGTCGCCCTTCCAGGCGTGCACCAGCGCGAAGTCGGTGCGGATCGCGCGCTCGAGAACGTAGGTCACGCCGTCGAATTCGCGGGTCTCCTTGGGGGACGACATCACCGCCACCGCGCCGGCCGCGTCGTAGCGCCACGGCAAGCCGCCGTCGGCGACCGGGGTGCCGACTCCGGCGGGCGTGTAGAAAGCCGGGATTCCCGCGCCACCGGCGCGCAGTCGCTCCGCCAGCGTGCCCTGCGGGGTCAGCTCCACCTCGAGTTCACCGGCGAGGATCTGGCGGGCGAATTCCTTATTGTCGCCCACGTACGAGGCGACGGCCCGGCGAATTCGCTTGTGGTGCAACAGCGCTTCCAGCCCCACCCCGTAGCCGCCGCAGTTGTTGGACACCGTCTCGAGGTCGCGGACGCCGCTGTCGACCAGCGCCGCGATGAGTGCCTCCGGGATGCCGCAGAACCCGAATCCCCCGACCGCCAAGGACGACCCGTCGGTTATGTCGGCGACCGCTTCGGCGGCACTCGCCACCACCTTGTCCATCGCCCAGCAGCCTCCGATTTCAGTTAATCTTCATTAACTCAGTGCGAGGATACCATCGCCCGCACCGCCGAGTCCAGGGCGCCGGCGGCGCTCAGTGCTGGTCACGCGCGAGCCGATAACCCGTGCTAAGTTAGTGGCGATTAACCGAACGGGCGAGACGGAGGGCGCCATGACGACGTCCGCGCCACAGCCCGATCTCCCAAATCGCCGCAGCCGGTTGAAATCCGATCGGCGCCAGCAGCTCCTGTCGGCCGCCGAGCGCCTCTTCGCCGAGCGCGGTTTCCTCGCCGTCCGCCTGGAGGACATCGGCGCGGCCGCCGGTGTCAGCGGCCCCGCGATCTACCGCCACTTCCCCAACAAGGAGTCGCTGCTTGTCGAGTTGCTCGTCGGAATCAGCACCCGCCTGCTCGCCGGTGCGCGGGATGCGCGGGCACGCAATGTCGACGCGGCCGCCGCGCTGGACGACCTCATCGACTTCCACCTCGACTTCGCGCTGGGCGAGCCGGACCTGATCCGCATCCAGGACCGCGACCTGGCACACCTCCCGGAAGCCGCCGAGAAGCAGGTGCGCAAAGCGCAGCGCCAATACGTCGAGGTGTGGGTAGGGGTGCTGCGGGAGCTCAACCCCAAGCTGGCCGAGGCCGACGCCCGGCTGGCGGCGCACGCGACATTCGGCCTGCTCAATTCGACGCCGCACAGCATGAAGTCCCCGGACGATTCGCGCGGCAAGGCCGCCGGTGCGGCGCGGTCGCGCGCCGTCATGCGGGCCATGACCGTCGCCGCGCTGACCGCCGGCCATCAGTGCCCCTGAATTTGGCATCAACAGGAAGGCGCTCACGCAGGGCCCGCGCTTAGGTACCCTGCAAGCCATGAGGTGGACATGAACGATCCACGTCGAACCGAGCGGTTTAGTCCCCCTCTATCGGGGTCAGGACCCGCCGGATCGCCGGGTTCTCCGTATCCGCCGCCCGCCGACCCGGCGTACGCCGACCAGACGGGGCCCTACGCATCCACCTACGGCGGGTACAGCCCGCAGTGGGCGTCGAACCTCAACGACACCAAGCAGCTCCCGGCGTACTGGCAACAGGAGCTGCCCCCGTCGGGCGAGGCGCCGGCCGGGGGCCTGCCTCCGCCGCCGCCCGTGGGCCCCAAGTCGTCGCGATGGTTGTGGTTGGCCGCCGGGGCTGCGGTGCTGTTGGTCGTCGCGCTGGTGATCGCGCTGGTCCTCGCCAACAACGCGATCAAGACACAGACCGCGGTCCCGCCGCTGCCCGCCATGCCCGAAACGAGCGAGACCCCGACGCCGACCCCGTCGACGCGGACGTCGCCGCCGTCACGCACCTTCCGGCCAGTGCCGCCGCCGACCGCGTCGGGCCCGCCGACCGACACGACCAGCCCGGGCGCGATGCAGGACGTCGTCTACAGCGTCACCGGCGAAGGCCGCGCGCTCAGCATCGTGTACATCGGCACCGGCGACGTCGTCCAGACCGAGTTCAATGTCGCGCTGCCCTGGACCAAAGAGGTCAGTCTGTCGAAGTCGGCCGCGCACCCCGCGAATGTCACCATCGTCAACTTCGGCCACGAAGTCAGCTGCTCCGTCACCATCGCCGGGATCCAGGTGAGCCAGCGCACCGGGGCGGGCCTGACGATTTGCGACGCGCGGGGCTAGATGTATAGCTAGGCCTGCGCGTGCTGTTGGCCGCGCGCCGGAACACGAACCGCCAGCATCGCCAGCAACCCGGCGATCAGGACCAGGCATATCCCGCCGACCCCGGCGCGCACGGCGCCGAACGCGTCGACGAACACCGAGAACAGCCACGGCGCCACGAACGACACCGCCCGCCCCGTCATCGTGTAGAGCCCGAACGCGACGCCCTCGCCGCCGTGCTTGGCCAGCTGCAGCAACAGGGCGCGCGACGACGACAGGGACGGACCGACGAACACGGCCAGCAGCAGTCCGCACAGCCAGAAGGCATGCGCGCCGGACGACGCCATCAGGGTGGCCGACACGGCGATGAGCGCCACCAGCGATCCCACGATGACCGGTTTGGATCCGATCCGGTGGTCGACGAACCCGCCGGTCACCGCGCCGATTGCGGCCACGACGCTCGCCGCCACGCCGAACACCAGCACATCGGCCTGCGACAGGCCGTATACGTTGACGCCGAGCACGGCGCCGAAGCCGAAGATGGCCGCCAGCCCGTCGCGGAACAGCGCGCTGGCCCCCAGGAAGTAGACCAGGTTGCGGTTGCGGCGCCATTCCGCGCTCACCTCTGCCCACAGCTTGCGATAGCCGCCGAGCATGCCGGTCGGACGCGAAGTCTCGCCGACGTCCGTCAGCCGGTGGGCGACAAACAGCAACGGCAGCGCCAGCACCGCAAACCACGCCGCGGTCAGCAGCATCGCCGTCCGGACGTAGAGTCCGTCATGGACGGGCACGTGCAGCAGCCCGCGCACCGGGCCGGTGCCGGAGATGAAACCGAAATAGACCAGCAGCAACAAAACCACGCTGCCGGTGAACCCTGCGGCCGCGCCCAGGCCGGAGATGCGGCCCGCCGTCTGCGGCGTCGAGACCTGACGCAGCATGGCGTTGTACGGCACCCCGGCCAGGTCGCCGCACGCGGCCGTGGTCGACAGCAGCACCAGACCCGCCCACAGATAGCTCGGGTCGTCGCGGATCAGGAACATCGAACTCGTTGAAGCGACGGCGAGACCGCTCAACACCGTGAGCGCCACCCGCCGACGGTGCGGGGCCTCTACCCATACCCCGACGAGCGGCGCCAACACCGCGATGGTCAACCCCGCGATGGCGAGCGAGCGACCCAGCCAACTCGCGGGTGACGTACCGCCGGACATGCCCGCTCCCACGCTGCCGGTCAGGTAGACCGAGAAGACGAAGGTCGCCACGATGGCGTTCATGCCCAGGGAGCCGCAGTCCCACAGCGCCCACGCCGCCACCTGCGATGGCACGGGTGCGCCCGGACGCTGACTCATGCCCCGAACTGTATAAGTCTCGTCGCTGTCTACCATTGGCCGCATGCCGGTACCAGCTCCCAGTCCCGACGCTCGCGCCGTTGTCACCGGGGCTTCGCAAAACATCGGCGCGGCGCTGGCCACCGAACTCGCCGCGCGCGGGCACCACCTGATCGTCACGGCGCGACGCGAGGACCTGCTCAACGACCTGGCGGCCCGGCTGACCGAGAAGTTCGGTGTGACCGTCGAGGTGCGGCCCGCCGATCTGGCCGACCCGACGGAACGGGCGAAGCTGTGCGACGAGTTGGCGGCCCGGCCCATCTCGATCCTGTGCGCCAATGCGGGTACCGCGACGTTCGGTCCCGTCGCGGGCCTCGACCCGGCGGGCGAAAAGGCCCAGGTGCAACTGAATGCCGTTGCGGTGCATGATCTTACGCTTGCCGTGCTGCCGGGCATGGTCGAGCGCGGGGCCGGCGGCATCCTGATTTCCGGTTCGGCGGCGGGCAATTCGCCGATCCCCTACAACGCCACCTATGCGGCCACCAAGGCGTTCGCGAACACCTTCAGCGAATCGTTGCGCGGTGAACTGCGCGGCTCCGGCGTGCACGTCACGCTGCTGGCGCCGGGCCCGGTGCGCACCGATCTGCCCGACGACGCCGAACGGTCGCTGGTCGAAAAGCTGGTGCCGGACTTCCTGTGGATCTCGACCGAGCACACCGCCCGCGTATCGCTGGATGCGTTGGAACGCAACAAGATGCGGATCGTCCCCGGCCTGACGTCCAAGGCCATGTCGGTGGCCAGCGGGTACGCGCCGCGCGCGATCGTGGCGCCGATCGTGGGCAGCTTCTACAAGAAGCTCGGCGGCGGTTAGGCGCTACTTTCGGCTGCCGCCGCCGCGGCCGAACTTGGCTCTGATGACCTCGCGGAGTCCCGTGTCAACGGCTCTTTGCACTTCCGGGTCGCGCCACAGCCGTTCCAGCAAGCCGGGCCCCTTCGGCTCGAAGGGCTCCGGCATGGCAGGGGGCACCGAGTCCGCGGGCACGGGCGGATAGCCGGACTGGGCCTGCGGAACTGGCGACCCGGCCTGGGGCTGCGCCGGTTCGTGTTCAACAGTTCGACCGTACTTCGCCTGCAGCGGACTGTTTTTGGCCGCCGCTACGATCTCCTCGGTGCCGATCGAGGCCATCAGCGACCGCGGGACTCGCATGCGGGTCCACGCGACGGGCGTCGGCGCGCCCTTCTCGGACAACACGGTGACGACGGCCTCCCCGATGCCGAGCGAGGTCAGCGCCGATTCCAGGTCGTACACATCGGTTTTCGGGTAGGTGCGGACGGTCTTGGCGAGCGCCGCCTGGTCGTCGGGGGTGAACGCCCGCAGCGCGTGCTGGACCCGCGCGCCCAGCTGGGACAGCACGTCGTTGGGTATGTCGGTGGGCAACTGGGTGCAGAAGAAGACCCCGACGCCCTTGGAGCGGATCAGCTTGACGGTCTGTTCGACCTGCTCGAGGAAGGCCTTGGAGGCGTCGGCGAACAACAGGTGCGCCTCGTCGAAGAAAAACACCAGCTTGGGCCTGTCGATGTCGCCGACCTCGGGCAGTTTGGCGTACAGGTCGGCCAGCAGCCACATCAGGAAGGTGGAGAAGATGACGGGCCGCACCGACTGGCCGCTGAACTCCAGCAGCGAGATGATGCCGTGCCCGCCGTCGACGCGCAGCAGATCCTGCGGGTCGAGCTTCGGCTCGCCGAAGAACGTGTCCCCGCCCTCGCCGGCGAGGTTGACCAGCGCCCGCAGGATGACCCCCGCCGTCGTCGACGACACCCCGCCCAGATCCTTCAGGTCGGCCTTGCCCTCGTCGCCGGCCAGGTGGCTGATGACGCCGCGCAGATCCCCCAGGGTGACCAGCGGTCGCCCGGCCTGCTGGGCCCAATGGAAGATCAGCCCCAGCGTCGACTCCTGAGTGGCGTTGAGCCCCAACACCTTCGACAACAGCACCGGCCCGAAGCTGTCAACGGTCGCCCGCACCGGCACGCCCACTCCCCCGGTGCCCAGCGACAAGAACTCCACCGGGAATCCGGCCGGCCGCCAGTCGTCGCCGGTGTCCTTCGCGCGCGCTGCGGTCTTGTCGTTGGCCTCGCCGGGGCGGGCCAGACCGGACAGGTCGCCCTTCACGTCGGCCATCAACACCGCCACGCCGGCGGCGCTGAGCTGCTCGGCGATCAGTTGCAGCGTCTTGGTCTTGCCGGTTCCGGTCGCGCCCGCCACCAGGCCGTGCCGGTTGACAGTCGCCAGCGGGATGCGAATCTGCGCAGTCGGGTCCGCCACGCCGTCGACGACGACCGTGCCCAACTCCAGCGCCTGGCCTTCGACGGCGTAGCCGTTGGCGATTCGCTGTGCGGGTGTCGCCGCTGAATCGGTGGTCATCGCTCGCCCTTCGTCCCGGTCGCAACGCTCACCCTACTTGCCGGGAGCGGGCGGGGGCAGGGCTCGCGCGGGCCCGATGCACGCCTACGCTGAGCGCTGTGCGCGACGAATTGGTGTGGATCGACTGCGAGATGACCGGGCTGGATCTGAGCTCGGACAAGCTGATCGAGATCGCGGTCCTGGTCACCGACGCCGAGCTGAACGTGCTCGGCGACGGAGTCGATGTGGTGATCCACGCCGAGGACGCCGCGCTGTCGTCGATGATCGAAGTGGTCGCCGAGATGCACTCGCGCTCGGGGCTGGTCGAGGAGGTCAGGGCCTCCACCGTCGACGTGGCGACCGCCGAGGCGATGGTGCTCGACTACGTCACCGCCCACGTCAAGCAACCCAAGACCGCACCGCTGGCGGGCAACTCGATCGCCACGGATCGGGCCTTCATCACCCGCGACATGCCAAAGCTGGACTCCTACCTGCACTACCGGATGATCGACGTCAGCTCGATCAAGGAACTCTGCCGGCGCTGGTACCCACGCATCTACTACGGCCAGCCGGCCAAGGGGCTCGCGCACCGGGCGCTGGCCGATATCCACGAGTCCATCCGCGAACTGCGCTACTACCGGCGCACCGCGTTCGTGCCGCCGCCGGGTCCGTCCATCAGCGAAATCGAGACCGTGGTCACCGACCTCCAAGGCCCAGCGAACGCCACGAGAGCAATCGATTCGGACTCCGAGCCACCGACCGGCTAGTATCGGTGGTCGCCGCTCATTGGCCGGATGCCGGCTCGCGGCAATGGTGGCTGTAGTTCAGCTGGTAGAGCACCAGGTTGTGATCCTGGGTGTCGCGGGTTCGAGTCCCGTCAGCCACCCCACCGCGTCAGAAGTGGTAGTTGGCCCCTCCACTTCCTGGCCCCCCTAGTCTCCGGGCAGTCCGAGCGACGTGCAGTTGACGTGAGCGTTCTGACCGGAGGCGGATTTTTGTTCCTTGACCGATCCATTCACGGTGATCTGGCAAGACACCTGCCGGCCGGTCGTGGTCCCGGAAACCGACAACGTGCCGTAGCTGTACGTTCCTCCGGACGGTGTCGTCGTAAACGTCAGGGACCACGGATTGGGCGGGTTGCTCACCAACTGCAGGTTGGCGGCCGCGTCGAAGTACGACACATCCGCCAGCGGGGCGTCCGAGTTCACGGTGTAGACGACGGCGTAGGCGGGAGGATCGGCCGCGGCTCCCGGGGCGGTCATCAGCGGGATCCCGGCTACCAGGGCAGCAACGGCGGCGCGTTGCGATTTCATCGGCAGATTTTAATCTTTTCCTACTCGCGGGCGGCGAATCGATTAACTGCGTTCATGGTCGTCGTTGCGCCATTCTCCGTGCGCGCGCATATCGTCTTCGTACGCCCGGGCTTCCGCCGCCATCTGCCGGTAAGCGGCGGCGCTCTCGGGGCTTGCGAACTGTTCCCCTACTTCGGCCGTGAGCAGCCGGACCAACTCCAGGACGAATTGCAGGTTCCGTCCGCTGTTCAGCGCGTCCTCGATCGAGTCGATCATGTCTTGGAACCGCATGTCGCTGTCGGCGGCCGCGGCTAGCGCGAGTGTCACGGCGGCGCGGCGGGTGTCGTCGGGCCAGATGGAATCGTCGTGCGGTGGTTTCATTTCCACTTCCTCCCATCCCGGGCGCCCTCAACCGGCGAGACGAAAGCCACGTCGATCGCTACCAAATCCGTTGCAGCGAAACAATGATGACCAAACCGCCGCCGCCAATGAACTTCCGCGCCGACTGGGCGTCTTCGCCGGCGAGCAGGTCGCGGTTCGAGTCGCCCGACTCAACCCAACGAGCCGGAGGACCCTTCGGCGGCCTGCCCGGGTGCCAGAGGCCGCTTCAGGGTGCAGACGATGCTCCACTCGAAATAATGATCCCCGCCGCTGTCGTACTCCTTGAACCGGCGGGCGACCTGACTGCGCTGCACCGAGGAGCCGACGATCTCCCAGCCCTGTTCTCCATAAACCTTCGACTGGCGACTCGCCTCGTCGATCACCGCCGCGAGGGACTCGTTCGTGTAGTGCACGAAGGTGGTTTCCCACCGCTGCGGATACCAGTTGCCGTCGGAGGCCAGCCACCACCCTGGCCCGGGCGAAGGAGTATTCATGGGCCGGCACCTTACGCCACACAGGTCGCCAATTCGTGAATGAAACGTGACCTGCGCCGAAAGCTCGTCAGGTGTCGGCGTTCCCGGCCTTCCACACCGGCCACGGGACGTTCCAGTCGCCCAGTCCCTCGGTGCCCGGCAGCGTCGGCCCCACAGTGTGGACGACCTCGACGATGTCGCCGCTCTTGCTGTGGTCGTAGAACCACTCCGCGTTGCTCGGGCTGACGTTCAAACACCCGTGGCTGGTGTTGGTGTGACCCTGCGCGCCGACCGACCAGGGCGCCGAATGCACGAAGACGCCGCTGTACGACATCTGCGTGGCCCACTCGACCTCGGTGCGATACCCGTTGGGCGAGTTGACCGGAACGCCATACGTCGACGAATCCATGATGATGTGCTTGAAGCGTCCACCGATGATGTAGACGCCGTTGGCGGTCGGGGTGCTGTCCTTGCCCATCGACGTCGGCATGGTCTTGACCACTTCGCCGTTGACCCGCACGGTCACCATCTTGGTGGTGTCGTCGGCGGTCGAGATCACCTCGTCGCCGATCGTGAAGTGCGTCTTGACGTTGTCCTCGCCGAACATCCCGTCGCCCAGATCGACGCCATAGGTGTTGACCGCCACGTCGATGGCCGTGCCCGGCTTCCAGTAATGCTCTGGGCGCCAACGCACTTCGCGATTGTTCAGCCAGTAGAACGCACCCTCGACGGGCGGGTTGGTGGTGATGACGATGGCCTTCTGGGCCGCGGCGCGGTTGGCGATGTTCTCGTCGAAGCGGATCGCCACGGGCTCGCCGATGCCGACGACCTCGCCGTCGCCGGGGTTGACGTAGGGCATCGTCAGGTGGGCCGGCGAGCTGGTCTGGAAGGTCATCTGGCGGGTCGCGGCGCCACCCAGGCCCAGCGCCTTGACGTTGAGCGTGTAGCGCCTGTTGTAGCCCAGCTGCTCGGTCGTCGACCAGCGCAGCCCGTCGGGGCTGAGCTGACCGCTGATCGACCTGCCGTTCTCGTTGACCATGGTGACCGAGCCGAGCACGCCGTCGGCGACGCTCACCGTCACCGGCGCATCCACGGTGACGCCGACGGCCCCATCGTTGACCGAGGAGGTCAGCTTCGGCACCAGCAGGTCGCCGAACGGCGTCCCCTTGTCGAAGATGACCTTCGCCGGCGCGGCGGTGTGGGTGCTGCTGCACGCAACGCCGACGACAGCAAACACGACCATGGCGGCAACCAGCCACGGTCGGCGTTTGCGCAAAGGGGTCATCGAGTGACCTTCCAATTCGATCGGCATCGTGTGGTCACCGCTGACCAGAAACAGTGGAAGCATTGTAATGGCTTTTCGGCCGCCCACGACGCGACATGGGCGGTTCAGCGATTCAACCGTTACACCGGTTGGCTGACCGCGTGTCGCCGCCGGGCGTCGACCCGATCGCGGGTCGCGACGGCCTCGACGCGCGCGAGTTTGACGATGGCTGCCGTCATCACCACCGCGGCCGCGCCCAGGGCGATCATTCCGGCGCGACCGTTGTCGAGCGTCTCGTCGAGGACGACAACGCCCAGGACCGCGGCCACCACGGGCTGCGACACCTGCAGGGTCGGCATCGAGGCGGTCAGGGGCCCCGCCCGGAACGCCGCCTGGCTCCACACCACACCGCCCACCGCCGCCAGCACGCAGGCGTAGAACTCGGGGGTTCGGGCCGCCGCCCACCCGCCGTCGCCAAGCCGGGCGACGACCTCTTTGGTCAGCACCGCGAAAACCCCCCACAGCGATCCCGACACGAAAGCGAACAGCGTGGCGGCCACGGCACCACCCCGAATTCGGCCTGCCGACACGCACGTCACGAGCAGCGGCGCCAGGACCGCGGCCACGACGGCCCACGCTCCCAGGGCGGCACTCGACCGTCCGGCCTGCGGACTGCCGACGACGACGACCACGATCACGGCGGCGGTCAGCAACCCGGCCCAGATCCACTCGCGGGCGCTCACCGTGCGATGCCACAACCTGGCATTGATGGGCAGCGCGAACAGCAGCGAAAGCATCAACAGCGCCTGCACCAGCAGCACCGATCCCCGCCCCAGCGCGGCCGCCTGCAACGCGATGCTCGCGACGAGCAGCAGGGCTCCCCACCACCACCGCCGGTTGCGCAGCAGCCGGGCGAACAATTCGATGTGGCCCACCGACCTGTCGGTGATGCAGTGCGCTGCCCGCTGCTGGAGGACGTCGCCGACGGCGATGCACAGCGCGGAACCCGTGGCGAGCAGGGCGGCGCTAACCACGGTCGGTCACGGCCCTCGTGGGCCACCGCTTGATCAGGGGCTGCCGCGGGTCGTGCTCATCGGTGGCCCAGCGCCGCCGCGCCACCAAGGCGGCGGCGGCTTCGCCCGTCGCCAACCGTTCGCGCAGCCAGGCCAGCGGCGCGGGCGCCCACCACGTCCACCGGCCGAGCACGTGGATGAACGCCGGGACCAGCACCATCCGCACCAGGGTGGCGTCGGCCAGCACGGCGAGCGTGAGGCCGAGACCGAGCATTCGCATGAACGACACGTGCGCGGGGATCAGCGCGGCGAACGAAATCGACATCACCACCGCGGCGGTGGTGACCACCCGGCCGATGCCGGCCAGACCAAGCGCCGTGCTCTCGTCGGTCACGGCGTGCGCCTCGCCGGGATTCGGGCGCGCCTCCCGGGCGAGCGGAGAGGCGAGCCAGTACTCGTGGATCCGCGAGACCAGGAAAACCTCGTAATCCATGGCCAGCCCGAACGCGATGCAGAACAACAACACCGGGATGTTGGCGTTCAGGGTCCCGTTGGGTGTGGTCCCGAGCGCGCCGAGGTGGCCGTCCTGGAAGATCCACACCATCGCGCCGAATGCCGCCGTCAACGACAACACGTTGCACACCAGCGCCTGCAGCGGCAGCACCGCGCTGCCGGTGAGCAAGAACAGCAGCGTGAAGGTGATGAGGGCGATCAGCGCCAGCACCATCGGCAGCCGAGTGGTGATCGCGTTGACGCTGTCGCGGTTGATCTGCGCCAGGCCGGTCATCTCGACGGATCGCCCCGCCGGCCCGGGGACCCCGTGCAAGCGGTCGAGCTGGGTGTTCGAGGCTTGCGAATACAGCGGCGCGGTGGTGGCCACGGTCAGGAACGCGCTGCCGTCGGCCATGCCGGTGGCCGCGGCGGGCGGTCCCGCCGGGGATCCGCCGACGAATGTCCCGGTCGGCGCGGTGACCGCGGAGACGTCGGGCACCCGGGACAGGTCCGCGGCGTAGCGCTCCAGGTCGGCGGGGGTCACGCCCCGGGCGTCGGGGACGACGACGGACACCGAGGTCCCGAACCCGTTGCCGAAATCGTTGTCCAGCATGTCGGCGACCTGGCGCGCCGACGCGGACGGGGGCAGTACGCGCTCGTCCGGAAAGCCCCACTTCACCCCGAGGAACGGGACGCCCAGCAACAGCAGCAGCGCGACGACACTGAGCCCGACCGGCAGGGCGTGGCGCAGGACGAACTTGGTCGATCGGTACCAGAACAGCGAGTAGACCGGCTTGTGCGCGTGGTCGCGCCACGACGGCGCCCGGGGCGGCACCCGGCGAGCGAACCACCGGCGCACGTCCAGTACGTCCAGCCGGGGACCCAGCAGCGCAATCGCCGCCGGGGTCACCACGACGGAGGCGAGCGCGACGATGACCGCGGCGGCAACGATGGTGTAGGCGGACGACTTCAGGAAGTACATCGGGAACAGCGCCATCACCGCCATCGACAACCCCACGGTGGTCGCCGAGAACAGCACGGTGCGGCCGGCGGTGGCCATGGTCCGGAGCAGCGCCCGTTCTCGAGCCATGGCCCGCAACAGCTCCTGCTCCCCGTCGGCGGCCCGTGCCAGCTCCTCGCGGTAGCGGCTGATGATCAGCAGGTTGTAGTCGATCGCCAGGGCCAGGCCCATCGCGATGCTCAGGTCCAGGGCGTACGTCGAGACGTCGGTGGCGAAACTGATCAGCCGCAACACCGACATGGTGCAGACGATGACGAGGGCGCCCATGCCGACCGGGAGCGCCGCCGCCACCACACCGCCCAGCACCCACACCAGCACCGCGAAGCTCAGCGGAATCGCGATGGACTCCATCAGCATCAAGTCGCGCGCGTTCTGGTCGTTGATCTGGGCATACGCAACGGCCATGCCGCCCGCGCGCACGGTGACGCCGGCGCGGTCGTGCACCAGTTCGCGGGTGAGCGTGCCGGCGTAATTCTGGGCGTCGTTCTCCCCGCCCCTCAGGCCGGCCACGATCAGCCCGGACGTGTGGTCCTTGCTGATCAGCTGGGCGGCGACCCGCGGCGCGTCCGTCCACGCCGAGGACACGTTCAAGACCCACGGCGACCGTTTCAGATGGTCGACGATGTCGCTGGCGACCTGGCGCGCACGATCGCTGCGGGCGCCGGTGGGGTCCGTCACCGCGATCACCATCTGCTGGTCGGTTTGGTTGAATCGGTCCCTGAGCACGGCGGTCGCCCGCGCGGACTCCGACGTCGGGTCCTGAAATCCGCCGCCCGACAGCTTGTTGACCACCGGGATGCCGAAGACTGCCGCCCCCAGCAGGAGCAGGACCGTGACCGCGATGATGCGGCGCGGCGCGGCGATGGCAAGCCGAGTGATTCCTTGCAGCATGGGGTATCGCTATACCCAGACAGGGCCGGTCTGACCCGCCGCGGCGCGACTCGGGGTTTGGCGGCCAACCACCCGGGTATCGGACGCGAGCGATCCCCGGTAAGCGGATTCGGTGGGGGGAGCGCCGGTTCGGCTGGGCTACAAGCAGATTGGATGAGCGATGAACACGAGGGACGACGCCATCACGATCAGACATCCAACCGAAGATGACTGGCAGGCGGTCTATGAGAACCAGGCCCGCACGTTCGGGGATCCGGTGGACCCGCGCGCCGTGGAAGCCTGGAAACGCCGCGTCGAACTCGAGGACATCCTCGTCGCCGAGGATGTGTCCGACCCGGAGAATCCGATCCTGGTGGGGACGTCCATCATCTACCGCGCGCGGCTCACCGTGCCCGGTGGCGGCAGCCTGCGCGCCGCGTGGCTGACGATGATCGCCGTCGCATCGACCCACCAGGGAACGGGCATCTGGGCACAGCTCAGCGCCCAAGGGCTGGGAAAGCTGCTGGAGCGGGGCTACCCGGTCGTCTGTGGCGTGCCGACCCAGACCGCGATGTACGACGGATTTGGCGCCGGTGTGGCGAGCTACACCCGCTCCTACTCCATCGACCGCCGCTTCGCGAAGCTGCGCGCCGCTCCGAGCGGAAGCCGGGCGCGCGAGGTCAACGCCGAGGAGGCGCGACGCCTCCTGCCCGAAATCTACGACCGGTGGTGCGCGGTGACCGCTGGCGCGGTGGAACGCGACGACGCATGGTGGGCCGACTTTTTGGAGGACAGGCCCACGCAGCGCGGCAATGGATCCGCCCTGAACTTCACCGTCCATCCGGACGGCTTTCTGGCCTACCGCGTCATCGGCGCGGGCAAACACGCCTTTCGGCCGCCATTCGGCTCGGTGATCGTCGAGGACTTCTTCTCGATCACGGGCGAGGCCCACAGCGAGCTGCTGCAGAGTCTGCTGGCGCTGGAGATGTTCGACAACATCGAGATCGACGTGCCGGTCGACGACGCGCTGCCCCTCAAGCTGCGCGACCAGCGCGCCGCGCAGACCGCCGGCGTGAGCGATTTTCTGTGGGTGCGGATCAACGATGTGCCCGAAGTCCTTGGCGCACGGGTTTACTCCGCCGACACCGACGTCGTGCTGGACGTCACAGACCCGCTCAACCTCGCGGGAGGGCGATTCCTGCTCCAGACCCGCGACGGCACGGGTAAATGCACGCCGCATGACGGGCCCGCGGACATCGAGATCGGTCTGGCCGAATTGGCGACGATCTATATGGGCGCGCACCGCGTGTCCCAACTGGCGCGAGCCGACCGCATCACCGAGCTGCGTCCCGGTGCGCTGCGGGACCTCGATGCCGCGTTCAGCGTCGAGCGCGCCCCTTATTGCGGGACGCTTTTTTGACAGTTCTTGGCGAACAAGACCTTTCCCGCGCCACCCGGGTAGGGGCCGTCCACCCGCCGCTCGACGGGTATCCTGGACGACATCGGGATTTCGCTTGGCGGCAGGACGCCTGTTATTGTCGCCTACGCGGTCTCGGCCGTACACGGCGCCGTTAGCTCAGTTGGTAGAGCAGCTGACTCTTAATCAGCGGGTCCGGGGTTCGAAACCCTGACGGCGCACTTGAACAGGCGCATCTCGGCGGGTCCTGTGCCGGATGCTAGGTTTGCGGACCCGGCGGCACCGCGTGCCGCGGCTGGTACAGCAGCGCACGAACCAGCGGGCGCGGCCCGACGGACCGAAGCATCTGGCTGGCCGGGCGGACCCGCACCCGCTTCGGCCACCAGAACCAGCGTCCCATCACCGTCATGATCGACGGCGTGATGAGCGATCGCACGACGAACGTGTCGAACATCAGGCCGAGCCCGATCGTCGTGCCGAACTGGCCGATCGCCCGGAGATCGCTGGTGATCATCGTGGCCATGGTGACCGCGAACACCAGACCGGCGGCGGTCACCACCGGGCCGGTGAGACCCATGCCGCGGATCAATCCCGTTTTCAGGCCCGCCCCGATCTCCTCCTCGATTCGCGACACCAGCATCAAGTTGTAGTCCGAACCCACGGCCAACAGCACGATCAGCGCGAATTCGGTTGCCACCCAGTGCAACTGGAAATGAAGAAGGTGCTGCCAGATCAGTGTCGAGAACCCGAACGCGGCCCCCAGCGACATCACGATCGTGCCGACGATCACGCCCGCGGCGACCAAGGCGCGGGTGACGAGCACCATGATGATGAAGATCAGCACGATCGAGGCCACCCCGGCGATCATCAGGTCGAACTTCGCGCCGTTGGCGATGTCGTTGAACGTCGCGGCCGTACCGCCGAGATAGATGTCGGCGTTCTGCAGCGAGGTGAGTTTCAGCGCCTCCTTGGCCGCTTGGCGTTCCTTGTCGACGGACGAGATTCCTTGCGTCGTCGCCGGATCCACCGCGTGAGTGATGATGAAGCGAGCGGCCTTGCCGTCCGGTGACACCATCAAACGCAAGCCAAGCTGGAAGTCCGGGTTACCGAAGATCTCGGGCGGCAGGTAGAACAGGCTCTCGATCTGAGAGTCGTTGAACGACTTGCCCATCACGGCGTTCGTATCGGTCAGCCGGTCGAATTGATCGATGAGGCTGTCGAATGTGCTGTAAATGGTCAGGGTCGTATCGCGGATCGACTTCGTGACGGCGATGTTCTCCGGAATGATGGCCAGCAACTCGCGTGTGGCCGCAGCCGTGTGGTTCAGGTCGCCGGTCAGGGCGTGAAACTTTTCGGCCAGTTGATCGAACCCGTCGAGGGCGTCGAACAGGCTTCGTAACGACCAGCAGATCGGAATGTCGTAGCAGTGCCGCTCCCAGTAGAAGTAGCTGCGGATCGGTCTCCAGAAGTCGTCGAAATCCGCTATGTGGTCCCGGATCTCGTCCGTGATGGCCGCCGTCTCCGCCGTGGTTTTCGAGCTGTCGTCCGCGGCGTCCGCGAGCTTCTGGGTCACCGCGTACTGGCGCTCCAACAGGGCGATCTGGGTGTCGAGGAAGCCCGTGATTTTCTTGATGTCGCCGACGCGGGCCTTCAGGTAGTCGAGGTTGTCGCGGATCGGCGCGGTTTGCACACTGAGCTGGAACGGCACGGACCCATCTTGGATCGGTGGCCCGAGGGGCCTGGTGATGCTCTGCACCCGTTCGATGCCGGGCACCCGGAAAATGGCTCCGGCGATCTTGTCCAGCACCAGCATGTCGGTGGGGTTGCGCAGATCGTGGTCCGATTCGATCATCAGGATGTCCGGGTTCAGCCGCGCCTGGGTGAAGTGTTGATCGGCCGCGTCGTACGCCTGGACCGACGAGGCGCTCTTGGGCAGGTAGTACAAGTCGTTGTAGCGCGGGTTGAAGCCCATCAGCCCAATGGCGCCGACGATCGCCAGGATGACGGAGCTGGCGAGGATGGGTGCCGGCCACCGCACGATGGCCGTCGCCAGGCGGCGCCACCGGGTGTAGTTGAACTTCCGCTTCGGATCGAATAATCCGAAGCCGCTCGCGACCACGATCAGGGCCGGCGTCAGGGTCACCCCGGCGGCCACCACCACCAGCAGACCGATCGCGCACGGAAACGCCAGCGAACTGAAGTAGGGCAGCCGCGTGAAATGCAGGCATGCCAGCGCCCCGACGATCGTCAAACCCGAACCCAGCACCACCTTGCTGACCCCGGCGAAGGTGTCGTAGTAGGCGGCTTCACGGTCCAGTCCCCGCTCGCGGGCCTCCTGGTAGCGGCCGACCATGAAGATCGCGTAGTCGGTACCCGCGGCAATGGCCAGTGCCGTCAGCAGGTTGACGGCAAAGGTCGACAGCCCCATGATGCCGGTGTCGCCCAGCAGCGCCACCACGCCTCGGCCGGTGGCCAGTCCGACGAACAGAATCACCATCGTTAGCAGCACGGTGCCGACGGACCGATAGACGAACATCAGCATCACCGCGATGATCACGATGGTGATGATCGTCATCTTGAACAGGCTCGCGTTGCCCACGACGATCGTGTCGTCGGTCAGGGCTCCCTGACCCGCGACGTAGGCCTTCACCCCCGGCGGCGGCTTGGAGTCCCCGACGATCTTGCGAACCGAGTCAACCGACTTGTCGCCGACGGCGCCGCCCTGGTCACCGCGCAGGTTGACCTGGACGTAGGCGGACTTGTGGTCATAGCTCTCGACACCCGAGGCGGTGAACCGCTGCCCCCAGAAGTCGAGCGCATGCTCGACATGTTCGGTGTCCTGCTTCAGCTTCTTGACCAGATCGTCGTAATACCGGTGGGCGTCTTGGCCGAGAGGCTTGTCGCCGACCAAGGTCACCAGGACGAGGTTGTCGGAGTCGTACTCCTTGAATTTCTCCCCGATGTGCTTCATCCCGGTCACCGACGGCGCGTCGGATGGCGAGAGTGGCACGGAGACATCCTCGGCGACCTTCTCCAACTGCGGGACGAAGACGTTGACGCCGACCGCGATCAGCAGCCAGATCACCACGATCGGCAGCGCCAGGAGCCGGATGGTGCGGGCCAGCCGCGGTTTGTGCTCGACTTCGGCGCGCTGCGCGACGGGTATTTGGTCCGTGTCGCTCGTGTCGCTCGTGTCGACGGTCACGCGGATTTGTCCAAGCAGGAAACCTGCGCATCACGCGTGTTGACCTGTTGGTGATCGACCAATTTGCCGTCGACGGTGATCCGGCAGCCGATGGAGGGACTGTCGCCCTGGGCGACCACGTAGGCGAAGATGCCGGGCATTTCCGCAACGATCGTCTGCGACCACGGCAACGTGGTGAAGTTCGCCTGCTGCGGTTGGGCGTCGGCATCCATCCAGTTGACGACGCCGGTTGTCCCGGGTGGTCCCAGGATTTCGTAGACCGCGGTCTTGGCCGCGTAGGGCGGGGTCGCATCGCGCGGGTCGGGCTTGGGTAGGCCGGGTCCGGGAAAGACGCCGCTGAGGCGGTCCACCGCGACGCCGCCGATGACCACCGCCACGACGACGACCAGCCCAACCCATGCCCGCTTGAGAAGCGTCAACACCGTCCCCCCCGATAGGAATGCGCGACGGGCTAATTATTTAGGCATCTCGTCGCCCGCGCCACCGCTAGCCAACGCGATGCCTGCCGCGTTAATTCCTGCGCGGTGCGCCGTCACCACGGATCGGCGCGCCACCACGCCACTTGTCCCGCACAGACAGCACATGGCGACGCTCTACAAGGGACACACACGATCGTGCGGTGAGGCGGAAAGCTCTCGGGGACGGTCGTTTGAGTCGGCGGCATTGAATCATGCCGCGCCACAATCGATTTCGCTGCACGGCACTGGTCTTGCTGTGTGTCGACCTCATGGCCGTCGGTGTCATCGAGATGGCCGCGCGGTCGTGTCGAACCGCGGCGACAGCGAGGATCGAACCAGGCTGATTTGGTTTCAGAAAGGATTCGCTAGGGGCAGCCGGTTTGCACGGACGCCGGTTGTTCGCCGCGGGTCTGAAACCAGCACAGATTCAGGGCCTCGGCGCGTACGCTGACCGACATGGCTACCAAGACCAAGGTCAAGACCTGCGTACATTGCGGCCATACTTTCGATCCCAACGACCGACGGCGTGACTTGTCCGACCCGGATTGGCTTCCGGCCGCATCAGTTTATTGTTCGCATGAATGCAGTGACCGGTTCCATTGCGATCTGGGACATTGCTGCTCGGCCCACGTGAAAGAGAAGGCTCGGCGCGAAGCCGCCAAAGCGGCGCGATAATCAACACCCGCTACTTGCTGCACTGGGAGCGGGATATCCCGACCTCAGCGGTCCCTGATCCTGCGCACCGCCACGATCACGACGACCGAGGAGATGCCGACCAGCGAGGCGATCACCACCGGCTTCTTCACGAATTCCACCGCCCGCGCCTTGAGGTCGTCGGCGAGGCGGCGAGGGTTGGCCCGCTCGGCGAGTGAATCGACGGTGGCCGCCAGCTGGTCGCGGGCCACATCGATGTCCCGCTTGATGGCCTCGGGGTCCCGGTCCGCCACGTGTCTGTCCTCCAAGTCACCCATTTCCGGCTAGTGCACCTGCCGGAACTACCCTAGATCAGCCGGGGACAACCCCGACGCCGCGGTGAACAGAAGGGACTTACGTTGACCGAGACCACGCGACTCGCCCCTGGCGACAAGGCGCCTTCGTTCAGCCTGCCGGACGCCGATGGCAACAAGGTGTCACTGGCCGACTTCAAGGGACGCCGCGTCATCGTGTACTTCTATCCCGCCGCCTCCACCCCCGGATGCACCAAGGAGGCCTGCGACTTTCGCGACAACCTCCGTGACCTCAACGACGCCGGCGTGGACGTGGTGGGCATCTCGCCGGACAAGCCGGAGAAGCTCGCCAAGTTCCGGGATGCCGAAAAGTTGACGTTTCCGCTGCTGTCGGATCCCGACCGCAAAGTGCTGACGGCCTGGGGCGCGTACGGCGAAAAACAGATGTACGGCAAGACCGTCACCGGCGTGATTCGCTCGACATGCCTGGTCGACGAGAAGGGCAAAATCGCCGTCGCGCAGTACAACGTCAAGGCCACCGGCCACGTCGCCAAACTTCGGCGCGACCTTTCGCTCTAGTCGAGTTACGGCCACCGCCGCGCCGGCGCGAGGAAATCGAGTAGCCGTTTACTCTATGCCGCATCGCAGCACCGCGGGACAATTGAGCATCCTGTTCTGACGGGTGGAGGACCGCCGGGGCTAGCGACAACCAGGGGCTGGCTCGAAGGTGGACCGACATGTCGTACGTCATCGCGGCGCCGGAGATAATGACTTCGGCCGCAACGGATTTGGCGACAATAGGCTCGGCGCTCAGCGCAGCGCACGCGGCGGCGGCGGCCCAGACTACGGGGGTGCTGGCCGCGGCCGAGGATGAGGTGTCGGCGGCCATTGCGGCGGTGTTCTCCGCCCACGGCCGGCAGTTTCAGGCACTGGGTGCGCAGGCGGCGGCGTTTCACGACCAGTTTGTGCGGGCGGTGCAGGCGACTGCGGGCTCCTACGCCGGCGCCGAGGCCGCCGGCGTGGTAACGCTGGCGGCCGGCCCCGCGCAGACCCTCGAACAGGAGATCCAGGCCCTGCTCAACGCGCCCGCCCTCGGAAACACCTTCGTCCTCGTTCAGCAGGAAATTCAGCTGGCGAGAAACACGCTGGTCACCGGTATTTTCGGGACGCCGGCTGAACCGCCATTCCCGGCAACGCAGCCAGGGACCTTCACCGGCACACCGTCGCCGCTGACCAGGTTGGAAGACGCGGTGATATTGCGGGCGGTGGGGGCTTTCATGAACCTGCCCGTGATCGACAGCCAGTTTGTGATGCCGAATTCGCCCCTTCTCGCGCTGCTTGCCAGCAACGCCCCGCCACTATCGCTGTTGGTTGGCAATTCCCCACCGAAGCTGTTGACGCTGCTGCTCGGTGAAACCGTCCAGCACACCACGTATGACGGCATGAGCGTCGTGCAGATCACCCCGGCCCATCCAGACGGCAACTACGTGGTGGCCATTCACGGCGGTGCGGGTATCTTTCCGCCCTTGATCTTCCACTGGCTCGCCTACACGGCGATGGCCCACCAGACCGGCGCGACCATCGAAGTGCCGATCTACCCGTTGGTGCAGCAGGGCGGCACCGCCGGTGTGGTGGTGCCCAAGATGGCGGGCCTGATCTCCTCGGAAATCGCCGCCCACGGCGCGTCCCACGTCAGCGTGCTCGGGGACTCGGCGGGAGCAAACATCGCGCTCGCGTCTGTCGAGTACCTGGTGGTCAACAACGAGACGGTGCCGGCATCGATGGTGTTGCTGTCTCCCCCGGTAGACCTGTCCTGGAGCAATCCGAGCATCGGGTCGATCCGGGGTTCCTGGCTGCCCCCCGTCTCGACCATTCAACAGATCGCCAAGCAGTGGGCGGGCAATCTGCCCGCCAACAACTATGAGGTGAGCCCGCTGAACGGGCCGCTCAACGGGCTCCCGCCCACCACGGTCTACGCGGGCACCCAGGACATCACCGCACCCGACGTGTGGGTCCTGCAGCAAGAAGCCGCCGCCCAAGGGGCTCCGATCAGTTTCGTACTGGCCGCCGGCGAAACACACGACTGGGCCTTCATCACTCCGGACGCGTTTGGCTATTGGCCGCAGATCAAACAGGAACTCGGTATCTGAAGGCGCGCCGCGGAAAGCGCTCAGCAGAAACAAAACTCGTGGTCACCGGCCACGGCTGCGCTGCTCTAACTCAGGCCCGCCAGCAGCAGCGCCTCGGCGACCGCCGCGCGCTCCAGCACGCCCAGATGCAGGCTCTCGTTGATGCTGTGCGCCTGCGTCGCGGGATCTTCGACGCCGGTGACCAGGATCTTGGCCTGCGGGAACGCGGCGGCGAACTCGGCGATGAAGGGGATGGAGCCACCCATCCCCATGTCGATCGGCTCGGCGCCCCACGCCTCGCGGAACGCGGCCCGCGCGGCGTCGTAGACCTTGCCGGTGGGCTCGATGGCATAGGGCTGGCCGATTTCTCCACGGGTCACGGTGACCCGCGCGCCCCAGGGCGCGTGCCGCTGAAGGTGCGCGGTCAGTGCGTCCAGATGCGCCGCCGCGTCGCCGCCGGGCGCCACGCGCATGCTGACCTTGGCCCGCGCCCGCGGGATCAGGGTGTTGGACGCGGCGTCGACGGGAGTGGTGTCGATGCCGATCACGGTGATCGCCGGTTTGGCCCAGAGCCGTTGCGGCGCCGGGCCCGAGCCGATCTCGGACACGCCGTCCAACAGGCCCGAGTCGGCGCGAACCCGCTCGGCCGGAAAGTCCGGGAAATTCAGTGCGGCGACGTCGGTTTCGTGCAGGCCTTCCACCGCCACGTTGCCGTCGTCGTCGTGCAGGCTGGCCAGCAGCCGCACCAGCGCGCTGAGCGCGTCGGGAATCACGCCACCCCACAGGCCGGAGTGCAGCCCGTGGTCGAGGGTGGCGACCTCGACGACGCAGTCGGCCAGCCCGCGCAGCGACACGGTCAGCGCCGGGGCGTCGGTGCTCCAGTTGTCGGAGTCGGCGATGACGATCACGTCGGCGGCCAGCGCGTCCCGGTGGGCGGCGAGCAACCGGCCCAGCGACGGCGAGCCGGATTCCTCCTCGCCCTCGACGAAGACCGTCACGCCCACCGGCGGCCGGCCGCCGTGCGCCCGGAACGCCGCCAAATGCGTTGCGATGCCGGCCTTGTCGTCGGCGCTGCCGCGGCCGTAGAGCCGCCCGCCGCGTTCGGTGGGCTCGAAGGGCGGCGACGCCCACTGGCCGGGGTCGCCCTCGGGCTGCACGTCGTGATGCGCGTACAGCAGCACGGTCGGCGCCCCGGGCGGCGCCGGATGCCGCGCGATGACGGCCGGCGCGCCGCCCTCGCTGACGATGCGCACGTCCCCAAAACCCGCCTGCGACAACAGGTCCGCCACCGCCCGCGCGCTGCGGTGCACCTCGTCGCGCCGGCCCGGGTCGGCCCAGACCGATTCGATGCGCACCAGGTCCTCGAGATCGCGGCGCACCGACGGCAACACGTCGCGCACGCGCTCCGTTATCTCGCGAGCAGACACAAAAGCCCCTGCTTCCCGGCGTGTCGCGGCGCTTTTGTGTCTGCTCGCGCTCAAGGAGTCTCCAAGATGGCGACCGCGGCCGCGGTATCCCCTTCGTGCGTCAGCGACACGTGGATCGTCACGTCGGCCAGGTGCTTGGCGATGTCACCGGTCAACCGCACCCGCGGCCTGCCCCACATGTCGGTGACCACCTCGATGTCGCGGTGGATGTCCTCCGGCAGCATGGGCCGCTGGGCGAACCGGGAGCCCGACCACGCCTTGATCACCGCCTCCTTCGCAGCCCAGCGGGCGGCCAGGTGACGCGCGGCCGACGAGCTCTTGTCCGAGGCGTCGCGCCGCTCGCCCGGCGTGAACGTCTCGGAGAAGACGGTGCCCGGCTGGTCGACCTGCTCGGCGAAATCAGGAATGGAGACGAGATCGATCCCCACTCCGACAATGCCCATGGCTGGCCAGGTTATCGGATCGGCGACGTCATACGACAAAAGCCTCGTCTTCGCCGAGCCGGGCGGCCGGATTCAGCAGCATCGCCGCCTCCTGGCGCTTCTCCGGCGCGTCGTGGTCGAAGCGACGGCCCGGCGGCCGCTGGTACATCGGCGGGCCGCCGGCCATGGCCGAGACCAGCCGGCGCTGCCCGGCGAGCAGCCGGGCATCCGCGCGCCGCTGGTAATCGGCGCGCTGATCCGCGTCCAGCGCGGCGATGAACGCCTGCGGGTGCACCAGCGCCACCAGGCCGGACACGTGGCCGAACCCGAGGCTGGTCAGCATCCCCGCCTTCAGCGGGAACTTCTCGCCGAGCCGCAGCGTGTCACGCACCCACACGAAGTGGGCGGAGCCGGACAGTTCGTCGTCGACGCAGTCCAGGCTGCGGTTGGGCGGGATCACCCCGTCGCGCAACATCTGGCACAGCCCCATCATCTGGAAGACCGCCGCGCCGCCCTTGGCGTGACCGGTGAGGCTCTTCTGCGACACCACGAACAGCGGCGCGCCCTCGGAGCGGCCCAGCGAGTCCGCCAGCCGCTCGTGCAGCTCGGTCTCGTTGGGATCGTTGGCCAGCGTCGACGTGTCGTGCTTGGAGATCACCGCGACGTCGTCGGCGCCCACGCCGAGCTTGGCCAGCGCCCGCGCCAACGGCGACTCCTTGCCGCCGCGGCCCGCGCCCAGCGCCCCGAGGCCCGGGGCCGGGATCGAGGTGTGCACGCCGTCGCCGAAGGACTGCGCGAAGGCCACCACCGCCAGCACCGGCAGCCCCATCTTCAGCGCCAGGTCGCCGCGCGCCAGCAGGATGGTGCCGCCGCCCTGAGCCTCGACGAAGCCGAGCCGGCGACGGTCGTTGGGTCGCGAGAACTTCGAGTCGTGAATGCCCCGGCCGCGCATCATGCCGGTGTCGGCGGTGGCCGCCATGTCACCGAAGCCGATGATGCCCTCCAGCGTGAGGTCGTCGATGCCGCCGGCGACCACCATTTCGGCCTTGCCGAGCCGGATTTTGTCGACGCCCTCCTCGACCGACACCGCCGCGGTCGCGCACGCGGCGACCGGGTGGATCATGGCGCCGTAGCTGCCGATGTAGGACTGGACCACATGCGCGGCAACGATATTCGGCAGGACCTCCTGGAAGATGTCGTTCGGCTTGTTACGGCCCAACAGGTTTCCGTGGTACATCGTCTGCATCGACGTGCCACCGCCCATGCCGGTGCCCATCGTGTTGGCCACCATGCTGGGGTGGACGTAGCGCATCACCTCGGCCGGGCTGAAGCCGGCGGACAGGAACGCGTCGACGGTCGCGACGATGTTCCAGACCGCAAGGCGGTCAATGGAACTCGCCATGTCGGGACCGATGCCCCACACCGTCGGGTCGAACCCGGTCGGCACCTGGCCGCCGACGACCCGCGACAGCTTGGTCTTGCGCGGCACCCGGATCTCGGTGCCGGCCTTGCGGATGACCTGCCAGTCACTCGAGTCGGGCACCGTCCTGATGATCGTGTGCTCCGGATCGAACTCGGCGAAGGCGCGCGCGTCGGCCTCCGACGAGACCACGAACGCGAAGTCCTTCTCCAGGAACACCGACACCAGCAGCGGCGACGCGTGATCCGGGTCGATCGCGCCGTCGTCGACGAACTCACGGATGCCGCAGCGCTCCACCACGGTGTCGTGGTAGCGCTCGACCAGTTCCGCCTCGTCGACCAGCTCGCCGGATGCGGTGTCGTACCAACCGGGTTGGGGATCGTCCTCCCAGCGGATCAGCCCGGTGGTCCACGCCAGCTCCAGCACGCCGGCCGCCGACAGCTCGTTGTCGACCTCCATCTCGAATCGGGTGCGCGACGAACCGTACGGGCCGAGCTCGGCGCCGCCGACGATCACCACCAAATCGGCGGGGTCGACGTCGAGGTCGTCCCACTCCGGCGGGGGCGCCGGGGTGAATCCCCGCGGCGGCGACGGCAGCGCGGCGATGGTGCCCTCGGCCGGGCCGTCGTCCTCGGCGGCCGCTTCGACCGACATCTCCTCGCGCGCCTTGGCGGCCAACTCGGCCATGTCCAGCTGGGCGTCGCCCAGCCCGCCGGTCAGGTCGGCCTCGATCGGCTTGCTCGCCGCGGCCACCTTGGACTCCACGTCGCACAGGGCGAGCAGCATCGCGGCCATCTCGTCGGTGGAGTAGGTGGTGACGCCCGCCTCCTCGACGGCGTCGACGATGGCGTCGTTGTGGCCCATCAACCCTGTGCCGCGGGTCCAGCCGATCAGCGCGTGCGCCAGGCTGACTCGGGCCGCCCACGACGATTCGGCGTGCCAGCGGCTCACCAGCGCGTCGAGTGCCGACTTGGCTTCCCCGTAAGCGCCGTCGCCGCCGAACATTCCGCGGTTGGGCGAACCGGGCAGCACCACGTGCAGCCGCGACGCGATGTCGCGCTCGGCGCCGATCTTCGACAGCCCGCCGATCAGTCGCTGCACGGCCCACAGCAGCACCTTCATCTCCATCTCGGAGCGCGAACCCGCCTCCGACATGTCCCCGACCACGCGCGGCGCCGCGAACGGGAACAGCAGCGTCGGCGTCTGCGCGTCCTTGATGTGAATGGACTGCGGCCCAAGGCTTTCGGTTTGCTCGGTGCCGACCCATTCGACCAGTGCGTCGATGTCGGAATAGGACGCCATGTTGGCCGCCACCACCCACAGCGCGGCGCCGTAGCGGGCGTGGTCGCGGTACAGCCCGCGGTAGAACGCCAGCCGTTCGTCGTCGAGCTTCGACGTCGTTGCGATGACGGTGGCGCCGCCGTCGAGCAGTCGCGCAACCACCGACGCGGCGATCGAACCCTTGGAAGCCCCTGTCACCACGGCGGTTTCGCCGCTGTAGGGGCCCGGGTTCGGGTTCTCCGCGCCGGCAGCGATCCGGCCGTACAGCGACGCGTGGATCTGACGCCCGGCGGCCAGCGACTTGCCCTGCCACCAGGTGGCCTGGGTCGCGACGACGTGCCCGGCACCCTCGAATCGCTCGGAGAGCCGCACCCAGTCGGCATCGATGTCGCCCTCGTCGGCCAGCCACAGCCTGACCAGGTCCTCGCGGGCGCTGGCCCAGCGATCGTCGAACACGACGGCCTTCTTCGAGTCGAACACCGGCGCCACCAAACGCGGCCAGTCCGCGCCCAATTCGGCGGTGACCAGGTCGATGAGCTCGGCGTCGGTGGCAGCCGGTGACACGCTCACCGGATCGTCGAGGCCCAGCTGGCCCAGCACCAGGCGGGCGGCCGAGGCCAGCACGCCGTCGCGACCGGTGATCTGGTCGGTGAATTCGCTCAGCGCCGCCGCGTCGATGGTCGCGCCACCGCCCGCGCCGCCGGCCGACGGCAGCGCCACCGAGACGCCGCGCCGTGCAGCGACCGAGGCGACCGCGGCATCGATCACCTTGTCGACGGAGGCGGCGTCGGCCAGCGCGCCCTCGTGCAGGTGGCCCATCGCGCCGCCGCGAACGCTGGTGCCCTCGCGGGTGCCCAGCGCCACCTCGACGGTGACGTGCTTGGCCCAGCCGTCGCCGAGCTCCCAGGTCTTCTTGACCCGTTCCGCGATGGCGGCGGGACGCTTGCCCGAGGGGCCCAGAACCGTCCGCAGCTGATCGTTGATCGCGTCGGAAAGCACCGGGCCGTAAGGCTTGTACGTTCGCGCCAGCTTGGTGACCTGTGCCCGCAGCCCGGCCAGGTCGGCCTCGGCGGCACCGTCGATGGCGCCGAGATTCAGCTCCGAACCCAGGTCGACCAGCAGCTGGTTGCGCCGCGAGGACGCGCCGTCGGTGATGGACTCGATGGAGTCGAGTTCCTCGATCTGGTCGATGCGCATCTTGGCCGACAGCGCGATCAACGCCAGGGTGGCGTCGGCGGCGTCGAACCCGATGTCGTCGGGGCGGGCGGCTCCGGACGGCGCGGCCGGCACCGGCGCGGGCGCGGGCTCCACGGCGGCGTCGGTCGCGACAGCCTCGGCGACCGGCTCCGCCGCCTCCTCCGGCTCCGGCTCGGGGTCGGTGTCGGTGGCGAACAGCACGGCGGCGTCGCGCTCGGCGTTGAGCACTTCCACTGTGCTGTGCGCGTATTCGGGCAGCTTCAGCGTGTTGGTGGCCAGCCCGGCGACGGTCGGTGCGGACTTCACACCGATCTCGACGAACCGCTCGACGCCCAGACCGCCCGCGGCCTCCTCGATGAACAGCAGGTCCTGGGTTTCGATCCAGCGCACGGGGCTGGCGAACTGCCACGCCAGCAGCTCGATGAACACGGTGCGCGCCATTTCGGCCGGCCGCTCGCGCCGCCAGGTGTCGTAGTCGGCCAGGATCTCGTCGAGCGGCTCGGCCGGCACCAGATCCCTTATCTCCTGGATGAAGTCACGGTCGAGCGTGAACGGCCGCGGCACCAGGTTCGGGATGTAGCGCCCGATGATGAGGTCGGGGTCCGCGTCGCGCGGCATGACCCGCTCCAGCGAACGACGGAACTCGGCGACGCCGACGCGCAGCACCCGCGAGTGGAACGGCACGTCGATGCCGGGCACCAGGATGAACGATCGCCGCCCACCCGTCAGCTCGCGGCGGCGTTCGACCTCGGCCTCCAGGGCCTCCAAACCGCGCACCGTGCCGGCGATCGCATACTGCGACCCACGGAGGTTGAAGTTCACGATCTCGAGGAATTCACCTGTGCTCTCGGCGATTCCGGCGACGAAAGCCGAAACCTCGTCGTCGGGCAGGTCGATCTGCGAGGGCCGGATCGCCGCCAATCGGTAATTGGAGCGGCCGAGCTCGTCGCGCGGCACGATGTCGTGCATCTTCGAGCCGCGGTGAAACACCATCTCCAGCAAGGCTTCCAGCTCATAGATGCCCGTCACGCAGGCCAGGGCGGTGTACTCGCCGACGGAGTGGCCGCAGGCGATGGCGCCCTCGACGAAGGCGCCCTGCTCGCGCATCTCGGCGACCTGGGCGGCCGCCACGGTGGCCATAGCGACCTGGGTGAACTGCGTCAGGTAGAGCACGCCCTCGGGGTGGTTGTAGTGCACACCGCTGGCGATGATGCTGGTCGGGTTGTCGCGCACCACGTGCAGCACCGAGAAGCCCAGCGTGTCACGGGTGAACTTGTCGGCGGCGTCCCACACCTTGCGGGCGGCCTTGGAGCGGGCCCGGACCTCCATTCCCATGCCCTTGTGCTGGATGCCCTGGCCGGGGAACGCGTAGACCGTCTTCGGGGCGGCCAGCCGCGCGGTCGCCGACATGACCAGATCCGAGCCGACGCGCGCGGCCACCTCCAAAACCTCTGCGCCCCGGTCGATTCCGACGCGGTCCACCCGGAAGTCGACCTCGTCGCCGGGACGCACCATGCCCAGGAATCGCGCGGTCCAGCCGATCAGGCGCGCGGGCGGGCGGGCCTGACCGTCGGTGGCGGTCGCGGCGTGCTGCGCGGCGGCCGACAGCCACATGCCGTGCACGATCGGCGATTCCAGGCCGGCCAGCAGCGCGGCCGCCCGATCGGTGTGGATGGGGTTGTGGTCACCGGAGACCACCGCGAAGGGGCGCATGTCGACCGGCGCGGCCAGCGTGACGTCCCGGCGGCGGCGCCGCGGGGTGTCGGTCGCGTTCTCGGACACCGCTCCGCCGGCCCGGACCGGATCGGTCAGCTCGGCGGTACCGGTGCGCCCGAGAATCGCGAAACGCTCAGTCAGCGCGGCAATCAGGTCCCCCTCGGCCGACTTGATCGTCACCGATACTCCGACCACGCGGCCCATGTCGGTGTCGACGGCCCGCGCAGCCGTTGCCGTCACGGTGAATTGCGCCGGCACCGTCGGCAACTTGCCAACGACGTGGGCGGCGTGGTCCAGGTGCACCAGGCTCAGCAGGCCCTCTACCACCGGCACGCCGGCGTCGGTGACCGCCGACCCGATCGCCGCGAAAACCGCCGGCCAGCAGAGGCCGACCAGCGCGTCGGGCACCGTGGTGAGGCTGGGCGCCAGCGGCTCGCCGAACGTGGCCGTGACGCCGGTGTGGTCCGCGACCCGCTCGGGGTCCCAGTCCACCGTCGCGGTGGCCGTCCCGTCGGTGACCGCGGGCAGGAAGTCCGGCCCGTCGACCCCCGCGGCGATCGCCAGGACCGCGCGCATGGCGATCGTGGCGTCCTCGGTGGAAACCACCGGGGTGCCGCCGTCGGCGGTGTTGGCGGGCAGTTGGAAGGGGATGTCGATCCAGGTGCCCGACAGCGGCACGCTCAGGACGACGCGCTCGCCGTCGACGGAAAGCTGCGCGCC
Organism: Mycobacterium sp. E2699; assembly: GCF_001666745.1. NCBI lineage: Bacteria > Bacillati > Actinomycetota > Actinomycetes > Mycobacteriales > Mycobacteriaceae > Mycobacterium > Mycobacterium sp. E2699. Next base: position 122,908 of record NZ_LZJH01000055.1, on the reverse strand, counting down.
CGTGGAAGAGTGTGTGGCGCGGCGGCTTTGGGGCCCGTCGTGCACCAGCCAGTCAGCGGGGTCGGCGATGCGATGCACCGGGTTGGTGGTCGTGCGCCCGGCCCACTGCACGTCCGGCGCGTCCAGTACGACGGCCAGCGGCCCGGTCACGTCCGGGCGGCCCAGCCGGCGCGAGGTGACGGACCGGGGCTGACCGTTGGACGCCAGCACCTCGTCGATGGCGGCCTGCTCGAAGCGGTCCAGCAGCTCGCCGACGGGCTCGTCCATCCGGGTGATCCCGGCCACGGCCGCCGTGCCCGGGATGATGCAGACCTGGTCGGCGTCGTAGCGGGCGTCGTGGGCCTGCCACAGCGAGTCGCTGCGCCACCAGCGCCGCACGTCCTTGTCGATGACGGGCACGAAGTTGACCGGCTTGCCCAGCGTCTTGCACAGCGTGACGAAGAACGGAACATCTGCCGGATGCAGCTGCACCGATTCCGCGTCGGGATAGTGCGCAAGCAGCGTCGCGATCGCCTCGTCGGGGTTCTGCAGCAGGTCGGAGTCGGTCGAACCAGAAAACAATGTCTCGATGGGGCCGAAATCCTTTGCGTGCAGGCGCGCTTCGGCCCGCTGCAGCATCTGCTGGAATCGGTCGCGCCACGTGTCGGCGAGCCAGGGGCTGCCCGGTGCGGCGGTGTCGGCGGTCGAATTGCCCTCGCCGATGGTCAGTTCGACGTAGCGCCGCAACCACTGCAGGTAGGTCATCTCCGCGACGTCGCCGAAATACGGCTTGGCGGTGTTGGCCATCGCCGCGATGATCTCGTCGCGCCGCTCGGCGACCGCCTCGGCGTCACCGGCGACCTCGTCGAGCAACCGGCCGCAACGGGAGGCGCTGTTGTCGATCTCGTGGATGTCGGCCCCGAGTTGGCTGCGGCTGGAAGCCATGCCGCCCTGGGCTTTTCCGGCGCTGATCCACTGGTCGGTGCCGGTGGTGTCGACGAGAATCCGCTTGACCGACGGGGAGGTGGTGGCCTCCAGCGTCGCCATCGCCGCGGTGCCGACCAAGATGCCGTCGATCGGCATCAGCGGGAAGCCGTAGGACTCGGCCCAGCGCCCCGACAGGTACTCGACCGCCCGCTCGGGGGTGCCGATGCCGCCGCCGACGCAGACGGTGATGTTGGGACGCGAGCGCAGTTCCGAGTAGGTCGCCAGCAGCAGGTCGTCGAGGTCTTCCCAGGAGTGGTGGCCGCCGGCGCGGCCGCCCTCGATGTGCACGATCACCGGCTTGGTCGGCACCTCGGTCGCGATGCGGATGACCGAGCGGATCTGCTCGACCGTGCCGGGCTTGAACACCACGTGGCTGATGCCGACATCGTTGAGCTCGCCGATCAGCTCGACGGCCTCCTCGAGGTCCGGGATGCCGGCGCTGATCACCAGACCGTCGATCGCCGCGCCGGACTGGCGCGCCTTCTGCACCAGCCGCTTGCCGCCGACCTGGAGCTTCCACAGGTACGGGTCGAGGAACAGCGCATTGAACTGATAGGTGCGTCCGGGCTCGAGCAACCCCGACAGCTCCTCGATGCGATCGGCGAAGATCTGTTCGGTCACCTGCCCGCCGCCGGCCAGCTCGGCCCAGTGCCCGGCGTTGGCCGCGGCGGCGACGATCTTGGCGTCGACGGTGGTCGGTGTCATGCCCGCGAGCAGGATCGGCGACCGCCCGGTCAGCCGGGTGAACTTCGTGGACAGCTTGACACGGCCGTCGGGCAGCGAGACCACGGTCGGGGCGTAAGTCGACCAGGCGCGCGCGACCTCGGGCACGGCCCCGACGGTGAACAGGTTGCGCTGACCGCCGCGGGTCGCCGCGGGCACGATGCCGATGCCGAGGCCGCGGATGACCGGCGCAGTCAGCCGGGTCAGGATGTCGCCGGGCCCGAGGTCGAGGATCCACCGCGCGCCGGCCTGGTGAACGCGCGTGATCTCGTCGACCCAGTCGACGCCGTCGACCAGGATGGCCTCGGTCAGCTTCCGGGCCAGCTCGACATCGAGGCCGACCTTCTCGGCCCAGCCGGCGACGATGTCGATGCCGTCGGACAGCCGCGGGGTGTGGAAGCCCACCTCCACCCGGACCGGGTCGAAGACCGGCGCGAAGACGTCGCCGCCGCGGATCTTGTTCTTGCGGTCGGCCTCCTCCTTCTCGGAGATCTGCCGGCAGTACAGCTCGAAGCGCGAGAGCTGCTCCGGGGTGCCGGTGATGACCACCGACCGCCGGCCGTTGCGAATCGACAGCACCGGGGGCAGCACGGTGCGCACGTCCTGCGCGAACTCGTCGAGCAGCCGGCGAATGCGGTCCGGGTCGGCATTGGTCACCGACACCATCGGCGGCCGGTCACCCAGCACGGAGATCCCGCGCCGGCGGGCCACCAGCGTCCCGGCCGCACCGATGAGCTGCGCCAGGGCCAGCAGTTCGACGTCGCGGGCCCCCGCGGCCCGGAAGGCCTCGACGGCCAGCACACCCTGCGAGTGCCCGACGACCGCCACCGGCGGCGTCGCGGTCCAGTCCATACCCTGCCGGGCGAGGGCACGCGCGGCCGCGATCTGGGTGAGCAGCACGCCGGGGATCGACACCGCCGCCGACGTCAGATGCTTGTCCGACGGGACGGGATCCTCGGCCGCCAGAGCGCGGACCCAGTTCAGCGGTTCGAAACCGATCGGACGCACCACGACCAGCTCTTTGGCCACCGGCTCGAGCAGGAGTTCCACCTCGCCGACCAGGGTCGCCAGGTCGGATTCGATCCCCGCGGAGGACACCAGCTCCTCGAGGGTCTCCAGCCAGGCGCTGCCCTGGCCACCGAAGGCGATGGCGTAGGACTCGCCGGCCGTCAGGCGGTCGACCAGAGCATCCGTGTTGTGCGGGCCAGTCCCGTCGCGGTCGGCGGACACCCGGTCGTGCTCGTGGATCGTCACCTTCTGTATCTCCCCTGCTTGCGTCTTTACATCTCGGTCGTTCGGCCGGTCCCGACGGATGGGCCTGCTTACATAACGCGATTCCCCGTCGAATCACAGCCGGAGGACGGCTGGCCGGTGTGTTGCCGGCGGCCGCCCCGATGGCGCGGGAGGGGCGGCGGACCGCATCGGCTGTACTAAGAGTGTCATAAGGATCAGTGCCCTTTTTGCATGTCGATCGGTTACTGGCGAGTTCTACGCACGGGTAACCGTGTCCTGGGTAACACGGCGTTGAACCGGCCGCGCGGGCGCCGTGAACAAACCTGCTGCATGCAGGTGGTTACGGTCGAGTAGCCACAACTGCGCTGTTCAAGGCATGATTGTTATGTAATCGTTATGTTAAAAGATTCGCGTCGCTTGGCCGCCCCCGGTGCCGCGTCAGGCGCGTGGCGCCGGTCCGCCGCCCCCGAAGATGAGCGAACGAGTGTTTGCTGGGATTTGGGCGGTTGCGGCCCCTAGGCCCACTGCCCGAATTCGGGTTTGAGGATTTCGTTGATGTCCACCCCGACCCCGCCGACGCTGCGCTTGTCGATCTCGACCTGGTGCAGGCTCGCGGCCGGATGGGTGAAACCTTTGGGTGAGCCCCAGTTGTGCTGCCAGAAGTATGAACCCAGGCCGTCGTGCAGCGCCCAGTCGATGGTTTTCGAGTTGGCGTACACGCCGGTCCGCTGGTGCCCGATCACCGACTCCCACGACCGCAGGTAGGGAACGACCTGCTGCTTGTACTGGTCGTATGACGGGTCGTCGTCGATCGATGCGTAGATCGGGGCGTTCGCCGGACCGCCGGCGGCGGCGTGCAACTGCATGCCGCGCTGCGCGTGTTGCAGCCCCGCGGCGGCCCCGCCCAGCCAGTCGGCGGTGCTGCCCTTGCCGTACTGGTAGCAGGAGACGATCTTGAGGCCGTTGCTGCTCAGGTCGCGGGCTTCGCCGACCTGAATCGGCTTGCCGAGCATCCAGTTGCCGCCCGGGCGGCGGTCGGAGACGTACCGGATGGATCCCACCGCCCCGGCCGCCCTGATCTGGCTGGCCGGGATGACGCCGGCGGCGTAGTCGAGCAAGGTGCCGAGCGAAGCCTGGGCCGGCGCGGCGCGCAGCGAGGCGGCCGCGACGCCCAGCCCTAGCAGAGCGGGGCTCGCGGCCGCGAATTTGAGCACGTCGCGGCGCGAGACCGACACATGCCACAGGGTACGACACACGTATCAAATAGCACACTCGCCACAGCAGTCACATCTGCATCACATTGCCGCATCGGCGGGCAGCACGATGACGCTGACGGTCTCGAGACCGCGCCGGGCGGTCTGCTGGACGATCTCATCGAGGAACCGCTCGGCCGCCGGGCTGATCGATCCGGCCCAGGCCCGGAATCCCTGGACGATCACCGGGTCGTGCCCCAAGAGCGGCTGAACACCGCGCAGCACGCCGACCACGTCGTCGGGCAACGGGTCGGCCAGCTGTTCATCGATCCAGCGTCGCGCGAGTTCCGTTGCGGCAGAGTCGCTTTCGCCCAACGCGACAACATCGCCGGCGAGTGCGCGCAATCTGTCGAACAGAACCTGATGCCCCGGAGTCTCGGCCAGTCGCTCGAGCAGCGTGCTGGCGGCCGGCGGCAGCGCCATCTGCCCGAACAGCGGGGGAACCGGCAAATCCCACTCATCGAACAGGTCGGCGTACATCGCGGTGACGGGCGCGGACAGCGGGGCGGTGAGCCTGCCGATGACGCCGATGCTGTCGCGATGCCGCGTCGCCAGCCGGCGTAGCAGGCGTTCGTTACCGTCGGGAGCGGCGGTGCCGGTGGCCGCGTCGATCGCGGCGATCAGCTGGTCCAACCGGTCGCGCTCGCGCACCAGCAGGGCGCGGTGGTCGTCGAGCAACTCGGCCAGGGTGGTGTTGCCGCCGTCGAGCAACCGCTGAATGTCGTTGATGCCGACCCCGAGGCTTCTCATCAGGTCGATGCGCAACAGCTCGAGCACCTGGTCGACGTCGAAGACCCGATAGCCGTTGCTGAGGTAATCGGCGCGCAGCAACCCGATCTTCTCGTAGTGGCGGATGCGGCCCGACGCGATCCCGGTCAGGGCCGCGACGTCGCCGATGAGCAACTGCTCAACCACGGCTTGACCTTACAACCGTGGCAAGGTCTGTACTGAGCGTATGGATCGCGACCAGCTCATCGACCTGACACGGCGTGCCCTGAAGCTGGCCCGCGACAAGACGACCGACCTCGCGCCCGGCGTGCACATGGTTGACGCGGCCGACTACACGTCGATCGAGCGCCACGACCGGGAGCGCGCGATGCTGATGGCGAGTCCCCAACTGGTCGGCTACGTTTCGGAGCTGCCCGGTCCGGGCGCGTACTGCACCAAGACGGTGCTGGGACGGTCGATCCTGCTGACCCGCACCTCCGCCGGATCGGTCAAGGCGTTCGACAACCTCTGCCTGCACCGCCAGTCGCAGGTGGTGACCGGTTGTGGCACCGCGAAGCGGTTCACCTGCCCGTACCACGCGTGGACGTACGACAACAATGGGCGCTTGGTGGCGCTTCCGGGACGCGAGGGTTTTCCTGACGTGGCGATCGAGTCCGATGGCTTGACCGAGCTGCCGGCCACCGAATATGCGGGATTCCTCTGGGTCGCAATGGATCCCGGCGCGCACCTGGACGTCGCCGCGCACCTGGGACCGCTGGCCGACGAGCTCGATTCGTGGGGCATCGGGCGGTGGTCCCCACTGGGCGAGAAGGTGCTCGACTGCCCGATCAACTGGAAGCTCGCGGTCGACACGTTCTCGGAGAACTATCATTTCGCCACGGTGCACCGGCAGACCTTCGCCACCATCGCCCGCAGCAACTGCACGGTGTTCGACTCGTACGGCCTGCACCACCGGCTGATCTTCCCGCTCAACACGATTCAGGAACTCGACGGCGTCCCGGAGGAGCGCTGGGACCCGTTGCACAACATGGTCGTCATCTACGCGCTGTTCCCCAACATCGTGTTGTCGGTGACCATCGCGAACGGCGAGCTGTTCCGGATCTATCCGGCCGACCGCCCGGGCAGGTCGGTTACCGTGCACCAGAACTCGACACCGTTGGACCTCTCCGACGAGTCGGTGGCCGCCGGCGCCCAGGCCGTCTTCGACTACGCGCACGCCACGGTGCGCGACGAGGACTACCGACTGGTCGAGGGCCTGCAAACCAATCTCGAATCGGGCGTCCGCGATCACCTGCTGTTCGGGCGCAACGAACCCGGGCTACAGCATCGCCACCTCAGCTGGGCCCAGGCGCTGAAAGCACCGCGATAAGGTCCTCGAGAAGGGTTGCCAGTGCCGCGTTTTCGACGGGCGTGACCCCGGTCAGCAGCTCGACCGCTTCGCCGCGGCGGCCGGCCCCCACCAACTCCACCAACCTGTCCACCGCCGTCTGCAGGTCCGGGGCGGGTGGTTCGACGTTGGCGACGGTGGTGGCCAGCACCTCGACCAGCTCCCAATCCCGGTACAGCGCCAGCGAGCGCTCGTTGAACGCAAATCCGGCCACGGGTTTTCCCCATAGCGTTCCGTGGTAGCGGTAGGGGCCCTCCATGTATTCGATCGGCAGGCCGTGCGCCGGGGCCGGCACCATCGGCTCCCCCACGATGTCCAATCGCAATGTGGCGCAGGTGATCCGGTGCCGGTCCGGCATGTATCGGGCCGGGGCCACCGGGCGCACCAGCGGCCGCACCGCTTCCGGCCAGCGTACGTAGCTGCTGATCGTGACCTCGACGTCCTCGGCGCACTCGGGTGCTATCGCCGGGTCGGGATGGCTCGTCGTCACTCCGGTGAACGGCTGCAGCGCATTGCCGTTCGTGCGGTCGAACTGGCGCCAGATGCTCAGATCCACGCCGTTGTCGAAGCTGATGGTGCGCCACTCGTGCGACCTGGCGCGCGGGTCGCCGCCCGATCCCCCGCCACCGGCGTACTTCGGGAACCACTGCCGGTCGACGTGCCCGCCGCTGCCGAACACCTGCTCGACAACGCCGCCCCAGCGCAGGGTTCCGGTCATCGTCATTCCGGTCTGGAAATACGAGTACGTCTCGCTCTGGCCGAAGCAGACGATCTTCCCGTTGTACTTCGATGCGCCCACCGGTGTCGGTGCGCGCGTGGGGGTCACGGCGAGGTCCAGCCGCATCGGCCGGCCGGAGTGGTCCACGCCCACCAGGCTGACCCGGTAGGTGAACGGCAGCAGGTTCCCGTCGGCGCCGCGGCAGGTGATCCACGACGCGGTGCCGGCGTCGCCGTGGTAGCTGATGTCGAGATGACCCGACGCCGTCTCCAGCTTGCGCCGCGCCCCGGGCTCCATGTTGGCCGGCGGCATGTCGTAGTCCGTATAGGTGCCGTAGTCGCCGGTGTCCAGATCGAACAGCGCCATGGTGTAGAAGTCCGCAACCACCGTCCCACCGGGACGGTTCTTGTTGAAGATGGTCAAAAAGGCGAACGACCGGTCACTGCCGGTCGCATCGAGCCGGCCGGCGAGGAACCAGGTGTCGGATTCCTGGTCCGGGTGTTCGCCTTCGGCCGCCGGGAAATCCAGCTGGGAATCGCCGGGCACCAACCGGAACGGGTAACTGCGCCAATCGCTGCTCATGTCAGGCCTCGCTGCTTTTTTAGCTATGTTAGCGTCAATAGCGCAGTCACGGTCGCGGCCCCAACCCTCGAGGAAGTGCGCGATGACAGAAAATTCCCGCCATCGCTCCTACGACGAGATCTTCATCGGCGGGCAGTGGCGCAAACCCGCCAACCCGCAGCAGCTCGCGGTGATCTCCCCGCACTCCGAGGAACCGGTCGGCCACGTCCAGGCGGCCGGGCCCGAGGACGTGGACGCCGCCGTCGCCGCCGCGCGGCACGCCTTCGACCACGGCCCCTGGCCGCGCATGACGCACGCCGAGCGGATGGCCAAGGTCGAACAGCTCGCCGCGATCTACGCCGGTCATATGGACGGGATGGCCGACCTGATCACCGACGAGATGGGGTCGCCGCGCAGTTTCAGCCGGCTCGGCCAAGGGGCGGCCGCCGCATCGCTGATCCACCTCTCGCTGGCCGCCGCGCGCGACTTCCCGTGGACCGAACGCCGCCAGGGCGTGCTCGGCGAGGTGCACCTGAACAGAGCTCCCGTCGGCGTGGTCGGCGCGATCGTGCCGTGGAACGTGCCGCAATTCCTGATCATGCCCAAGCTCATCCCGGCCCTGATCGCCGGCTGCACGGTCATCGTCAAACCCGCGCCCGAAACGCCCTTGGACGCTTTGTGGTTGGCGGAGATGATCGAACAGCTCGGTCTGCCCGACGGGGTGGTGTCCGTGCTGCCCGGGGGCACCGACGTCGGTGAGGCGCTGGTGCGCCATCCGGGCGTGGACAAGATCGCGTTCACCGGGTCCAGCGCGGTCGGGCGCCGGATCGCCACACTCTGCGGCGAGCAGCTGAAGCGCTACAGCCTCGAACTGGGCGGCAAGTCGGCGGCGATCGTCCTCGACGACGCCGATATCGCCAAGACGGCGGCCGGGCTGAAAACCGCCGGGCTGATGAACAACGGCCAGGCGTGCGTCGCCCAGACCCGCATCCTGGTCAGCGACCGCCGCCACGACGAGGTCGTCGACGCGCTGGCCGACATGATGTCGGCGCTGACCGTCGGCGACCCGGCCGACCAGGCCACCGACATCGGGCCCCTTGTGGCGCAACGGCAACAGCGCCGGGTCCAGGATTACATCAAGTCCGGCCGCGCCGAGGGCGCCCGCATCGTGCTCGGCGGCGACGACAGCCCGTCGGAGCGCGGCTGGTACGTGCGGCCGACGCTGTTCGCCGACGCCACCAACGACATGCGCATCGCCCGGGAGGAGATCTTCGGCCCGGTCCTGACCGTGCTGCGCTACCGCGACGAGGAGGACGCGATCCGAATCGCCAACGAGAGCGACTACGGCCTGGCCGGTTCGGTGTGGACCTCCGATGTCGCGCACGGCCTGGAGATCGCGTCCGGCGTGCGCACCGGCACCTACGGCATCAACATGTACACGCTCGACATCGGCGCGCCGTTCGGCGGCTTCAAGCAGTCGGGCATCGGTCGCGAGTTCGGCCCGGAGGGTCTGCACGAGTACGTCGAGCTGCAGACGCTGGTGTGCAAGGGGAAGTTGCCGCCGCTATAGCGGCTGAATGTCAACGACTTTCGGGCAGCTGCAGGGTGAGCTCGACCGGACAGCACAGCGCGCCATGCTGATTGGTCACCTGAATTTCGATGTCGACCAGGCAGCGCGGCGGGTCCGCCGAGGTGTCGCGCCGCTTGGCCACCGCGCGGCCCCGCCCGATCATGGTGTCCCCGGCGTAGATCGACCCGGCCAGCCGCATCGAGCGGCGCACCACGCGGCTGCCCGGCCCGGCCCAGTCGGTCGCGACGCGGTCGGCGAATCCCGCGAGGTGCATGGTGTTGACGTAGATCGTGGGATTGCCCTGGCTTTGAGCGTAGGCGGGATCGAAATGGCCCGGAAAGTAATCCCAGGTCGCTCCGGCGTTCTCCACCACCCGTTGGTAGCTGATGTGATCGACCACCTCGGGCAGGTCGACGGGAACGGCGATCTCGTCCCAGGCCAGGTCGGTCACGACGGCGCCGCGGGCGTGAAGCGGAACAAGGTATTGCGGCACGTGGCCACCACGGCACCGTCTTGGCGGCGATAGGTCTCCAGGGTCTCGACGAAATGACCGACGCCCAACCGGGTCCGCTTCTCCGGCGACACCGACACCAGTTCCTCGACGACGGTGAGCAGATCCCCCTCGACGATGGGCCGCAGAAGCTCGACGTCGTTGGCCGCGTTGATGAACGTCGTGCCCGGCAACGGCACCCGCAGCACCACCGACGCCACCGGTGGCCGACCGGCCGGCTCCCAGGGCGGGGGTATCAGCCAACCCATCAACAGAGCCGGCGGCGCGAGCAGCCCGCCCCATCGCTCCAGGGCGAACTCGGCGTCCCAATACGAACGATTCCCGTCGTGGACCATCGCGGCGAACAGTTGAATGCGCGCGCCGCTGACCGGGGTCGCCGCGGTGCGCGGTTCGCTCTTGGCGCCGACCATGCGCAGCGCGTCTTCGTAGCTGCCGAAGGCCAGCTGGTAGCTGAGGTCCGGATCCACGTAGCGGTGTCGCTCACATGACGAGCGGGTGCCGGCTCGGCACCGAATCCCAGGCGAGCACACGGGAAGTGAAGTACCAGCCGCCGCGTTCGTAGATCAGCGTGTCCCGGAAGGTCCCGGTGGCCCGGAGCGTGGTGTCGCCATACATGGCGGCGAACAACACCGCGACGCAGCGCTGGCTGGCGTTGACGCCGTCGATGTGGATCTCGTGATCGAGGGTGACAAGGCGCTGCCCGTCGCCGCCGTCGAAGGCCGCGCGCAGATCGGTGAACAGGTCGCCGTCGCGGGTGTAGCTGGCGCCGGAGTGGCGGAAGGTGGCGATCCAGCGCTCGCGGTCGCCGTCGGAGTAGGCCCGGTTGTGCCGGGCGCTCAGGTCGAGGATGGCAGCGCGCCCCGTCGCGGCGTCGAGGAACTGCTCTTGTTGATAGGTCAGCGTCATCGTGGCTCTCCAGCCTCTGTAGGGAAATGACGGAAAAATTGTCTCATGTAACACTAACTTAACTTAGCGACTAACGATATAACCGTGTTCTTCGCGATCCCAAGTGGCCTCATTTAAGCCACGACTACGCAACAAATCTTTACGTATCCGTCCGATGACGTTCTTCGGGAGTTCATCGACCGTCTCCACGTATCGCGGCACGCAGAAGTACGGCATCCGGGCCGCGCAGAAATCGAGCAACTCGGCGCAATCCAGTGTGGCGCCAGGTCGCAACGTCGCGACCAACAGGATGTCGTCCTCGCCCAACTCGCTGGGTACCCCGACCGCCGCGGCTTCGGCCACGGCCGGGTGGCGCATGACGACGGCCTCCACTTCCACCGAGGAGACATTTTCGCCGCGCCTGCGCAACGAGTCTTTGACGCGGTCCACATATGTCAAATTCTGGTCGGCATCGAGTCTGCCCAAATCGCCGGTGCGAAACCACTCCGGGTGCGGCTCCACCCGCGAATCGGCACCGACGTAGCCTTCGCTCATCACGTGCGGGGACCTGGGGCGGCACGCGATCTCGCCGACGGTCCCCGGCGGCAGCGGATCGCCGTGCTCGTCGACGATGCGAACGTCGAAATCGGGATTCGGCCGCCCCGACGTCCCGGGCACCCCCTCGTCGGACACGCCTTTGACGGCGATCGGGAACGCCTCGGTCATCCCGTACATCGTGACGATCCGGCAGCCGTAACGCTTTTCGATGTCGCGGTAGGACTTGGCGTCGATGGGCGCCGCCGAGATGAACCGCAGCGGCAGCTGCGCGTCCCGCGGGTCCGGGGGCAAATTCTGCAGCATCGACACCATCGCGCCGGCGCCGGCGAAACCGACGGCGCCGCGGGCGCGGATGTCGTCCCACACCTGGCCCGGGTGAAAGGCCTTGGCCAACACGGTCGTTCCCCCCACCAGCATCGGGGCCAGCACGCTTGGCGCCGCGCTGAGGTGGAACAGCGGCATCGCCGTCCACAGCGCCTCCCCGGGGCCGAACTCCCAGGCCGACGCGGCGGTCGCGGCCACCGAGAACAGGTAATGCCAGGTCGTGGCAACGGCTTTCGAGGGCCCGGTGGTGCCCGACGTGTAAAACAGCACCCCCACTTCCGTCGGGCCGGCGGGGGTGTCGGACACCGGAACCTCGGCGTCCAGGTGCAACGTCGCGGTCAGCGAATCGTCTTGCACCACAACGCCGGTCACGGTGTCGAGCTGGTCGACGACCTCGTCGACGCGGGGCCGCCGTTCGGGATCGGTGAGGATCACCTTTGCCCGCGCCAGCCGCAGCGTGTGCAGCAGGAATTCTCCCTTGTTCGCCGCGTTCACCGCCGCGCTCACCGCGCCGATGCGCGCCGCGCCCAGCCAGAAGTACACCCATTCCGGGCAGGTGGCGGTGAACAACGCCACGCAGTCGCCGCGACCGACGCCCAGCCCGACCAGCATGTTCGCCGCCGCGCGGGAACGCTGCCGCATCTGTTCGAAGGTGACGTCCACGCCGGCGATCGACATCATCACCCGGTCGGGGTGCTGCCGGGCCCGCCGATCGAGCACGGCCGGCACGGTGAAGCTGTCGACCCCGAAGTCGGTGGGCCGCGGCATCAGGCCTTCGCGGCCGCCGGGTCCGGCTCACCGTCGGCGGTGTAGCCGAAGTCCGACGACGAGGGCTGTGGGCCCGGGTAGAAGCGGTGCGCCCAGCGCCGAAGTGCGGCGTAGTCGTGCGCCTCTTCGGGAGCCAGGTTCGGCTTCTCGAGGTACTTCATGTTCTCCCAGGTGAAGAAGTCCTGCTTGATGACCTCTTGCTGCAGCGCCAGGAACCTGGCGGCGCGGCCGGTGGGCACGTCGCCGGTGTCGCCGGGCTCGCGGATGGAGGCCTGCGTATAGAAGTAGTCGGTGTAGTCCTCGTCGACCGGGGTCTGCCCGGTCACCTGGACGGTCGCCACCAGTTCGCTCGGGAAGCGGACCAGTCCCAGGCCCAACGAGTAGTTGTCGTAGATGATCTTGGCGTCGACCGGCCCGTTCGGGGTCAACCAGGTCGACGCGCGCCCGCCGCCGAAATGCGCGTGGACGGTGGCGTGCAGGTGGTAGCCGGACACCTCGAACGAGGCGGTGGTGGCGGGGTTGGCGGCCTTGTGCACGTATTGAACGTGGTACGGGTCGGCGGCGTTCTCGATGATCATCTGCGGGTGCACCTTGACCCGGTTGAGCATCTGGGTGTGCGGGTGCAGCGGGTAGTACTCGTTGGTTTCCAGCTCGGGCAGGACCGGGGGCTGCCAGTACGGGGCCCGGCCGTGCCGCTCGTGCCACGCGAGGATGAACCCGTACCACTCCACGCTCGGGTAGGTGCGGATCCGGACGTTGTTCTTGCAGCCGATCTTGCTGTACGGGATCAGCGCGTTGGTGCCGTCGCCGCGCCACCGCCAGCCGTGCCACGGGCAGACGATGTTCTCGCCCTCCACGGTGCCGCCGACGCCCAGGTTGGCGCCGAGGTGCTGGCAGTAGGCGTCCATGACATGCACCCGGCCGGACTCCGTGCGGAACAGCACGAGCTCCTCGCCGAAGTAGTGCGCGCGCTTGACCTGGCCGGCGGCCAGGTCGGAGGCGAAGGCGACGATGAACCAGCCGGTCGGGAAGCGGTAGGTCGACAGCGCGATGCCGGCCTGCCCGAATTCGCGTTCCGAGGGATCCGCGGCCGAATCCGATGCCGAGTCCGAAAGAGTGTCCGTCACGAGTGCTCCAAGTTCGACGACCGGATCTATTTTTACTATCTTAAGCATAGAACGTCAACGCGCGCACAGCCATGTCCGCGCAGAGCGGGGTTACAGATGACGGCTACGGCAGTCGACCTATCCGATTTCGCCTTGTGGCGCAACGGTTTTCCCGACGAGCTGTTCGCCGAGCTGCGACGAAGCAGGCCCCTGTTCCGCCACGACCTGACGCCGGGGGTCGCCGAGGCGGTCCAGCGCGACTTCTGGGTGGCGACCAAGCACCGGCACGCGGTCCGGCTGCACCGCGACACCGAGTCCTTCACCGCGGTGGACGGCCCGCTCATCCAGCCCGTCGGGATGTTCGCGTCCTATCCGACGATCATCAACATGGACCCGCCGGGGCTGAACAAGCGCCGCAAGCTGATCTCCGGTGCGTTCAACCCCCGCGCGGTGGGCAAACTCGAGGACGGTATCCGGGCGCGCGCAGCGGCGATGATCGACCGGCTGCTCGAGCGGGGCGGCGGCGACTGGATCGAGGACGTGGCCGACGCCCTGCCGATGACGGTCATCGGCGACATCATCGGCATACCGGAGGCGGACCGGCCGCGAATCTTCGATTCCCTGGACCGCATCCTGAAGGCCAACTCCCCTGGGGCGCGGCCGACTTGGCAGGACTATACGGATCTCTACGCCACCGTCTTCGGCTACGCGATGGAGCTCACCGCGGAGAAACGGCGCAATCCCGGCGATGACATCTGGAGCACACTGGCCACGGCGGTTATCACGGGCGAGGACGGGGATGAATTCAGCCTGCCCCCTAACGAATTGGAGTTCTTCTTCTTCGTGCTGACCTTCGCCGGCAGCGACACCACCAAGAACGCGCTGGCCATCGGGGTGCAGGCGTTCGTGGAGAACTCGGAGCAGATCGAGCGGTACCGCGAGCAGGAAGCGTTGCGTCCGAGCGCAGTCGAGGAGGTGTTGCGCTGGGCGTCACCGGTCGCCTACTGGACGCGCACCGCGAAGGTCGACGTCGAGATGGACGGTCAGCACATCGCGAAGGGCGAGCGGGTGGTCTCGATGCTGCGTTCGGCGAACCGCGACGAGGAGGTGTTCTCCTCGCCCTTCACCTTCGACATCGGACGCCAGCCCAATCCGCAGGTCGCCTTCGGGGGCGGCGGACCGCATCACTGCCTGGGGGCCATGCTGGCCCGCGCGGAGCTTCGCGCCGTGCTCGACGAACTGCTGCTGCGCTGCGACGACATCGCCCTCGGTCCGGCCACCGTCGCCTACCCGAACCTGCTCACCAACATGTCGATCTACGACGAGATGGCGATATCGCTGAACGAGCGCCGCTAGCTCAATCGATCAGCCGCAGCGCGGCCTTGGGGCACTGGTCCACCGCGGCCCGCACGTCGATCTCGAGCCGCGGCGGCACCGGGCCGTCGGCGATCTGCACCACGTCCTCGTCGCCCAGTTCGAACACCTCCGGGGCGAGCGACTCGCAGAAACCATTTGCCTCACACAGGTTTTCGTCGACCGTCACGCGCATCGCACGCCCTCCTCAACGCTCATTTCTCGAGGCCCTTCGGACGGGTCCCGATCACTCCGCTGCTTGCCAGCCTGGCCAGTTCTTCGTCGGTCAGCCCGCACCGATCGCGCAGCACCTCCCCATTGTGCTCGCCGAGCCTCGGCGGTGGGCGCAGCAGCCACCTGTCCTGGCCGGTCAGCTTGGCGAACGGCGGGCAGGGATACAGGCCCGCGCCGGTGCTCGGGTGGCTCAGTGCCTCGAGGAATCCCCGGTCCCGCAGTTGCGGGTTCCCGGTCACCGCCGACGGCGACACCACGGGCGCGGCGGGAACGCCGGCTCCGGCCAGCCGCTCCACCGTCGACTCCAGCGGCTGCCCGGCGAACCAGTCCCGCAGCCGGCCATCGACCTCGTCGGCCCGCTCGCGCCGTCCGGCGGCGGTGGCCAGCCGCTCGTCGCACCAGGCGGGCCGGCCCATCACCCCGACCAAGGCCAGCCATTGCCGGTCGTCGCGCACGGTGACGGCGATCCAGTCGTCCTCACCGGCGCACCGGTAGAGGTTCTGGATGGCGTCGCAGTGGCCGCGGTTGCCTCGCCTGCCCAGCGTCACCCCGAACACCTCGGCCTCGATCGCCTGTATCGCGGTGGCGTTGAGCACCGTTTCCAGCATCGGCAGCTCGACCTGCTGGCCCGATCCGGTCCGTTCGGCGAAGCTCAGCGCGGCCAGCACGGCGAAGGCGGCGTGCACGCCGGCCAGCGGATCGCAGGCCCCGCGCGGCGTCACCGGCGGGGCCTCCGGCAACCCCGTCACCCAGGCCAGCCCGGCGATCTGCTCCATGGTCGGGGCGAATCCGACCCGGTCACGCCACGGGCCGTCCAGCCCGAACGCCGGCATCCGGGCGACGACGAGCCTGGGGTTCACGTTCAACAACACGTCGGCGGTGAGGCCGAACTGCTCCATCACCCGCGGTGAGAAGTTCTCGATCACGACGTCCGCGCCGGCCGCCAGGTTCTTGAACAGCTCGCGTCCCTCAGCGGAACCCAAATCCAGTGTGACGGAACGTTTGTTGGTGTTCATCGCGTGGAACACCCAGCCGTACTCCCACCAGTCGTCCACGTCGGTGCGCATCCCGCCGGAGTAGCGGATGCCGTCGGGCCGCTGGATCGACTCCACCTTGACCACGTCGGCGCCGAACGCGGCCAGCAGGTGTGTCGCGGCCGGTCCGGCCCAGAACGCGGTGAGGTCGACGATGCGCACCCCTTCGAGCGGCAGCCCCCGCGGCGCCAAGTCCCCGGACTCTCTTCTCTCCCAGGGCTCCTCGGCGTTGGCGTCACCAAGCGCCGGTGTGGTGCCCGGCGGCGCGGGGGCGCACGCCGACATCAGCCACGGCGGCCGGGGTTGGTGAAAGCCGGCGGGGTTGCGGGCGAACACGTTTCGTTGCTTGACGTACTCGAGATCACGGATGGTTGAGCCGTTGCCCAGCGCCGCGATCGGCAGCCGGAACAGCTGCCCGAGCTCGACGATCTCCGCGACGGTCCGTTCGGCCAGCCACGGGCCGATCTGTTCCCGGATCAGGTCGCGGTAGGCCCACCTGCCGATCTGGAAACGCAGCTGTTCGATCTCTTCCAGCTGGGGGCACTCGACCATCGCGCAGAAGTCGAGCCACTGCTGGCCCGTGACCATCGTGATCCCGACGTAGCCGTCCTTGGCCGGTTCGATGGAAGGCACCTCGAGGGTCCGGCGGATCGGCGGGACGCGCAGCAACTGCGAATGCAACCATTCGCTGCTCTGCATCGCGGTCAACGCCTCGAGCATGGACAGGTCGAGGTGCTCGCCGGGTCCGCCGCGTTCGACGCGTCGGCGCACCGCCAGTGCGCCGAACGCCGCGTACACCCCGCCCATGTACTCCCCCAGGTCGCCGCCGATCGCGATCGGGGGCCCCGCGGGATCGCCGCGAAAGCCCGGCGAGCCGGCCCAGGCCTGCAGGGTGAATTCGCTGGCGGCGCGGTCGGCATGCGGTCCGTCCCAACCGAAGTCGGAGATGGTGACGACGATCGCTTGCGGCGATTCGGCGAGCAACCGTTGCGGATCGACGCCCAGCGCCGCCGCCCGCGACCGGCCCGCGGTGATGACCACGACGTCGGCGGCGGCCAGGATGGCGCGGTATCGCTCGGAGTTTGCCGCGACGGTCAGGCTGCGCTTGCCGGCGTTGAGATAGTCGAAGAACGGCGAGGTGTCGCCGTCGGGCACCGGAGAGCAGGTGGCCGAGTACCGACGCAGCCAATCCCCTTGCTGCGGCTCGACTTTGCGCACCTGCGCCCCGGCATCGACCAGGAGCTTGCCGCAATAGCTGCCGGCTATCCGGTCGCTGATCTCGACGACACGCAACGCGTCGAGCGGTGTCGGCCGACGGCCGGGCTCGCGCCTCACCCGGCTATTTATACCATTACTGCTAAAATAGCTAAGCCAGCCGAGCACGCGAGGATTGGATGACCACCCTGGGAATTGGCCAAGACGCCCGTCGCCGACTCTCGGCGCCGAGGATCGCCGAAATCGTAGCCGACGAGTTACGCCGCCAGATCATCGACGGCGAACTCGCCGATGGCGATCTCCTGCCGCGCCAGGAGGTGCTCGTCGAGCAGTTCAACGTCAGCCTGGTGTCCCTGCGCGAGGCGCTGCGAATCCTGGAGACGGAGGGGCTCGTCTCGGTCCGGCGCGGCAACCGCGGCGGCGCCGTGGTGCACGCGCCCGCCAAGACCAGCGCGGCCTACATGCTCGGCCTGTTGCTGCAGAGCGAGTCCGTCGAGGTCGCCGACCTGGGCTTCGCGCTGCGGGAGCTCGAACCGGCCTGCGCCGCCCTGGCGGCCCAGCGGCCCGACCGGGCGGACACACTGGTGCCGGATCTCAAGCGGGTCAACGAGTCGATGGCAGAAAATCTCGACGACGGCCGGCTCTTTACCGAAATCGGCCGTGAATTCCACGATCTCGTGGTCCGCGGGTGCGGGAATCACACCATCATCGCCGTGGTGGGCAGCCTGGAGACCCTGTGGACGAGTCACGAGCAGCGTTGGGCGGATGAGAGCGCGGCCAGCGGCACCTACCCCTCGCTGGCGCAACGCCGCGCGGTGCTCGCCACCCACGTCAAGCTGACCGAGACCATCGCGGAGGGCGACGTCGACCGCGCGCGCCGCATCGCCGGCCGCCACCTCGCCGACACGCAGACCTATGTGCTGTCGGGCCGGCCCGACCAACGCATCTATGCGCTGTCGCCGCAGGCCCTTTCGCGTTCGGGGTCCCGCTCGCGGGACATCCGGCGTCCCTGACGTTGATGCGAACCGCACTAGTCACCGGCGGCAGCGGCGGGATCGGCAAGGGCTGCGGCCGCAAGCTGAGCGAGCTCGGTTACGACGTGGTGCTCGCGGCGCGGCGCGAAGCCCCGCTGCGCGCGGCCGCGGCGGAGCTGGGCGCCCGCCACCTCGTGGCCGACGCGTCCGACCCCGACGGATTCGCCTCCGCCATAAGCGGTTTGGGGAGGATCGACCTCGTCGTGCACGCGGCCGGCACGCTGGGCGGAACCTACGCGCGCAAGCAGACGTTCGAGCAGTGGCGGACCATCCTCTCGGCGAACCTGGATTCGTGTTTCGTGGTGACCGCCGCCGCGCTGCCCCTGATGCGCGCGGGCTCCCGGTTCGTGTTCATCTCTTCCTCGGCGGCGCATGAGCCGATGATGGCGCGGACGGCCTACTCGGCGTCGAAGGCCGGCATGAACGCGTTTGCCCGCGCCCTGGCGCTCGAGGTCGACCGCGACGGCATCGCCGTGCACATCGTGACGCCCGGCCCGGTGGAAACCGAAATGCTGCAGGACGTTCCCTTCGAGATGTACGCGATCCAGGTGTCCGACGTCGCCGAGGCGGTCGCCTGGCTCGACACGGTCGACCCGTCCGTCGACCTGCCGGAGATCCGGCTGTCCGCCGTGCAACGCGGTCCGTACGCCCGGCCGCCGGTGGTTCCTACGGAAGCCCGGCGCCGGCGCCAGCGAACGCCTTGATCACCGACTCCCCGAACTCGTGCAGCGAATCCGGGACCGCGAAATCGGCGAACCACACGTAGAACCGCTGCACGCCCTGGGCGGCCAGGCCGGCGAAGTGCCCGATCAATTCGTCGGCGTCCCCGCAGACCAGGCCCGACCCCAGGTTGCCGAATCGCCGGGCACTCACCTCGCGCACCTTGTCCGGGTCGCTGCCTGTCCGGACAAATCCCACCATCTGCTGGACCGACACGCGCGCCGGCCCCGCTGCGGGTGCCAGCTCGGGCAACCTGTCCAGGTGGTTGGCCGGCACGTTCCACCAATCCGCGTATCTGCGAACGAGTTCCATCATCCGGGGCCCGGTGCCACCCAGGACCAGCGGTATGGGATGGGATCTGCGCGGAGCCTGCGCGGCGTCGCCCTCGTCGTCGCCCCAGTACTGCCTGATCAGCTCGAGGTGCCGCCCGAGCTCGGCGACCCTGGCCTTCGGATCCTGCTGGCCTACATGGAATCTGGTGAATTCGGCGGGCCAGGACCCTGCGCCGAGGCCGAGCTCGAACCTGCCCCCCGACGCGTCCGAGAGGGTGACGGCCTGCTTGGCGAGCACGGCGGGGTGCCGGAAGGCGTCGCACAGCACCAGGTGGCCGATCCGCAACCGCTCCGTTTTGGCCGCCACCCAGGTGGCGATGCCCATTGCCTCCCAAATGTTTTCGTCGGCCAGCCCCGGCGCCTCGAGGTGATCGATGAACGCCACCCCGTCGAAACCGCCGGCCTCGGCATGGCGGGCCCGCTCCGCGATGTCGGCCGGAGACAACCGCACCTGCGGCAGGAACAGATACCACTCCACCATGGGGCCACCTATGCTCGCGCCGATTGCAACAAAGCCGCTAGTTTACTATTTTTATTATGTTAGGGGTCTTATGGATGTCGGTCTGACTTCGGAGCAGCTGTCGCTGCGCGACACCGTGCGCGGCATCCTGCGCACCGAGTGTCCCCCCGACGCCGCCCGCCAGGCCCTGACGGACCCCGAACGCTGGCGTGCCCCGTGGAAGACGGTCGTCGACCTGGGCTGGACGGAACTCGCCTCGCCCGACGGCGGCGACTACGGGCCCGTCGAGACCGCGGTGGTCCTCGAGGAATGCGGGGCCGCGCTCGCGCCGATCCCGTTGCTCAGCAGCGTCGGCCTGGCCGCGGGCGCCCTGCGGTCCAGCGGCCTGGACGCGGTGCTCGCCGACATCGCCGGCGGCGTCGTCGCCACGCTCGCCGTCCACGCGAAAGGGTCCCGCCTGCCGGGCGCACCGATGACCTTGCGCGGCGGACGCCTGCGCGGACGGGCCGTTGCGGTTCCGAACCTGACCCGCGCGGAACTGGTGGTCACGCTGGCGCACGCCGACAACGGTGTGATGGTCGCGGTCGCGCGCTGCGACAGTGCCGGCGGCGTGACCGTGGTGCCGGTCGAGTCGACCGACCCCGCCCAACCGGTGGCCGACGTCGAGATCGAGGCCGAGCCGGTGGCCGCCGCGGCGGTGGAGCTCGAGGCGGCGCTGGCCGCGCCGCTGGTGGCCGCGGCCGCCGACCTGGTCGGCGTGGCGAGCGGCGCGCTGCACCGCGCGGTCGAGCACGCCAAGGCGCGCCGCCAGTTCGGCGCGCCGATCGGAGCCTTCCAGGGGGTCAAACACGCGCTGGCCGACAACCACGTCGCCGTGGAACGCGCGCGCAGTCTCACCTATGCGGCCGCGGCCCGGCTCGCCGATCCGGACGCCGGGGACGCCTGGACCGCCGCGGCGCTGGCCAAGGCGGCGGCCGGCGATGCGGCGGTGAATTGCGCTCGCACCGCGGTGCAGGTGCACGGCGCGCTCGGTCAGACCTGGGAGCACGACATCCACCTCTACGTCCGGCACGCCTGGCAGGGCGCCGCACTGCTGGGCGACAGCCGCGCGCTCTACCACGAGGTGGGCCGCCGGTTCGCGGGAGGCGCGGGATGACGGCTGTCGTTGAGGAATTCGGCAGGTGGCTGTCCGACTTTCTGCCGAAGGACTACTACGAGCGGTATCGCGAGTACCGCTGGGACCTGACGCTGCGGCGGGACTACCAGCGGGCCGCGTTCGAGGCCGGATGGCTCCAGCCGACCTGGCCCCGCGAGCACGGCGGCCGGTCGCTGGGTCTGCGCGACGCGATGGAGGTCCGGATCGAGGGCGCGCTGCGCTCCGCGCCCAAGCTGCCCAACATCCAGGGGCCCGGCGTTGCCGCGCCGGGCATCCGTCAGTTCGGCACACCCGCCCAGATCGACCGGCTACTGGTTCCCCTGCTGCGCGGCGACGAATGGTGGGCGCTGGGCATGTCCGAGCCGGAGGCGGGATCCGATTTCGCCGGGCTGCGCACCCGGGCCGAGCGCGATGGCCCCAATGGTCAAGTCTTCCGCGTCAACGGCCACAAGATCTGGACCACGCAGGCCCACCTGTCGCGGTGGTGCACCCTGTATGCCCGCACCGATCCCGAGGCACCCAAGCACCGCGGCATCTCCTGCCTGATCCTCGACCTGCAGGCGCCCGGGGTGCGGGTCGAACCCATCCGCATGGCATCGATCTCCGACGAGACGTTCTGCGAGGTCTTCCTCGACGACGTCGAGGTGCCGGTCGAGAACCTGCTCGGGCCGCTGCATGGCGGCTGGAACGTGGCGCTGTCGTCGCTGCATCACGAACGACAGATGATCTGGATCATGAACTGGGTCGAGATCAAGCGCGGGCTCGACGCGGTGCGCCGGGCGCGGCCGACCGACGACATCTGCGCCGAGCTCGGCTCGCTGCTCGCCGACGCCGAGGCGCTGCGGGCCACCGGATACCGCGCGCTCGGCAACGAGCTGGCGGGCCGGCCCAGCCCCGAGGCCGACATCCTCAAGCTGCTTGGATCCGTTACCTTGCAACGGGTTTGGGAGCTGGCCGCGGTCGCTCAGGGACAGGATGGGGTGAGCGATCCGGATCTGCTGTTCGAACGCCAGGACGCGCTCGCCGCGACCATCTACGGCGGAACGTCGGAAGTGCAGCGCAACATCATCGCCGAGCGGCTGCTCGGGCTGCCGAAGGGATGACCACGATGGATTATGACCTCGGCGAGGACGCCGCACAACTGCGAAACCATCTGCGCGAGCTGGTTTCTCAGCACATCCCCGCCGACTTTCTCGGCGCCTGCACCGAGAATCCGCAGGATCTGGCCACCACCGAGACGTTCTGCAAGCTGCTGGCCGCCGAGGGCCTGCTGGCGCTGGCATGGCCGAAAGAGCATGGCGGCGGCGGTGGTTCGGTGTGGCAGCAGACGGTGTTGCGCGAGGAGATGTGGGCGCAGCACGAGCCGCGCGGACCGCAGTACATGGGGATCAACTGGGTCGGCCCCGCGCTGATGCGCTACGGCACGGCGGAGCAGAAGGCCAAGCACCTGGCGGCCATCGCCTCCGGCGACGTCATCTGGTGCCAGGGCTTTTCCGAGCCGGAGGCCGGGACCGACCTCGCCTCGCTGCGCACCCGCGCGGTCAAAGACGGCGACGGCTGGCGCATCACCGGCCAGAAGGTGTGGACGTCGTACGCGCTGATGGCATCGTGGTGCGTGCTGGCCGCCTGCACCGATCCGGAGGCCCCAAAACCGAAGCGGCTCACACTCTTTCTGATCCCGATGGACCGGCCCGGCTTCACCGTGCGGCCCATCGGGTCGATGCTGGGACCCCATCACCTCAACGAGATGTTCCTCGACGACGTGCAGGCCTTCCCCGGCGACGTCCTCGGCGAGGTCGGCGACGGGTGGCGGGTGATGCGCGAGGCGCTGGCGTTCGAGCGGGTCGGCATCGCGCGCTACGCGCGGTGCGAGTCGCTGCTGGACCGGATGCGCAGGCAGCTCGGCGAGGACTGGGACTCGTTGCCCGAGTCCATTCGCGCCCGCTGGGTGCGCGCGCTCGCCGACTTACGGGTGGCCAGGCTGCTGGCGTACCGGGCCATCTCGCTGCAGGACGACCCGTCGGCCGGCGCGGCGGCCAGCGCCGCCCGCATCGCCACCACCACCTGCGACCAACAAGTTGCCGAGCTGCTCTTCGACGTGCTGGGTCCCACGGCACTCGACAGCGGCACGTCGGCGCCGCTACACGGGGCCATCGAGGACCATTGGCGCTACGCACAGGCCGCCACCGTGGCATCGGGCACCATCGAGGTGCAGCGAATGCTGGTGGCACGCGACGTTCTGGGAGAGCACAGGTGAAAACCGAACTGCCGCAGGATATCAGCGACTTCGCCGCCGTCGCCGCGAAGCGACTCACCCGGTTGGGCGGTCCCCCGGCGGCGCTGCGCGCCGAGGCCGACGACGGTGTGCGGGATGCGGCGCGCATGGCCCTGAGTGACGTCGGCGCGTTCGACCTCGACGTGCGGTCGTCGAACGATGACCTGTTGGCCGCCGCGGTACTCTGCCAGGCCGCCGGCGCCAGCGCCCTGCCCTATCCCGTCGTCGAAGAACTGCTGGCGATCGACGGCGCCCGCCTGGCGCTGGTCAACCCCGAGGCGCCGCGCATCGACCACGGCGACCTGCCGGGCGAGTGGGTCGCCGCCGACCTGGACGGTCACCGCTACCGCCTGCGGGCGGCGTCGCGCACCACCTCCAAGCTGGGTCCGTTTCTGGTGCCGGCCACGTTGAGCGCACCCGACGGGACCGTTCCGGTCGGCGACGTTAACCTTCATCTCGTGCTGGGATCATGGCGGATTCTGGGAGCCCTGCAGCAGTCGCTGCACATCGTCACCGACCACGTACGCGCCCGGGTGCAGTTCGGCAAGCCGCTGGCGGACTTCCAGGCCGTCAGGTTCGCGGTGGCGGACGCCGCCGTCGGGGTGCGGGGCCTCTACGAACTCGCGAAATATACCGTTTCCCGACCGGAATCGCTACCGGTGCAGGTGCATTCGGCCGACGCGCTCCTGCTCCGGTACAAGGCCGCCGACACCGCGCGACAGGTGCTGCGCACCTCGCACCAGCTCCTCGGCGCCCTGGGCTTCTGCGACGAGTCCGACGTCAGCGTTCTCGACCGGCACACCCAGCCGCTGATCCGGTTGCCGCTGAGCGCCGAGGCGCTGGCGCTGCGCCTGATTCCCGACGTGCGCGACGGCCACCTGGAGACGCTGTTCAGCGGGCCGGTACCCGCATGACGACCGAGCCTGTTGAATCGGGCGTCGCTCTTAACCCGCTCGAAGACGGCATCCCGTTCGGAACCAAACTCCAGCAGCTCGCCGAAGAACGGCGCGACGCTCCGGCGGTGACCGTCGTCGCACTCGACGGCACCTCCGAGTCGCTGACCTTCGGTGAACTCGACGCCCGCGCCAACCAGTGGGGGCGTGCGCTGGCGGCCAACGGCGCCGGCCCGGGTTCCCTTGTCGCCCTTGCTATCCCGAACTCAGTGCACCTGATGCTCGCCGCGCTGGGGTGCTGGAAGATCGGCGCGGTTCCCGTCCCCATGCATTGGGATCTGCCCGAATGGGAACGCGACCGGGTACGCGACGTGATCTCCCCCGCCGTCGTCGTCGACGAACGAACCCGGTGGGAGCTGCAGTCGCGCGCGGCCGGCGAATCCGCGAGCCCGCTGCCCGCGGCGGTCTCCCCCCACGCCAACGGGATCTGCAGCAGCGGGTCCACCGGTGTCCCCAAGGTGATCCTCAGCTTGGCGCCGTCGCTGTGGACGCCGCAGCACGGCGAGCCGTTCCTGTCGAACTGGACACCGGTCGCGCAGCCGCAGACCATCATGGTGCCCGCGCCCATGTACCACACCAACGGCTTCGCCACCTTCTTCTTCCTCCTGGCCGGTGACCACCTGGTCGTGCTCGAAAAGTTCGACGCGGCACTGGTTTTGGACGTGATCGAGCGCTTCCGGATCACCAACTTCACGGCCACGCCCACGATGCTGGCGCGTATCGCGGCGCGGCCCGACATCCGGCAGCGCGACCTGTCCAGCGTCGTGTTCATCCTGCAGGGCGCCGCGGTGATGCCGCCGTCGCTCATGCACACCTGGTTCGAGCTGCTGAGCCCCGAACAGATCGTGTCCGCCTACGGCATGACCGAGAACCTCGGACTCACCGCATTGCGCGGCGACGAGTGGCTCGCCCATCCTGGCAGCGTCGGACGCGGGTTCCGGGACACCGAGATCCGGATCCTGGACGCCGGCAGGACACCTCTGGGGCCCGGCGAACACGGCGAGGTCTACCTGCGTTCACCGATGGCCGCGGGATCGCGATACCTGGGCGGGGCGGCGCCGCTGCCGTCGACCGACGACGGCTTCCGTTCCGCCGGCGACATCGGGTACCTCGACGAGGACGGCTACCTCTACATCGTCGACCGCCGCGTCGACATGATCGTCACCGGCGGCGCCAATGTCTTTCCGGCGGAGGTGGAGTCGGCGCTGGCGGGCCATCCGGACATCGCCGACGTGGTGGTCATCGGGCTCGTCGACGCGCGGTGGGGCCGACGCGTGCACGCGGTGGTTCAGCTCGCCGACGGCGCGTCACTGACCGAAGAACAGGTGATCGAGTACGCCAAGAGCCGGCTCGCGCACTATAAGGCGCCGAAAACCGTCGAGTTCGTCGACGCGATCCCGCGCACCGCGGCCACGAAGGTCAATCGTTCGGCGATGATCGAGGCGCGGGGCGGCTAGCGGCCCGAAGTCGGCTCATCGCCCTGCACTTCGGCGCGGGGCCGGGCGACAGTCTGCCGCACGCGGGCGATCGCGGGAACCCGCTTCGATGTCCAATGCGCAGTTCTAGCCAAACCGTGCTCAGACGGTAACGGTCACGACAGGGATGCCGGCGGTTTGCCACCGCTCGCGAACTGCGTTGACGTGGTCGGCAGGAGTGGAAAGCAACAAGCCGAAGGCGGCGGGTGGGTTGAGTTCGTCACGGTAGTAATCCCTGTAGAAGGGCATGGTGTTCGCAAACCACGAGAAGCGGTCGGGTTGTTCGGCGAGGATGAGATGTGCATCGGTTATCAGTGTGAGATAGCCGGGAGCCTGTGGCCTTCCGGTAGCTGTGGTCACCATGTTGTCCAAGTCGCGCATTACATCATCGAATGCATCCATGTTGCGCCCGAACCATGGCGGAAAGTGCCATGCCTCGGCGAAGGCGTCGTAAAGCGCATCGCGAGTCGTGGTGTGTAAGCCCTCGATTTTTCGAAGCTCGAACCGGACAGGGGGCACCAAAGTCGGGGGTATGGGGCCGTGGACACCCACGCACGCCTCGTGACCAGCGGCCCCTTGAGCGAATTCGGCTAAGTCCATGGTCAGACGGCAACGGTCACGACAGGAACGCCGGCGGATTGCCACCGCTCGCGAACTGCGTCGAGTTCACTGGTCGGAGCCGACAGCAATAGGCCGAATGCTGCTGGCGGGTCAGCTTCGTCACGATAGTAATCTCGATAGAAAGCGATTTTCTTGGCAAACCAGGAAAATGCTTCGGGTTGATCAATCAGAAGCAACTGCGCGTCAGTTATATCAGTTAGGTAACCGGGAGCGGGCGGTTTACCTTCGGCCGTATTAATCATGTTGTCCAAGTCGCGCATGAAGTCATTAAATGCGTTCATATTGCGCCCGAACCATGGCGGGAAGTGCCACGCTTTGGCGAAGGCGTCGAAGAGAGCATCGAGCGTTTTCATGTGCGCTGCGTCGACCGTTCGAAGCTCGACGCCGACCGGAGGCACCAAAGGCGTTGGCATCGCGCGGTGTAGACCAATGCACGCCTCGTGAGCTGCCGCCCCTAAGACGAACTCGGCTAAGTTCACAGTTCTGTGCCTCCGCTAACGAATCCTGTGGAATGTGCCGTAATGATCGGTGGTGTACCAGGCCGATCCATCGCTTCCGGTGATGATGCGCTCATCGTCACGGGCCTGGCCCGGTACTTTCGGGTTGACGTCCCATTCTTGGTAGGTAATCGGCTTGCCGGATGCATCCGTCGTAGGCAATGGATCGCCGTCGTTTTCAAAGAGCCTCCCTCCCCTAGTGCCTGGCGCGTTCGCAGCCTGAGGCCATTTCCCAGCGTCTATTTGGTTCAATGTGTCTCGCACGTTCTGCGGTATCTGTGGTTGGCCACCGGGCGCATGGGGCTGCTCTGGCGCCGGCTGCGTCCAGGACGGAATGTCCGTGCGTATGGCCTCTTTGCCAGGCGAGTATTGTACGTTCGCCGAATTCAATTGCCCTTCAAGCTGCGACTTCCACGAATTGTAGGTCCAGGCTTCTTGGTTGTAGGCGTTCACCGCATCCAAATTGGTGGGGTCAGGCCGCCAAGAATTGTGGCGCTCGATGTCTTTCATCAACTGCTCGTATGCCCGTTGCGCTGCCTCCACCGATTTCGGTACCGGTGGGCTGGCCCACGAAGGGGTAGGCGGCGGCCGTAGCGGCGGCTCGCCCGGTGACGGAGGGGGAGGCGGCGGAACGGGCGGTGTCGGAGCAAGCGGCATCGGGGTGGGTGGCGCCTGCGGCATTTCGCCCGGACCGGAGCCGAGCATTTGGGCGCCGGGGCCACCGGGTCCACCAGGGCCTGCACTATTGGGCGGCGGCGGCCCGGGCGGACCGCTTTGCGGCGCGGCAGGCTCGGGGCTCGGCGGCGCGGCTGGCTCCGGGCTCGGCGGCGGCGGTGGCTGCGGCGGGGACTTCAGCTTCTGGGCGGTGTCGCCAAGGTCCAGCTGCGGTGGTTGCGGTGAGGTGGCGACGGTGGGCCGGGGCGGTTCGGGATGGACGTAGGCCAGCGGCTGCGCGGCCGTCGTCGGTGAGCTGGTGGTCAGGAGGGCGGCGGCGACCGGCCCCGGCAGCGCCGCTGCATTGAGCATGCCGGGGCGCGCGCCGCCGGCCTGCTCGGCGGGTGGTGGGGTGAAGCCGTCGCCGGGGGGCCGCACGAAGCTGGTCAATCCCGCGCCCGGATAACTGCCGACCGAACTCGGCCCAGGCACCGATCCTGGTCGCGGACTTAGGCTTTCGGCCCGCGACGCGAACGCCTGGTCGATCTGGGCAGCGGTCAGCCCCTGACCGCCCGGTGTCGCCACGTTCGGCGCGGGAGGAACCGCGGCCTGCGGGGGCCTGGCGAACATGCCCGAGGGGGCTTGCGGAGCCTTCGCCACCGGCTGGGCAGGGGTGTGTGTGGTCGCCATCGGGGCAGCACGGGACGTCGCGGCCACCTGCGATACCGCCATGGCCGGGGTAATCGCCGCTTGGACGGCTTGCTCGCCGGCCTGCATCGTCGCCCCGGCCGCGCTCATCGCCGCGTTTTCGGCCAACCCCGCCGCAGCCGCCGCCGGCGCCCCAGCCACCGCCGGCGGGAACGGCACCATGAGCGCCGCCGTACTCGCGCGCAACACCGCCCCATAGGCCGCACCCGCGGCGGCATTGCGCGGCCACATCTGCCCGTAATACTCCGCATTCAAAGCCGCGATCCGCGGGGTCAACGCCCCCAACACGGTCAAATTGATCTGCTGATCGGCGGCCTCTTCCATCCGATTGGCCACCGCCTGCTCAGCGGTCACCATCGACGCCAACGCCGTCTGATGAGCGGCAGCCGCCGCCGCCACATGCGGCACCTTCTCCAACAACGCCGCGGCCAGCAATTCATGCTGGGTATCCAGCGCGGTCTGCGACGTTGCCGAGGCCGCCGCACCCGCGCCCTGCCAACTCGTGCCGTAGGTTGCTCCGCCGGACACCGTCGAGGTCGCCGCGATCGTCTGCAGATTCGTCGCCTCAGCGCTCAGCGTTTCGGAATACGCCAGCGTGGACGCCGGCCCCGACCCCGACATCAACGCCGTGTAGTTGGCCTCCGGGCTGAACGTCGGCCACGGATGCCCCATTGCAACTCCCCTACCGCTACAGCGAGATCGCCGCCGCGCGGACCGCCTCACTGGCCACCGTCGTCACCCCCGCCAACGACTGGGCATCAGAAAACAGCCCGCGCTGGGCGGCATGCTCGGCAGCCGTCGCCACATAAGCCGCACCCACCGCGGCCAGTGCCGCGGCGAACTCCGCCGAATCGGCATCCGCACCCATCGGCAGAACTCCCAACAACGTCGGCGCGCCCGCGGTCGCACCAGCGCCAGTCTGGGCAGCCAATTCCGCCTGGGCCGCGGCCGCAGCCCTCACTTCCGCCGGCTCCATCGCAAAAACCATCGCCGATTACCTCCCCACGGGCGTATAGCGGCCATCCTATGCCCGCCGCCACCGCCACAGCACCTCACCAATCAGCGCTCGGCCTCGACGCTCGGCGCGACCAGCTGCGGGCCGACCCGTGTCGGCCGCTTTCGGTATACTCGAACGCATGTTCGAATTGAAGCGGGTGTCGCGGGAGGCCGTTGCCCGGTTGGACGAGATGATCGAACGGTGCCATCCGTCCAAGACGGCGGAGTCGGCGGCGTTGCTGGAGCAGATCAGCGCGGCGACGCGCGCCGAGAACCGGCAGGCCGCGGTCCAATTGGAGTTGATCGGGCGGTTGTTTGCTTACCGACTGTCGCGGTGTTCGGACACCGAGGACTGGGCCGTCGACACGATGGCGGCGGTGGCCGCGGAGCTCGCCGCGCACCTGCGGATCAGCCAGGGGCAGGCGTGCAGTCGGCTGCGCTATGCCCGCGCGCTGCGCGAACGCCTGCCGAAGGTGGGTGAGGTGTTCAAAGCCGGGGACATCGACTACCGGACGTTTCAGACCTTGGTGTATCGCAGCGATCTGATCACCGATGACGAGGTGTTGGCGGCGGTGGATGCCGAACTGGCCGCCGCCGTGACGCGCTGGCCGTCGATGACGCAGGGCCGGTTGGGCGCCCAAATCGACAAGATCGTGGCCAGAGCTGACGCCGATGCGGTGCGACGACGCCGCGAGCGCGTGGCGGACCGCGAGGTCTGGATCGGTCCGGTGGGCGACGGGCTCTCGGACATCAGCGCGACCGTGTTGACTCCGGATGCCCAGGCACTCGACCAGCGCCTGACGGCGTTAGCGGCCACGGTGTGCGCCCACGATCCGCGCACTCGCGACCAGCGCCGCGCCGATGCCCTGGGGGCGTTGGCCGCAGGCGCCGACCGGCTGGGCTGCCGGTGCGGGCGAGCTGATTGCGCGGCCGCAAAACGCCCCCCGGCTGCTCCGGTGGTGATTCATGTGATCGCCGAGCAGGCCACCGTTGACGGCCGCTCGCCAGCACCCGCCTCGGCGCTCGGCGCCGACGGGCTGATCACCGCCGACCTGGTCGCCGAGCTTGCCAAGTCGGCCAAGCTGATGCCCCTCGTCCACCCCCTCGACGCCCCACCGGAGAAAGGCTATGTGCCGTCCAAGGCGCTGGCCGATTTCGTACGCTGTCGTGACTTGACGTGCCGCTGGCCCGGTTGTGACCACCCCGCCATCGACTGCGACCTCGACCATACGATCCCCTACGCCGCCGGCGGGCGCACGCACGCATCAAATCTCAAGTGCTACTGCAGAACTCATCATTTAGTGAAGACGTTCTGCGGCTGGACCGACCAGCAGTTGCCCGACGGGACGCTCGTACTGACCTCCCCGGCCGGGCAGACCTACGTCACCACCCCGGGCAGCGCGCTGCTGTTTCCCGCGCTGTGCGTACCGACCGGTGCTATGCCGCCCGCCGAAACACCGGCCCAAAAGCCGTGTGCCGAGCGCACCGCGATGATGCCCAAACGGCGACGGACCCGCGCGCAAGACCACGCCGCGCGGGTGGCCACCGAACGCCGCCACAACCGCAACGCCCGCCTGGCCCGAAAAGCCGCCAGGCCCAACTACTTCAGGCTCCCCCCACCCGCCGACGACGAGGACCCGCCGCCGTTTTAAGGACGGCTTTTGGGATCGGTAGCCGGCAGCACACGCGAAGCTTTCGCAAGTCGTCGGCCGTGACCTGCGGCCGCCAAGAGCGAAAGGAACGCGTCGTGCAGTCCGTCCGGAAGTTCAAGAAGGTCTTCGCGGGTGCCCTGCTGTCGGGCGGCCTGGTGGTCGCCGGTCTCGGTCTCGGCGCCGGCACCGCGCAGGCCGACAACCCCGATTGGGGCCCCGCCCATCACTGGTGCCCGGGGCAACCCCTCCCGGCGAACGGTAACCATGTCACCGACCCCTTCCGGGGGTGGAACATGAGCGTCTGCCACACCTACTACTACCTGTATCCCGGCATGGGCAACGTCTCCAACATGATCTGGGACGGCGACAACCCGCCGCCGAAGCCGCCACCCCCACCGGCCCTGATCAACAGAGACAACTGCCAGCAGATACTCGGCATCTTCTGCCCCAAGGCGTGACCGAGCGACGGGTCGTCGGGCGGCGCCGCGCGCGGTAACCTCATTCTCATGGCTGAACCGAACGAGGAAGCCGAAGTGACGCGCGGCGACCGCTTCATCAAGACGGCCGTCGAGATACTGGGCGAAACGGGACGCACCGACTTCACCGTGCAGGAGGTCGTCGCGCGCTCGAAGACCTCGCTGCGGGCGTTCTACCAGCATTTCAGCGGCAAGGACGAGCTGCTGCTGGCGCTGTTCGACAGGACCATCGCGCAATCGGTGCAGGGCTGGCGCGCCGAGACCAACGGGCTGGACAGCACGGCCGCGCTGAAGCTGGTGATCGACCGGGTCAGCCAGCAACCGGAGTCCACCACCCAGGACAGCCTGAACAGGGCCCTGACCCTCTACAACCAGCACCTGGCCGAGACGCGACCGCGTGACTACGCCCGGGTGCTGTCCCCCCTGCACCAACTGATCCGCGACATCGTCGGGCAGGGCATCACCGAAGGGGTCTTCAATCCGGGACTCGATGTCGGGTCCGCGGCCGCGATCGTCATGCAGACGATCATGGGCGCGCAGCGATTGCATTGGCTCGGAACGGAATTGATCAGCACACCGATCGACGCCGGCCAGCTGTACGACTTCTGCAGCCGCGCGCTCGGCATCCGGGACACCGACGAGGAGACGGCCCAGCCCTCGCTGGCCGAACTGTTCGCCCAAATCGGCATGCGGCCTGGCACCCACAATGGCGAATTCGCGATGACGATGCCGGTCAGCCCGCACGTGACCAACACTTCCGGCGCCCTGCAGGGCGGCCTGATCGCCACGCTCGTCGACGTCGCGGGCGGACAGTTCGGGCTGGAATACCTGCAGCCGGGAACCACGATGACGACCGCCGACCTCTTCGTCCGCTACCTGCGGCCGATCAAGCAGGGCGCCGCGCGCGCGGTGCCGCGGATGTTGCGAGCCGGTCGCCGGGCGATGGTCATGCAGGTCGACATCTACGGCGACGGCGACGAACTCGCCGCGACCGCGACGGTGAACTTCGCGATCATCAGCGGAACGACCCCGACGGCGGGGCTGCGGGCCGGCGACTAGGCCACTACACGCCGCTCGGCAGAAGTGGTAACGTCATTACCACCTACCGAGAATCCAAGACTTCTCCCAAGGAGATCGCCATGCCGTCTCGCGAACTTTCCTTCCCCGTGTTCGACGCCGACAACCACATGTACGAACCGCAGGAGGCGCTGACCAAGTTCCTGCCGGAGAAGCGCAAGAACGTCATCGACTACGTGCAGGTGCGCGGTCGCACCAAGATCGTGGTACGCGGCCACATCAGCGAGTACATCCCCAACCCGACGTTCGAGGTGGTGGCACGCCCGGGAGCCCAGGAAGACTATTTCCGCCACGGCGCGCAGGGCAAGAGCTACCGCGAGATCCTGGGCGAGCCGATGAAGGCCATCCCCGCCTTCCGCGAACCGGGCGCGCGACTCGAGGTCATGGACGAACTGGGCATCGACTATGCCCTGATGTTCCCGACGCTGGCCAGCCTGGTCGAGGAGCGCATGAAGGACGACCCGGAGATGACCCACGACGTCATCCACGCGCTCAATCAGTGGATGTACGAGCAGTGGTCGTTCAACTACCAGGACCGCATCTTCGCCACCCCTGTGATCACCCTGCCCATCGTCGAGCGTGCGCTCGAAGAACTCGAGTGGGTCCTGGAGCGCGGCGCCCGCACCGTGCTGGTCCGCCCGGCGCCGGTGCCCGGATACAAGGGCAGCCGGTCGTTCGGCCTCGAGGAGTTCGACCCGTTCTGGCAGGCCTGCATCAAGGCCGAGATCCCGGTGTCGATGCACGCCTCGGACAGCGGCTACTCGGAATTCGCGAACGTGTGGGAGCCCGGCGACGAGTTCCTGCCGTTCAAGCCGACCGCGTTCCGCAGCTTCGCGATGGGCCACCGGCCGATCTTGGACGCCATGGGTGCGCTGGTGTGCCACGGCGCGCTGTCGCGCAACCCGGAGCTGCGGATCCTGTCGATCGAGAACGGCGCCGACTGGGTGCCCGACCTGTTCAAGGGCCTCAAGGGCGTCTACAAGAAGATGCCCCAGTCGTTCAGCGAGGACCCCATCGAGGCGTTCAAGCGCTGCGTGTACATCACCCCGTTCTGGGAGGACCGGTTCACCGAGATCGTCCAGATGGTGGGCACCGACCGGGTGCTCTTCGGCTCGGACTGGCCGCACCCCGAGGGCCTGAAGGACCCCATCTCCTTCGTCGACGAGCTGACCGACTTCAGCGAGGAGGACGTTGCCAAGATCATGGGCGGCAACCTCATGAAACTGATGAAAGTGTCCGAGCCCGCGAAAAAGCCGGTCTCAGCCTGAGCGGTCGGCGTCGTCGAGGATGGAGACGACGCCCCTGGTCTCGAACACCGCGAGGCGAACGTCGGCGGTTGTTTGGTGGCCGTGCTGGCGCAGGATCGCTTCCAGGTCCTCCGATGACGGCGTCCGGATCGCTCATCTGACCGGAGGTACCCGCACACGCCCGGCGTAACCGCCGCGGGCCGCCGACGCTGCGCGGCGTGGCCGCCAAACGAACTGATCGGGTGATTACGTGGCGGGCGTTGATAATCTGATTATCTACGTGTGCAAACACCTCGAAGGGACGGCCAGATGGTCGCCAAAAAGGATTGGGACAAGACCGTTGGTGCGGCGGACGAAGTTCGCCGCGTCTTCGAGAATGTTCCGGCGATGCTGGTCGGCCTGAAAGGCACCGAGCACCGGTTTGTCGCGGTCAACGCGGCCTACCGGGCGTTCAATCCAACGGGCAACCCGGTGGGAAAGCGTGCGGTCGAGGTGTTCCCCGAGCTGGAGAGCCAGCAGATCTATCAGATGTTCGACCAGGTGTACGAAACCGGCGAACCGCAATCCGGGACGGAGTGGCGGCTGCAGGCCGACTACGACGGGTCGGGCATCCAGGAACGATACTTCGACTTCGTGGTCACACCGCGCCGCGGGGACGACGGGTCGGTCGAGGGTGTGCAGATCATTTTCGACGATGTCACCGAGCGGGTGCGGGCACGGGCGGCCGCCGAGGCGCGGATCGATGAGCTCTCCGAGCGCTACCGCAGCGTGCGAGATTCGGCCATCGTCATGCAGCAGGCGCTGCTGGCCCCGTCGGTGCCGGTCGTTCCGGGCGCCGACATCGCCGCGGAGTATCTCGTCGCCGCGGAGGACACCGCGGCCGGCGGCGACTGGTTCGACGCCATGGCCCTCGGGGACCGGCTGGTTCTCGTCGTGGGCGACGTCGTCGGCCATGGCGTCGAGGCCGCGGCGGTCATGTCGCAATTGCGCACGGCACTGCGGATGCAGATTGCGTTGGGGCACAGCATCATCGAGGCGCTCGAGGCGCTCGATCGCTTCTGTGAACATGTGCCGGGGTCGAAGTCGGCCACCCTGTGCGTGGGTTCCCTCGACCTCGTGACGGGCGAATTCCAGTACTGCACAGCCGGACACCCGCCACCGCTACTGGTGAGCGCCGGCGCCGTCTCGCGGTACGCCGAGCCGTCGGGCGCGGGACCTCTCGGCAGCGGCACGGGATTTCCGGTGCGCACGGAGGTGCTGGAGGTGGGCGACTCGGTCCTGCTCTATTCCGACGGCCTGATCGAACGCCCGGGCCGGCCGCTGGGCGCCAGCACCGCGGAATTCGCCGAATTGGCGGCGAATATCGCCGACGGCAGCGGCGGCTTCGTCATCGGCGCGCCGGGACGCCCGATCGACCGGCTCTGCTCGGAGACACTGGAGTTGCTGCTGCGGTCGACCGGTTACCAGGACGACGTCACCCTGCTTGCGGCGCAACGGCGCACGCCACCGGCACCGCTGCGCGTCACGGTGGACGCGACGATCCAGGCCGCGCGCACGATCCGCACGCGGCTCCGCGGCTGGCTCACGGAGATCGGCGCCGACGCCGACGACATCTGCGACATCGTGCACGCGGTCTCCGAATTCGTGGAAAACGCTGTCGAGCACGGGTATGCGGCGACCGCGGCCCATGGTGCGCCAAATGACGTCATCGTCGAGGCCGCGCTGTCCGGCGACGGCAACCTGCATGCCTCGGTGATCGACCACGGGCACTGGAAGGACTACCGCGAGGGCCAGCAGGGCCGCGGGCGCGGACTCGCGATGGCCGAAGCGCTGGTGTCCCAGGCGCAGGTCACGCACGACGACGGCGGTACGACCGCCAGCCTGACGCACCGCCTGTCGCGCCCGGCCAACTTCATCACCGCCGCGACCGTCAGCCGGTCCACCCGCCGGCGACCCGTCAACTCCGAATTCGTCTCCCTGGTCGGAGGTGCCGGCCACATCGTCGTCAGCGGCGACGTCGACACCACCACCGCATCCACCCTGGACCGGCAGATCGCCGTCGAAAGCCGTTCCGGCATAGGGTCGTTGACCATCGATCTCAGCGGGGTCACCCACCTGGGCTCGGCCGGCGTCAGCGCGCTGGCCGCCGCCCGCGACCGGGCCCAGACGCAGGGTGGCGCCTTGGTGCTGGTGGCCCCTCCGGGCAGCCCGGCCCATCACGTCCTGTCGCTGGTCCAGATGCCCTTTGTCAACAACGTCAGCGTTGATCCAGACCCTGGCCGTGCCGGACCTGGCTGAACGGCACCCCACGGTCGGCGGCGTATTCGCGCGGGAAGCCCAGCACGCGCTCGCCGATGACGTTGCGCGCCATCTCGGTGGTGCCGCCGCCGATGGCGACGTTCTGCCGGGACAGGTACCTCAGCCCAGTCTCCAGTCCCTCGCCGAATTCCCCCACGACTCCGGCACTTCCGGCGATCGCCAGGGCGGTGTCCATGTCCAGGGTCACAGTCTCGGAGTGAAAGAGCCTGATCAACGTTCCGGCGGCGGGTGGCAGCACGCCGTCCCGGACGTTGCGGAACACGTGGTCGATCAGTTGCTCGGCCACCGCGCGGTGCACGAGCACCCGGCCGGCCATCTCGTGGACGCGTTCGTCGTCGGCCCGGCCCGTCTTCTCGGCGAGGGCCACGTAGTCGACGGGCTTGGAAGAGCCGCCCTCGCTGCCGCTGCCACTGGCGAACTCCGAACCCTGCCCGACCGCCCGCCGTTCGTGGTACAGCTGCCGCGAGGCCACCGCCCAGCCGCCGTTGACCTCGCCGACGACGGCGTCGTCGCCCACGTCCACACCGTCCAGGAACTCCTCGCAGAACTCGGTGGATCCGCTCAGCATCGTGATGCGCCGCAACGTGATTCCCGGATGGGCGATGGGCACCAGGAACATGGTCAGCCCTTCGTGCTTGGGCACATCCCAGTCGGTGCGCGCCAGGCACAGTCCGTAGTCGGCGGCGAACGCGCTGGTGCTCCACGTCTTGGCTCCGTCGATCACCCAACGGTCGCCGCGCCGTTCGGCCCGGGTGATCACACCGGCCAGATCCGAGCCGCCGCTGGGTTCGCTCAGCAGCTGCACCAGCACCTCGTCGCCGCGCAGCGCCGCGGCGATGTGGCGCCTCTTTTGCTCCTCGGTGCCGGTGTCGAGCAGCGTGGCGCAGCAGATGGTGAACGTGGGGGTGTTGAGGATCAACGGCATCTCGTAGCCGAAGGACTCGGCGTCGAACGCCTTCTGGTATTCGTAATCCAGGCCCAGTCCACCGTATTCGCGGGGGAAGCAAATGCCCGCGAATCCCGCTTGATAGAGCCGCTTTTGCAATTCTCGGGCGCGCCGCCACGACCGCTCGTCGTCGCGCGGGGCGGGCGGCGGGTGCTCGGGGTCGATCGCGGGCATGTTGTCCGCCAGCCACTCCCGGGCGCGCGCGGCGAACGCCGTAACCGATTCCGTGGTGGTCATCCGGCGTTCGTCATCGATCGGGCCGCCTTCTCCGCCGCGTACACGCGAAGGTTGTGTTCCTCGGGCGTGCCGAACATGGAGCGGTACAACGTAACTCGCCTCAGGTACAGGTGCAGGTCGTGTTCCCACGTGACGCCGATGCCGCCGTGCATCTGCACGCACGCCTGGACGACCCGCACGGCCATCTCACCGACGTAGGACTTGGCGATGCTGGCAGACAGGCCCGCGTTGGGCGAGCGGGCGGCGACGTCGGCGACCGCGGCCGCCGTGGTGGCGCGACACGCTTCCAGCCACAACTTCATGTCGGCGAACCCGTGCTTGAGCACTTGGTAGGACGCCAGCGGGCGGCCGAAGGTGTGCCGGTCCAGCGCCCATTGCGCGGTGAAGTCGAACACCGTCTGCAGGATGCCGACTACCTCGGCGCACTGCAGCACCTGGGCGATCTGGCTCTGCCGGTCGATCAGGGCGGCGGTCTCGGTCGCGCTGCCGACAACCGCGGACGGCCCCACGACCACCGCGTCGAAATGCACGCGCGCGTATTGCTTGACCAGGTCGACCGACTGCTGAGGTTCGATGCGGACGCCCGCTGCGTCCGTCGGGACCAGGAACTGACGAATCTCGCCGCCGCATCGCGCCACGACGAGCAGCACCGCGGCCTGGGCGCCGGCCTCGACCCGGTCCTTGGTGCCGGTGATGGTGAAGCCGGCGTCCGTCCGGGTGGCCGCCGCCGACGGGTCCAGCGGCTCCCAGGCCCGGCCCGGCTCGCAGACCGCCCACGACGCGACGGTTGCGCCGGACATCAGCGACTCGATGGTGTCGACGTGCGACCGCGGGTCGGCGCACTCGGCGAGCGCGGCCAGCACCACGCTGACGGGATACAGCGGTCCCGGCGCGACGGTTTTGCCGAGTTGTTCGGCGACCATGGCCAGGTCCTCGAGACCGCTGCCCGAGACGCTGCCGCCGCCCAGCTCCTCGGGCACCAGCAGGGCCGTCCAGCCGAGTTCGGCGGCGCGTCGCCACCACGCCGGGTCGAAGGACTGGCCGGCCGCGTGCAATTCCCGCACGCGACGCAGCGGCGCTTCTTTTTGTAGAAAGGCCTGGGTCGTGGAAGCGAAGAGTATCTTTTCGGGAGAGTCGACAGCGGTCATGATGCCGGAGCATTCGGGAGAAAGCGTGGGTGGTTGATCATCCGCCTGGTCGGTTCTCGTCGGGATTCGCTGGGGATTCTGATGTTAGCAACGAGCAATACCGTAAGAGATACCGGAGTGCAATCGATAATGGTCGTGACGAGCGGTAATCGCGATGGCTGAGCCGGACCCCGACGCGAAGGCGTTGCTCGAAGAGGCGCAGGCGGCGGAGGCCGCCGCGGCCGAGGCGCTGGCCGCCGCGGCCAAGGCCCGCGCCGCCGCCGCCCGGTTGCGGCGCGAGGCCCTCGGCCGGCCCGCCCATGCCGAGGCATACGACGACGAGGCTTACGAAGGAGACTACGAAGAGGACTACGACGAGGCCGCCGACGAGGAATACGAGACGGACTACGACGAGTCCGTCACGGAGCAAGCGGGCTGGCGACGGCGGCTGCCGGCGATCGCCGCGGTGGCCACCGCGATCGCGGTCGTCGCTTTCGCCGCGGTGAGCGCCTACATGGTGGTTCAACACCGCGACGCCACCCGGCACCAACAGCGGGAAGCCGCGTTCGTCGCCGGGGCCAAGCAGAACGTCCTCAACATGATCTCGCTCGACTACAACAAGGCCAAGGAAGACATCCAGCGCGTGATCGACGGCTCCACAGGCCAATTCAAAGACGACTTCCAGCAACGGGCCAACGACTTCATCTCGGTGGTCACCCAGTCGAAGGCGGTCACCGAGGGAACCGTGAACGCCGCCGCGCTGGAATCCCTCAACGGGAACTCCGCGGTGGTGTTGGTCTCGGCGACCTCGCAGGTCACCAATTCCCCGCCCGGGAAGGACGTGCCGCCCTTGGTCTGGCGGCTGCGCGTGACGGTCGCCAATGTCGCCGGGCAGTACAAGATGTCGAAAGTTGAGTACGTACCGTGACCGAAGATGTGCGCGACATCGATTCGGCTGCACCGGGTGCCGAGCCGGAAGTCGAGGCCGAAGAGACCGCGGAGGAGGAGGACTCCCCCGAGGAGGGCGAGCCGTCGCGCCGCATCCTTTCCCCGGGGCTGCGCAAAGCCATCGCGTCGGTTCTGGTTGTGCTCCTGCTGGTTTCGGGCGGGGTGGCGACGTGGCTGTACTTCGATTGGTACCGGCCCGATCAACAAACCAACGACGACGTCGCCCGAACGGTGGCCGCGGCCGCGTCCGAGGCAACGGTGGCGTTGCTGTCGTACTCGGCCGACTCGCTCGACAAGGACTTCGCGAAGGCCAGGTCGCATCTCACCGGCGATTTCTTGTCCTATTACGACCAATTCAGTCAACAGACCGTGGCCCCGATGGCCAAGCAGAAGTCGATGAAGACCACCGCCAAGGTGACCGGCGCCGCCGTGTCCGAGCTGCATCCCGATTCGGCCGTCGCCCTGGTTTTCGTCGATCAGGTCACCACGACCAAGGACAGCCCGCAGCCGTCCGTGGCGGTCCGCAGCGTGCTGGTGAAGATGAGCCGGGTCGGCGGCAACTGGCTCATCACCAAGTTCAGTCCGGTCTAGCCGCCTACATCGCGAAGACGCGGCGCAGCGTCTGCGCGTGCAACGCACGGTTCTCCCGGGAGACAATCCAATCGGGAACCAGCGAATCGAAGCCGTTGAATGTCGCTGCGATGACGTGTAATTCGGTGTGCACATAGGCGTGTAGCAGCCGGTTGGCATAGTCGATGGCCTCGTCGCGGCACGGGTCGATTTCCGAACAACTGATGAATGCCGGCGGCAGCCCCTCGAGATTGGCCCGGTGGGCGGGAACGTCTTGACCGCCGGCGGACGCGTGACCCAGGTAGTGGCCCCACCCGCGGCTGACTGCAGGGCCGTTCAGGCCCGGAGTGCGCTGGAATTCGCGGCGCGACGGCGTGGTGTCGGAGTCGAGCATCGGCTGGTGCAGGATCTGCACCAGGATCGGCGGTCCTTCTTCGTCGAACATCCGCTGGGCGAGACCCGCGACCAGCGCCGCACCCGCATCCCGGCCCATCACCGCGATGCGGCCGGGGTCGGCGTCGAACTCGGCGGGATTAGCGACGACGTGGCGCAGGGCCGCCTCGACGTCGGCCAGCGCCGCCGGACACGGGTTTTCCGGCGCCAGCCGGTAGTCGACGGACACGAGTAGACAGCCGGCGGCACGGGCCAGCTCCACGCACTCGGCGTGATCCGTGTCCAGGCTGCCCGTCACGAAGCAACCGCCGTGGGCGTACACCACCAGGGGCGCAGGGGATCCCGCGCCCCCGCGGTACAGGCGAAGGTCCAGCCGCCGGCCGTCGGGACCGGCGATGGATCGCGAATCCACTGCGACGCCGTCGGTGTCGACGGCCGCGGCCCGCTCCGCGGCGCGCAGGTTGGCCCGTTGCCGCTCGGCGGGCAGCGTCTCGGCGCGGAACTCCACGACGCCCAAGTCGATTGCGGCCTCCCGCAACGCCGGGTCGATGCGGGTCAGGCCTTGCGGCCGTGTCAGGTTGGTCTGCGTCAGGTCCGCCAACGCGTCACCGTTCTCCGGGCAGCGCCTTGACCGTGGCCGGCAGCCCGTACAGGGCGGTCGCGTTGCCGCGCATGATTCGCTCCCGCTGGTCGGCGGGGAACCGGTTGATCGCGTAGGTGGGCGAGTCGTAGCTCCAGTGCGGGTAGTCCGTCGAGAACATCAGGTTGTCGCCGAGGTCCATCATCTCCAGGTACTCGCGGAACTGCACGGTGTCGACGTCTTCCAGCGGCTGGGTGGTGAACCGGACATGTTCGCGCACGTACTCCGACGGGCGCCGGCGCACGTGCGGCAGGTCGCCGCGGCGGGCCTCCCAGATCCGGTCCATCCGCGACATCACCGGCATCGCCCACGTGAAGCCGCCTTCGACGAAGACCACCCGCAAATCGGGGTGGCGGTCGAAGGCGCCGTCGAACACCAGGCTCATCAGGTGCGAGACGTACAGCAGCGGCCAGGACGCGAAGAAGTCGTGCCAGTGCGCGGGGTTGCCGACCGGGTAGATCGGGATCAGCTCGAACGGTGTCTGGCCCATGAGGTGCGTGGCGACCGGGAAGCCGTTGCGCGAGGCCGCCTCGTAGAGTGGGTCGAAATGCGGGTTCCCGAAAGGGATTCCGCGGGTTTGGGGTGTCATCAGCACCTGGGCCATGTACGGGTGCCCGGCCCACCGCTCCACCTCGCGCGCGGCCAGTTCCGGCGTCTGCGCGCTGATGCTGATCGAGCCGCGCCAGCGGCCGTGCCAGTTGCACTTGTCGAGCCAGACGTCGGCGAGCCAGTCGTTGTGGGTGGACTTGAGCACGTGCTCGGCCTGCGGCAGTTGCGCGTCGCACATGGGTTCCAGCGTCGCGATGCTGACGCCGGCGTCGAGCAGCAACTGTTTGGCGGCGAAATCCGGGTCGCTGCCGGCGACTCCGCCGCCGGGCGGCGCGGCGTCCAGGCGCAGCGACATCGTCTTGTACGAGTCCGGGGTGTCGTAGAAGTGCGGCACCGGGCTGACCGCGTTGCCCGTCGGCCAGATCTTGTCCACCCATTCGGGCGGCGCGTAGGACTTGAGCACCTCGGCCGAGACCGGCAACGGGTGCACGTCGGTATCGACGATGGTGACCGCGATCTCTTGGTTGGTCTCCGGTGCCATCCGCTCGATCGTTGTCATCGCACACGCTCCTTCAGCCCGTAGAGTTCACTGGCGTTGCGCCACAACACCTTTTCGCGCTGGTCGGCGTCCAGCCCCTCGGCGATCGCCTCCGGCGGCGAGGTGGACCAGTGGGGGTAGCCCGATCCGTACATCAGCAGG
Organism: Mycobacterium sp. E2699; assembly: GCF_001666745.1. Classification (NCBI taxonomy): domain Bacteria; kingdom Bacillati; phylum Actinomycetota; class Actinomycetes; order Mycobacteriales; family Mycobacteriaceae; genus Mycobacterium; species Mycobacterium sp. E2699. Next base: position 81,018 of record NZ_LZJH01000055.1, on the reverse strand, counting down.
TCGGACTTGCCGGTGAAGTCCATCCACCGCTGCATCGCGTCGGCCTCCGTGGGGCCGTCCAACGCCGAGGAGCAGAACCGGACGTGGCCGGGCAGGTATTCGCTGGGATAGCGGTCGACCCAAGGCGTCTGGTCGCGCATCGACAACCAGAAGGTGTCCAGCCGCCACATCAGCGGGGTGAGGATGTCGTAGCCGCCGTCGGCGAACACGAACTTCAGGCCCGGGTGCCGGCCGAAGACGCCTTCGATGATGAGGGTGGCCAGGTGCACGAAGTAGTTCAGCGGCATGAACGCCGCATAGCCCGGGTAGGTGTGCGCGTGCCCGGCGAAGGTCGGCGGGTGGTCGACGCCGTTGCCGCCGTTGATGTGGACCGCGACCGGCAACCCGTGCGCGGCGGCGGCCTCCCAGATGGGCTCGAACATCGGCTTGCCGTAAGGCTCGCGCGACTGCAGGGGGACACCGACCTGCACCAGCTTCGGGTGACCGGCGAGGCGCTCGATCTCGGCGACCGCGCCCCTCGGGTCCTCGGGGTTGACGCGGATGGTGCCCAGAAACCGGTCCGTGTATCGGTCGCTGCGGTCGGGCTCCAGCCAACGATCGAGCAGCCAGTCGTTGACCGCCCCGCAGATTCGGCTGTTCAGCAGGTAATCGGCGATGTTGCCCCGGGTCAGCGGGTTCAAAATGGCGTAATTGACGCCCGTGTCGCCGAACAGGTGCCGGCTCACGGTCTCTGGATCCGACCCCGGGTAGTGCTCCCCGTAGAGGTCCTCCCGGTAGTCACCGCCGGGCGCCTGATACCACTGCTGCTCGACGTCGGGGATTGACCGCAGCTGGTGGGCGGGCGGTAGGTAACGCCGTATCTCGGCGTTGTAGCGGAAGTGCGGTTGCACGCATGCGTCAATGATCATGGGGCTCATGCGGTCAAATACACCTCCCCGTCGGTGACATCGACCGGGTAGGTGCGGACACGGCGGCTCGGATCGGCCACGTTTTGGCCCGTGGCGAGATCGAATTCCCAGTTGTGCCAAGGGCATCGAACGATCTGCCCGTCGCGCACGCGGCGCATGCCGTCGGGTGATTCCGGAGCCGGCTCGTTGGTGCCGCCGATCAGGCCAAGGCACAGCGGCGCGCCCTCGTGTGAACAGTAATTGACGATCGCGTACAGCTCACCGCGCACGTTGTAGACGCCGACGCCGAACTTTCCGACGTCGACCAGTTTCATCCCGCCGGGCGGGAGCTCGTCGAGGGAGCACACGAATTGCCGCTGAGGCACCTGAGAGTCACCGCCTCCTGGAAGACACCACAAGCCGTTAAGCTTGGTTGCTATTTATACTATGATAGCGATTATTCCCCCCGCCACCTATCCGGCGTTGAATTGCCGCCCAGGAGGAGCGCGAATGACGCTCAGCACGGATCCCGACGGCCAGCCCGTCACCCTAGACCTCACCGGCGAAACCAGCCCGTATCCGTTCTTCGAATACATGCGGCGCACCGATCCCGTGTGGCACGGTGCGCTGACGGACCACTCGCAGATGCCGGAGGAATTGCGGCCCGCCGACGAGTGGGTTCTGTTCGGCTACGACGGGGTGTTCCAGGCCTTCCGCGACGACCGCGTCTTCACCTCGGCCGCGTACGACAAGACGATCGGGTTGGTGATGGGCCGCACCATCCTGGCGATGGGCGGCAAGGAGCACCACGACCACCGCAGCCTGGTCGCCAAGGCCTTCCGGGCCACCGCGCTGGAGCGCTGGGAGCCGTCGGTCATCGGGCCGGTCTGCGATCGACTGATCGATGAGATCAAGAACGACGGCCACGCCGACCTGGTGAAGGCCCTGACGTTCGAGTTTCCGACGCGGATCATCGCGACGCTGCTCGGCCTGCCCGCCGAGGATCTCGGCATGTTCCGGCGGTTATCCCTCGACCTCATCTCGATCCAGACCGACATCGAGGCCGGGCTCAACGCGGCCACCGAGTTGCACGGCTACTTCCTCGACCAGGTGGAGCAACGGCGCCGCAAGATCACCGACGACATCATCGGCGACCTGGTCGCCGCCGAGATCGACGGCGAGAAGCTCACCGACGAGGCGATCATCGCGTTCCTGCGACTGCTGCTGCCGGCCGGCCTGGAGACCACCTATCGCTCGTCGGGCAACCTGTTGTACCTGCTGCTGACCCACCCCGAGCAGCTGGCGATGGTCCAGCGGGACCGGTCACTGATCCCGGCCGCCATCGAGGAGGGCCTCCGGGTCGAGACGCCGCTGACCATGGTCATGCGCACCACCACCGAGGAAATCGAAATAGGCGGCAAGACAATACCGGCCGACGCCCAAATCGACATGTGCATGGGCTCGGCCAACCGCGACGAAAGCCGCTGGCCCGACCCCGACACCTTTGACATTCACCGGCCGCGGCACGCCCACATCGCGTTCGCCGCCGGCATCCACATGTGCCTCGGCATGCACCTGGCGCGGCTGGAGACGCGCGTCATGCTGAACAGCCTGTTCGACCGCGTCAGCGAGTTGGCCCTCGTCCCCGACGACGGAACCGGCGAGGACTCCAGGATCGTCGGGCTGACATTCCGGTCACCCAACAAGCTGCCCGTCACGTTCGACCCGGCCGCATGAGAAGCCGCGCCGCAATCCTGCACGACGTCGGCGGCCCTTGGTCTGTCGAGGAATTCGAGCTCGACCCGCCCCGCGCGGGCGAGGTCCTGGTCCAACTGGCCGCCGCCGGGCTGTGCCATTCGGACGACCACATCCTCAAGGGCGACATGTCGGCGCCCAACGAGGTGATGCGATCCCTCGGCCTGCCAACCATGTTCCCGATGATCGGGGGCCACGAGGGCTCCGGCATCGTGCGCGAAGTCGGGCCGGGCGTCGCCGATTTCGCGCCCGGGGATCACGTGGTGATGTCGTTCGTCGCCGTCTGCGGGCAGTGCCGCTGGTGCGCGAGCGGGATCGAGTACCTGTGCGACGTCGGCATCGGCACCATGGTCCCGGGCATGCCCACCGACGGCACCTTCCGCCACCACACCGCCGACGGCCGGAACCTGGGCCACATCGCCAAGGTCGGTGCGTTCGCCGAACACACGGTGGTGTCGACGAATTCGCTCGTCAAGATCGAGCCACACCTGCCACTGGCCCCGAGCGCGCTCCTGTCGTGCGCCATTCCGACCGGCTACGGTTCGGTCGCGAACCGCTCCAACATGCGCGCCGGCGACACCGTCGTGGTGATCGGCGTCGGCGGCATCGGCACCGGCGCGATCCAGGCCGCCCGGATCAACGGAGCGGCGCAGATCGTCGCGGTCGATCCCGTTGAGTTCAAGCAGAAGTCGGCGCTGCGGTTCGGCGCGACGCACAGCGCCGCAAGCGTGGCCGAGGCTTTGGACCTGGTGCGTGGCCTGACGTACGGGGTGATGGCCGACGCGGTGGTGGTCTCGCCGTCCTTGATCAGCCCGGAGGACGTGCGCGACGCGGTGCAGCTGACCCGCAAGGGCGGGACGTGCGTGCTCACCGGCATGACGTCGCAGTTGACCCGGTCGGTCAAGATCGACCTGCAGGACTTCATCCTGATGAACAAGACGCTGGCGGGCACCATCTTCGGCTCGTGCAACCCCAAGGCGGACGTCGCCAGGCTGGCCAGGCTCTACGAGACCGGGCAGCTGCAGCTCGACGAGATGATCACCAGGCGCTATCGCCTCGACGACGTCAACGACGCCTACGCCGACCTGCTCGACGGCAAGATCGTCCGGGGCATCATCGATTTCGGGATCGGCTGACGTCCTCGCCGGCCAGCACCCGCTGGAGTTGGCCGTACGCGTCGATGGGGCTGTGCAACGCCAGGCCGCCGTCAGCGTGCACGATTTGACCTGTGACCCAGGGCAATTCGAGGACGCCCACGATGGCGCCGGCCACATCGGCGGCCTCGCCCAGGCGCCCGAACGCCGTGCGCTCGGACAGGCCCTCCACCCAGCCGGGCAGTTGTTCGGGCTTGGCCAGCATCGGGGTGCGGGTGACGCCGGGTCCCACGGCGTTGACCCGGATGCCGTGCACGCCCCATTCGACGGCGGCGACCCTCACCAGCATGTCGACGCCCGCCTTGGAGACGCAGTAGGCCCCCATGTCGCGATCCGCCAGGGTGCCGCTGATGCTCGATACCGCGACGATCGAGCCGCCCACGCCGGCGTCGATCATGGCCCGTGCCCCCGTCCGGATCGTCAGCCAGGTGCCGGTGAGGTTGACCGCCAAGACCCGTTGCCATTCGGCGGTCGGCTGTTCGAGCAGCAGGCCCGACGCGCCGATCCCGGCGCAGGTCACTATCCGGTTGGGCGCGCCGTGGTCGCGCACGGTTTGTTCCATCGCCGCCGATACCGCGTCGGGATCGCTCACATCGCAGCCGATGTCGCCGCCGGACAGGTCCCACACCACGACGTCGTGACCGGCCTCGCGCAGCCGCGCGGCGACCTCGCGACCGATGCCGGACGCGCCGCCGGTCACCAGCGCGGTCATCGCGCGGGCCCGATCAACTCGACGAGCACGCCGTCGGGCGCGGTGACCACCGCCATCGGGACCGTCGCGCCGCCCGGGGCCGGCACGCTGATGCGGCGCACGCCGTCGGCGAAACCCAGTGCGGCCAGGGCGGAGAGCGTCTGGTCGACCTCACACTGCAGGGAGAGCAGGAAGAACCCGTGCCGGGGCCCCTGGGGTATCGCCGGCGCCTTGTCGGCTCCCTCGAACACGACCAACTCCACGATGCCCGTGTCGGGCGCCTGCGGATCGCCAAGGAACACCGACCGCAGGCGATCGGTCTTTGCGCCAAAGAGTTCAGGCCAGTCCCCGGTGAAGGCGTGGTCGAAAAGTTCGGTGAATCCCAGGCCGTCGCGCCAGAACTTCATCGAGCGTTCGACGTCGGCGGTGCAGATCGCGGCGTGGTGGATACCTGGCATGGGCTTCCCTTCTGCTTCAGGCCGTTCCGCGAGCGTAAATCCCACTGCCGCCGGTTGCCAGGGTGTGGATAATCAGACCATGTCAACCGGCCAGTCTCCCGTCCCCCGACGCTTGGCCGACACAGCCGTGACCGTTCTGCTGCTGGTAGTGCACGGCTTGCTGGTGCTGTACACGATAGGGATGGCGGCCAGCCTCGCCAACGAGCAGGAATACTTGGAGTCGAGGTGCCGGTATCACAATCTCGACTGCAGTAACCCCTGGCGCAGCAATGGGGCCCCGATCGCGATAGGCGTCAGCGTGGTGCTGATGGTCCTCGACCTCGCCCTCGTCATCTGGCGCAGGAGGACGCGAAGACGAGCGTTTTTCGTACCGTTGCTGTGCTGCGTCGGCCAGGTCGTCGTCATAGCGGCACTCGGCTTCGCAGGTAACCCTTAGGCCGTGCCGCGGGACAGCTCGGTGAGCTGGTCCGCCAGGTCCGCCAGCGCCCGAGCCGTCGCCAGTTCGTGGCGGGCCGCCCGTGCCAGGCAGTCGGCCGGATGACGATACGCGACGCCGACACCGGCCAAATGCGCACCGCACCATTGCAACTCGGCCTTCGCGTTGGTCCTGCCGCGGTGCTCGCCGATCGTCACGGTGACCACCGGATGGGTGAGAGATGTCGAGGCGCTGCTGTGCTGCATGTACGAATCATCCTGCGGGACACGGGCACCTTGGTGGTCATGTCCCGGCGTGGCGGATACTGGTGACTTTGGTCCCACCGCCGACTGCCATTGGACACTCCTGGCGGTCACACGATGTTCGAGAGGGTGCGATCCCACAACTCGCGGGCAAGAACGGGGTCGTAGGCCGCGCGGTTGGCCCTGGCGAGCTTGCCCTTCGCGTAGTACTCGCCGGCAGTCCAGTCCACGCCCGGCACGCTCGTCGCCAGCCGGACCAGCTGGTCGGCCGCCTCGTCCGCGGTGACGGTGAACCGGGCCGAGATCGGCACCCGGTACTTCATGAACACCAGAAACCGTGATCCCGACGCCTCGCCGAAATTGGAGTTGACGAAGCCGGGGTGAAACGTCGCGGCTGACAAGCCCTGGTCGTGGTATCGCCGATGTAATTCCCTGGTGAACAAGACGATTGCGAGCTTGGTCAGCGCGTAAGCGGAGCTGGGTCGGCGCCCGCTCGTGTCCTCCAGATCGGAAACTCTCACGCGGGGAACCAGCTTGTGCGATGAGCTGGTGGTGTTGATGACGGTGGCTCGGGATTCGACGAGCAGGTCCAGCAGCCGCGTCGTGAGCAGAAACGGCGCCAGGTAGTTGACCTGGAGGGTCATTTCGTGCCCGTCGACGGTGCGCCGGGCCTTGGTGAACATGCCCCCGGCGTTGTTGGCCAAGACGTCGATACGGGGGCACCGCGCGCGAACCTGGTCCGCGAGGGCCCGCACCTGAGACAGGTCGGCGAAGTCGGCCACGAAGTGGTCGGCGCCCAGTTCCGCGGCCACCGCGGCGGTCTTATCGGGCGCCCGGCCGACGACCACGACGTCGTGGCCGCACCGGCGCAGCCGGCGGGCCGCGGCGGCGCCGAGGCCGTCGCTGGCACCGGTGATGACGATCGTCCTGCGCCCCATTGCCTAGAGGCTAGGGAATCACGTCAGTGAGTAGCGCACCGGCAGGTGTTTGAGCCCGCCGACGAAGGTGGTGGCGGTCAGTTCGGGTTCGCCGGTCAGCTCGATGGATCTCAGCCGCGGCAGCAACTCGGAGAAGAAGCTGTTGACCTCCATGCGGGCCAGGGCCGCCCCCATGCAGAAGTGCACGCCGTAGCCGAAGGCCAGATGCTTGTTGGGATCGCGGCCGACGTCGAAGCGGAACGGGTCGTCGAAGACATCCTCGTCGCGGTTGGCCGACACGTAGGACAGCAACACGGAATCGCCTGCGGCGACGGGTATTCCGCGCACGGTGGTGTCCTTGGCCGCGGTGCGCATGAACTCCTTGACCGGGGTGACCCAGCGGATCATTTCCTCGGTCGCCAAAGGCATCAGGTCGAGGTTGTCGCGCAGGCGCTCCAGCTGGTCCGGGTTCTCGATCAGCGCCTGCATGCCGCCGGAGATGGTCGCGCTGGTCGTGTCGTGCCCCGCGGTGGCCACGATGAGGTAGTACGAGACGGTTTCGATGTCCGAGAGCGGCTCGCCGTCGATGCGGGCGTTGGCGATGGCCGACGCGAGGTCCTCGGTCGGATGCTCGCGGCGCGACGCGGTCACCCCGTTGAAGTACTGGAACATGTCGAACAGCGCGGGCAACTGGTCCTCGTTGGTGGTGCCCCGTTTGAATTCGGCGTCCTCGCTGCCGAACAGCTCCTGGGTCAGTTTCAGCATGCGCGGGAAGTCGGCCTCGGGCAGCCCGAGCAGCGACATGATCACGTAGAGCGGGTAATTGACGGCGACCTCCTGCACGAAGTCGCATTCGGGCCCCGCCGCCAGCATCTTGTCGACGTAGATCCTGGCCAGTTCGTCGACGCGAACCTTCAACGCCCGCATCGCCTTCGGGCGAAACCAATCGGAGCCGATCGCGCGCACCACCCGGTGCTGCGGGTCGTCCAGATGGATCAGGGTGCGAACCCCGGCCGCGAGCGCCTGCTCGTCACCCTCCACGGTGGTCAGCACGGGGCGCGGCCAGTTGGTGAACAGCATGTTGTCGCGTTCGATGTCCATGATGTCGGCGTGCTTGGTGATCGCCCAGAACGGCTTGTAGTTCGGCACGTCGACCCACGACACCGGCGCGCAGGCGCGCAGGTGGGCCAGCGCCGCGTGCAGCCTCCGCTCGTCGGTGTAGGCCAGCGGGTCCGTCAACAGCTTGGCGGCCTCGTCCATCGTCGACGTGCTCACTCGCGAAACTCCTTCACCACGGCAGAGATACAGGCTTGCGAAGCGGTCAAAAAGATGGGCAGGACCCGGTCCACCGCGCCCTCGCAGCGGCTCTTCAGACCGGCCGCGATCGTGTCGACCGGACCGACGACGGCGAAAGCCGCGAGCATCTCGTCGTCGATGAGCGAACCCATGGTGTCCCACTCCCCCGCCAGGGAGAGCCGGTGCAGTTCGGTGTGCAGGTCGTCCCAGCCGTGGAGTTCGAGGACCTTGCGATAGGCCGGCGTCGATCCGTAGAACGCGATCTGCTTGCGCACCGCGGTGCTGGCCGCTGCCAGCTCGTCGTCGTTCCCGCCGGTCGCGACCAGCACCTCGCACGACACCTCGAAGACGCCGCGATCGCGCCCGGAGCGCTGCATCCCGCGCAGCAACGCCGGCAGCGTCACCTCCTCCAGGTAGCGCTTCGACACCATCGGGTGGCCGAGGTGACCGTCGGCAACCTCGCCGCACATCTCGGTCATCGTCTCGCCGACCGCGGCGAGGAACACCTTCGGCGGCGGATAAGGCTGCGGCTCAGGCGTAAACATCGGCGTCATGATCTTGTGCGTGTAGAAGTCGCCCTCGAACCGAAGCTTGGTGCCGTCCTTCCACGCCGACCAGATCGCGTGCAGCGCGGCGACGAATTCGCGCATCCGGGGCGCCGGACGGCTCCACGGCATGCTGAACCGCTTCTCGATGTGGGGCTGGATTTGAGTGCCGAGGCCGAGGATGAACCGGCCCTGCGAATACGCCTGCAGGTCCCAGCCGATGTTGGCGACGATCATCGGGTTGCGGGCGAACGCGACCGCGATGTTGGTGCCCAACTCGAGCCGCGACGTGTGTTCGGCCGCCAACAGCAGCGGAAAGAACGGATCATGGCTGGTTTCGGCGGTCCACCCGGCGTCGTACCCGTCCTTCTCCAGGGCGCCGGCGACGAACGGCACCTCGGCGAGCTGATTGGGGATGCCCCCGTCGAGCTTGAGGCGGGGGCTGCTACCCATGCGGGTAACTTTACAGTAAGCAATCCAGTATGTGACCCTGCCGGTCGAGTGGGCATGGTAGGACATAGGCATGACGAAAGCCCAAGATTGGGGCGAAACGCTCGACGACCTCGAGCGTCGCCGCCAGCATGCGCGCGCAATGGGCGGCCCGGAACGCCTCGGCAAGCATCGCGACAAGGGCAAGCTGGACGCCCGCGCGCGAATCGAGCGACTCCTCGACCCCGGCACCTTCCGCGAGTTCGGCACGCTGGTCGGCGGCGACGTCGCGGCCGACGCACTGATCGTCGGCTCCGGTGAGATCAACGGCTCGCCGGTGATGCTGGGCGCCGAGGACTTCACCACCATGGCCGGCAGCATCGGCCCGGGGGGCAACTCCAAGCGATACCGCATCGCCGAACTGGCGCTGCGGGACAAGATTCCGCTGGTGATGCTGCTCGAAGGCGCCGGATTTCGGCCCACCGGAGGGCATTACGGGCGCAGCCCCACCGACCTGTTGGCCCAGACGCAGTGCTCGGGCCGCGTCCCGACGGTCGCCGCGGTGCTCGGCCCCTCCGCCGGGCACGGCGCGCTGGTGGCCCCGGTCTGCGACTTCCGGATCATGAGCGCCCGGGGCGCGATCTTCACCGCCGGACCGCCCGTCGTCAAAGAGTCGACCGGAGAGGACATCTCGAAGGAGGACCTCGGCGGGCCGGACGTCGCCATACCCAGCGGCGTCATCCACAACGTCGCCGAGGACGACGAGGCTGTCCTCGACGAGATCCGGCGCTACCTGTCGTACTTCCCGCCCAGCGCGTGGTCGTACCCACCCGCACTGCCGGGCTCGGATGCGGCGAAGCCCCGGCCGACGCCGGAGCTGCTCGACATCGTCTCCCGCGACAACCGCCGCGTCTACGACATGCGCGCGGTGCTCGACGCGGTCTTCGACAGTCCCGACTGGTTCGAAGTGCAACCGCTGTACGGCAAGGCGGTCATCTGCGCGCTGGCCCATCTAGGCGGCCACCCCGTTGCCGTGGTGGCCAACCAGCCCAAGGTGCTGGCCGGCTCCATCGATGCCGACGCAGCCGACAAGGCGGCGCACTTCATCATGGTGGCCGACTCGTTCCACCTGCCGATCGTGTTCCTCGCCGACAATCCCGGCATGCTGCCGGGCAGCCGGTCCGAGCGCAGCGGCGTGCTGCGCGCCGGTGCGCGCATGTTCGCGGCGCAGACCGCGGCCACCACGCTGAAGCTGCACCTGACGCTGCGCAAGGCGTACGGGTTCGGCTCGATGGTGATGTCGCTGTTGAGTTTCGACCATCAGGTCGCGACCTTCGCCTACCCGGGGGCGACGATGGGCGCGATGAGCGCGGCGGCGCTCACCCGCGCATCTCACGCCGGCGAGGACCTGTCCGCCAAGCTGCGCAGCGCCGAGCTGCAGGCGTCGTATCGATCGGCCGAGCACATGGGCTTCGACGAGCTCATCGATCCCCGCGAGACGCGCGACGCGCTGCTCGCCTCGTTGCGGCGCGGCCTGTCCAGCCGGCAGGCGGCCGCCGAACCCGTTGCGCGCACGGTCATCATGCCCTAAATTTCTCCCGCGAGCAGACGCAAGAGCCCCCATTTCGCCGTGAAATTGGGGGCTTTTGCGTCTGCTCGCGTTACCTAGGCGCCCGACCGATAGGCGGCCACCACGGGCTCGAGTTCGTCGGGTGTGCCGCCGTGCAGGATCACCGCGTCGGCCCCGTAGTCGAACTCCTTGCGGATGCGCGCGGCGCACTGGCTGGCCGACCCGGTGGCCGAAGGCTGCAGCCATTCGTCGGGAATCAGCGTCGCGATGTGCTCGATCTGCTCCGGCGTCGCCTTGTGGTCGATGCCGCCCGCGATCGACGTCACCACCGGGTCTTCCCGAAAGCGTTGCAGCACAGCCGGATCCCAGCCGTTGGTGCGCACCATCAGGTCGCCATAGCCCTGCAGGTAGGTGGCCAGGCGCGCGACGGTCTTCTTCAGCCGCAGCTGTTCGGGAAGGTGATCGCCGACCGTGGCGAAGCACGACCACACCCGCACGGCGTCGGGATCGCGCCCGGCCCGCTCCGCGGCGGTCTTGACGGTCGCCACGCAGCGCTGCAGCGTCTCCGGGGTGAAGTAGGTGTGCAGGATGACGTCGTCGAAGACTCGGCCGCCGAGGGCGAGCGTGTTGGGTCCGAAGGCCACCAGCGCCAGGCGAATGTCCTCGTTGAAGTCCGGATCGAGGAACAGGATCGGGTACTTGCCCATCGGGCCGTCGTGGTTGAAGATCAGCTCGCCCCGCCACAGCCGGCGCATCACCTGTGCCCAGTCCTCCATCTGCGCCGTGGTGACGGCCGGGATGCCGAACGCGCCGTAGATGGCGGCGATGCCGCGGCCGATGCCGAGCGTGAACCTCCCGCCGGAAAGGCGGTGCATGGTGGTCGCCCAGGATCCGGTGATCAGCGGGTGGCGGGTGTTGTGATTGGTAGCGGCCGTGGCGATTTGGATTCGGTTGGTCACCGCGCAGGCCGCCCCGACGAGCGAGGACGCTTCCTTGACGTTCCAGCGCTCGGAGATGAAAGCGGTACCGAACCCGAGTTCCTCGCCGCGGCGGGCCTCGTCCATCAGGGTGGCCGGCCCCTCGCCGCCGGCGCCGGCCAGCAGGTAGTAGCCCAGCTCGTCCAGTGCGCGCTCGCTCAATTCCAAACCCCTTGCTGGTAGCCGCAATTCCAGACCTCGACGATCTTGCCGGCGACGACGCGGAACACCTCGATGCTGGCGACGTGGGTGTCGGCGCCGTCCGTGGTGGTCATCGTCGAGTCGTAGACGATCGCGACGTGCTCGCCGTCGTCACCGGCGACCACGATGTTGAGATCGAAGCGCAACCGGTCGAACATCTCCCAGACGTCGGCGATGCGTCGGACCGCCTGCGCGTGGGTCAGCGTGTGCGCCTCGCCCACCTCGTGCCGGACGACGGTGTCGGCGAACAACTCCCCGGCCAACGCGAGGTCGCGCTCGTTCCAGACCACCAGGTTGTAGAGCTCGACCACCTCGCGCGCCGTCCGCGTGGTCACCCGGCCACCTCGCCCAGGAAGCGCTCGGTCACCTTGAGCACGCGCCGGGAGAAGATGTGACCGACGTGGCCGCCGTCGTACCAGTACAGCTGGCCGCCCCAGCGTTCCTGCAGCGCTTCGGCGGGCTCGCGCATCGCCATCCGGTCGTGCCACGCCCCGACGATGAGCCGGCGCTGCGGCGGCGGCGCGGGTTCGGCCCGCAGCGGGTCGATCACCGACGTGAGCCTCGACACCTCCGGAGACCCGAGCAGCTCGCGGAATCCCGCGCGTGAGTGCCCGAAGCGCCCCATGTGTCGCGCGATCATCGCGTTGAGCCCCAGGATCGGGGTGTACAGCGCCACCGCGTCGACCTGCCGTTCGAGATGGGAAACCAGCGCGGCCACCGGCGTCCCCATCGAAATGCCTGCCACCACAACGGCGCTCGCCTGCGGCTGCACCCAGCGCACGACGGCGCGAACCTCCGACACCGCGCGCATCATGCCCGCGACGTTGCCCAGCGGGTCCACGTCGGGGTAGGCCGGCCATTCACCGCGCCGGCAACCGTGACCGGGTTGCACCGGCATGGCGACGTTGAACCCCAGCCCGTGATGGATGCGGCCGATGCGGGACAGCAACAGGTCCTCCGTGCCGCCCTGGCCGGCGCCGTGAACCCAGACCAGCCACGGCCGGGGGCCGCCGCGGTGCCGGCACACGTGCACCACCGCCCGCGCCGGGCCGCCCAGGCCGTCGGCCTCCAGCGTTGCCGGCAGCCTCGGATCGTGTTCGAACGTCATCCCCTCGTAGGCCAGGCCGGCGATCCGACGCCGCTGCACCGAGGTCGCCCGCAACGGCTCCGGCTCGGCATGCGCCCCGTCGATGCCCAGCGCCGACAATTCCTCGGCCGCCGCCGCGCAGGCCTCCCGCGGCCGCGGCGCGGGCGGACTGCCGCTCAGCAGCGAAAAGCCGCTCAGTACAAGCTCATCCAGCATGACCTCGCCGAATTGCCGGACGCCTCGCGGCGATACCGGGGCCCAGCCCGTTGATTCGTTCAGGCCGGACACCGTGCGCGGCAGCAGCATGCCCAGCTCGCGGGTGACGTCCAGTGCGCGGCGCAGCATTACGCCAGCTTGAAGCCGGTGTATCCGCCGGCCGCGATTTCGTCGCAGCGGCGCCGGTATTCGGGGATTCCGCCGGTATAGCCCATATACATCCGTTTCTTGCCGGGCACGTTGCCACCGTTGTACCAGGAGTTGCAGGACGGGTGCATCAGGACGGTCGGTGCGACGAGTGCGGTGGCGTGGTCGATCCACTCCTGCTGGGCCGCGGGCGTCGCCTCGATGGTGCGGATCCCGTTGCCGCGCAGGTGGGCGATGCAGTCGCCGATCCACTCCACGTGCTGCTCCAGCGCGGCCACGAAGTTGGTTGCGGCGCTGGGACTCCCGGGCCCCTGGATGGTGAACAGGTTCGGGAAGCCGGCCACCGCCAACCCCAGGTACGACAGCGGCCCGTGGCCGGCCCAGAAATCGCCGAGCGACATGCCGCCGCGGCCGCGGACGTCGATGCGGCTGAGCGCGCCGGTCATCGCGTCGAATCCGGTGGCGTAGACGATGACGTCCATTTCGTGGCAACCCCGGTCAGTGCGGATGCCGGTCGGCGTCACCTCGCGGATGGGCGCCGCGCGCAGGTCGACGAGCGTGACGTTGTCCCGGTTGAACGTCTCGTAGTACCCCTGGTCGATGATCGGTCGCTTGCAGCCGAACGGATGATCGGGCACCAGGGCGGTCGCGGTGTCCGGGTCCTTGACGATCCTGGCCACCGCCTCCCCGTACAGCTTGCCGGCCATCCGGTTGGCCTCGATGTCGAAGAAGATGTCTCCCCAGTTCAGCGCGCCGAGGATGCCGTTGTCCTCGATGGCGCGCAGCTGCTCCTCGCGGGTCGCCGACTTCAGCGGCGGCCTGCCTAGCATCCCGAGCAGCACCGAGAAGGCGCTCAGCCGCGCCGCGCCGACCGGATGGGCCCGCTGCGCCGCCCGGATCTCGTCGTAGCGGGCCTTCATCTCGTCCAGCTCGCCGGGCTCCAGGCGCCGCACCCGCCACGGCAGCGTGTACGCCGGCGAGCGCTGAAACACCGTCAACCGCAGGGCTTCCCGGGCGACGACCGGAATGAGCTGGACGCCGGTCGAGCCGGTGCCGATGACACCGACGCGCTTCCCGGTGAGATCGACACCCGCCCTTGGCCAGCGGCTGGTGAACAGCGAGGTTCCGGCGAAGGTGTCCATCCCGGGGATGCCGGGTTCCAGCGGCACCGACAGGATGCCGGTCGCTGCGATGACGAACGGGGCCCTGAACGTCTGGCCCGCAGCGGTTCGCACCACCCATGCCCCGGCGTCCTCGTCGAAGGCCATCGCGACGACCTCGGTGTGGAACTGGATGTCGCGGCGCAGATCCAGGCGGTCGGCGACGAAGTTCAGGTAGGCCTCGATCTCGGGCTGAGCCGGCATGGACTCCGTCCACACCCAGTCCCGCTGAATCTCGTCGGAGAAGCTGTAGGAGTACTCGATGCTTTCGATGTCGCAGCGTGCGCCGGGATACCGGTTGAACAGCCAGGTGCCGCCGACGTTTTCGGCTTTCTCGAGCACCCGGGTCCGAATGCCCAGCTCCCGCAGCCGGTGCAGCATGTAGAGCCCGGAGAATCCGGCGCCGATCACCAGGGCGTAGAAGCGTTCCATAAAGCTCCCTTGCCGCATGATCGAGGAACTGCTGAAATCTATACTGTAAACGGCTTAGTATCAATCAATCGGAGGCCCGGCGTGAAAGTGCCCTTCACCTGGAAGGTAACCGGGTGGTTCATGGTCGGGTGGTCGCCCGAGTTCCCGACCGGCGAGGTCCGGCCGCTGCACTATTTCGGCGAGGACCTGGTGGCCTACCGCGACGAGTCCGGTGAGCTCCATGTGCCGGAGGCGCACTGCAAGCACCTCGGCGCCCATTTCGAGTACGTGCACCACGCCACGGTGACGCCGCGGGTGCTGGACTGGAAGATCGTCGACCACGAGTGGCAGTTCGTCGCGGGGTGGCCGGACGCGCGCAGCGACGACCCCGAGGATCTCGCGTTGCGCTTCCACAGCCACCTGTTCGGCCTCGGCGGCGCTATCAGCGTCTTCGAGGGGGCGCAGAATCACCGGCTGATCTTCACCTGCACACCGGTCGACGACGAGTGTTCCGACCTGTTCTATTCGATCCGGTGGCCGCGGGTCCCCGGCGACACCGCCGACGTGCCGCAGGGCACGCTGCGTGACGTCATCGAGAAGCAGTTCCTGTCCACCGTCTTCGACGACCTGCAAATCTGGCGCTACCAGAAGTACGTCGATCGTCCGGCCCTGTCCAAGGCGGATGCGAAAGGGTATATGGCACTGCGCAAATGGGCGACCCAGTTCTACGAAGTGCCGGCATGACGGCGCTGGAGGACCTCGCGGCGCCCGAGCACACCGCGATCGTCACCCAGGAGTGCCAGGGCGCCGTGATGGGCCCGAACGCCGGCCTGGGGATGCTGGCCACCGAGGCGCGCCGATTCGCCCTGCCGAACATCGTGCGGCTGTTGCCCGCGGCCCGGGCCGCCGGTGTGCGGGTGGTGCACTGCCTGGTCCGCCGGCGCCCCGACGGGCTCGGCTCCAACCACAACGCCAAGATCTTCGCCATCGGAGGAGGGGGCATCGACATCACCCCCGGCACACCCGGGGCCGCCCTGCTGCCCGAACTAGGGCCCGAGCCAACGGATCTGGTCCTCAGCCGCTGGCACGGCGTCGGACCTATGGGGGGCACCGACCTCGACGCGGTGCTGCGCAACCTCGGGGTCACCACCCTGGTCGTGGTGGGCGTGTCGCTCAACATCGCGATACCCAACGTCGTCATGGATGCGGTCAACGCCGCCTACCGCGTCGTCGTGCCCAAAGACGCGGTCGCCGGCGTGCCCGCCGAGTACGGCGCCGCCATCATCGCCAACACGCTGTCGTTGCTCGCGACGATCACCACCACCGACGACCTGCTTCGGGCGTGGGAGCGCCCATGACCGAGACAGAGCCCGGGGTTCGCGGCGGGTTCCCCGAGATCAAGCCGGCCGAGCAGGCGCCCGCCGGGCTGGGCCGGTTCGTCGCCGCGCTGCGCCGCCTGCAGGATCTCACCGTCTCCACCGATAGCTCGGCGTGGGAGGCCGCGGCCGAGCACGTCGAACGGGCGTGCGCGCTGCTGGACGGGCATCAGGTGGCCGAAGGCGCGGCACCTGGCGGGCGGGTCATCGAGCTGCCCGGGCTGGGGCACCCGCTGCTGCCGCCCTGGCTGGTCACGGAATCGGGGCCGGATGGGGTGACAATGGACGGGCACTTCTCCCGCGCCCACGTCGGCGGGAACAACGCCGTGCACGGCGGCATGATCCCGCTCTTCTACGACTGGCTGTTCGGGATGGTCGTCTCGACCGCGGGCTGCCCGCCCACCCGCACCGCCTTCCTGCACGTCGACTATCGCAACATCACCCCGATCGACGAACCGTTGACCGCCCGTGGCCGGATTACGAACGTCGACGGCAGGAAATTCTTCGTTGCGGCTACCATGACGGCTGCCGACGGCACGCTGCTCAGCGAGGCCGACGGCCTGATGGTCCGCCTGCTACCCCACCAGCCGTGAGAGGCACGATGTCCGACACCACAACGCAATTCACCGTGCCCGAGGTCGCCAAAGCCGTCGCCGCGGCAATCCCGGACCGCGACCTGGTGATCCGGGGCGACCGCCGATACAGCTATGCGCAGGTCCTGGAGCGGGCGAACCGGCTTGCCGCATACCTGCACTCGCGCGGTCTGGGGTGTCACACCGAACGTTCCGCGCTCGCGGGCCATGAGGTCGGCCAGGACCTGCTCGGCCTGTACGCCTACAACGGCAACGAGTTCATCGAGGCCCTGCTGGGCGCCTTTGCCGCGCGGGTCGCCCCCTTCAATGTCAACTTCCGCTACGTCAAAAGCGAGCTGCAATACCTACTGGCGGATTCCGGGGCCTCCGCCCTGATCTATCACTCAGCGTTCGCGCCGCGGGTCGCCGAGATCCTGCCGGAGCTGCCGCAGCTGCGCGTCCTGATACAGATCGCCGACGACTCGGGCAACGACTTGATCTACGGCGCAGTGGATTACGAGGCCGCGCTGGCGTCCAGCGCGCCGG
This sequence comes from Mycobacterium sp. E2699, assembly GCF_001666745.1. Taxonomy (NCBI): domain Bacteria; kingdom Bacillati; phylum Actinomycetota; class Actinomycetes; order Mycobacteriales; family Mycobacteriaceae; genus Mycobacterium; species Mycobacterium sp. E2699. Next base: position 63,945 of record NZ_LZJH01000055.1, on the reverse strand, counting down.
AGCCGCCGCCCGTGCAGCATTCGCCCGACGACCTCTACGTGCTCTACACGGGCGGCACGACGGGGATGCCGAAGGGTGTGCTGTGGCGTCAGCACGACATCTTCATGACGTCATTCGGCGGGCGGAACCTGATGACCGGCGAGCCATCAGCGTCGGTCGAGGAGATCGTTGCGCGGCTGAGCACCGGCCCGGGCACCAAGTTGCTGATCTTGCCGCCACTGATCCACGGCGCCGCCCAGTGGAGCGTGATGACCGCGATCACGACCGGGCAGTCCGTCGTCTTCCCCTCTGTCGTAGACCATTTGGACGCCGACGACGTGGTGCGCACCATCGAGCGCGAGCGGGTCAGCGTGGTGACGGTCGTCGGGGATGCGATGGCGCGACCGCTGGTGGCCGCCATCGAGAAGGGCACCGCCGACGTGTCGTCATTGGCCGTGGTCGCCAACGGCGGCGCGCTGTTGACGCCGTACGTCAAGCAACGCCTGATCGAGGCGCTGCCGAACGCCGTCGTGGTCGACGGCGTCGGATCCTCGGAGACCGGGGCGCAGATGCACCACCTGTCCGCCCCGGGCGCGGTGTCGACCGGAACGTTCAACGCCGGGCCCGACACCTTCGTGGTGGCCGAGGATCTGTCCGCGATCCTTCGGCCCGGTCACGACGGTATGGGCTGGCTCGCACAACGTGGCTATGTTCCGTTGGGCTACAAGGGCGATGCGGCCAAGACGGCCAAGACCTTCCCGGTGATCGAAGGCGTGCGGTATGCCGTCCCCGGCGACCGCGCGCGCCACCGCGCCGACGGCGCCATCGAATTGCTGGGCCGCGACTCGGTGACCATCAATTCCGGCGGCGAGAAGATCTTCGTCGAGGAGGTCGAAACCGCGATCGCATCGCATCCCGCGGTGGCCGACGTGGTGGTCGCCGGGCGGCCCAGCGAACGTTGGGGCCAGGAGGTGGTGGCCATCGTCGCGCTCGCCGAGGGTGCAAGTGCCGACGCCGACGAGCTCGTCACCCACGCGGCGAAGTCGTTGGCGCGCTACAAACTTCCCAAGGCGATCGTCTTCCGTCCGGTGATCGAGCGCAGTCCGTCGGGCAAGGCCGACTACCGGTGGGCGCGCGAGCAGGCGGTGACCGGCTGACACCTCAAACCGGTGATGGGAGCCGAATTCTCAACAGCGCCTGACGATACGAGGCGGTGACGAGCAGTTCGTCGCGGCCTTGTCGCACGCACACGTTGGTCGGCAGTGACCCGCCGGGCAGGACGATCGCATCCAGGATCCGGCCCGTCTCGCCGACGAGGTCGAGCCGGTCACCGCCCGTCAACGCCACCCAGCAGGCCCCATCAGCCCGAACCGCCATTCCCGCCGGCCAGCCGCGCTCGAAGGTGCACAGCACGTCACCGGCGGTGCCGTCGAGGGAGCCCGTCGCTCCGATCGGATAGCGCACGAGCTGCGCGCCGGACGTGGCGGTCACCAGCAGTCGGCGCCAATCCGGGCTGAAGCCAAGGCCATTGATCCAGACCGGCCCGTTTTCGAGGATCAAATCCTTAGCGCCGGTGTCGGCATCGACGGTCCACAGCCATCCGCGCTTGCTTTGGTCGGGGTGGAAGAGCTCCATTTCGGCGCGGGTGTCGGTGACCCACAGCCGGCCGTCGGGCCCGAACGCGAGATCGTTCGGCGCGTCCATGCCTTCGGCGAGGTAGTCGACCCGGCCGTCGCGGATGACCTGCACCCCGGGCTCCGTCGCGTCGGAACCGAAACTGCCGCCGTTCTGGGCGACGAAGATGGATCCATCGGACCCGACGCACAGGCCGTTGGGCCCGCCACCCGTGTCGATCCTTTCCGGCGAGCCGCCGGCCGGGTCGACGATGTATACACAGCCGTGCGTGACCGAGACCAGCGCGACCCTGCCGTCCGGCAGATAGGCGGGTCCTTCGGTGAAGCCCAGCCCGTCGGCGATCGTTTCGACCGTCATCAGGTCACCTTCTTCGGCGATGAACAGGCGCGGTACCGGACGGCGCGCTGGGGGATCATGTTACGGACGGGTCGGTCCGGACGGGGAAACGACGGGGATCGGCCGCAACCAGCCCCGACCCCATGTTGTCTACTGTAAGAATTACAGTAGGATCTTGCGCAAGGACCGCCCGTTCCTGCGGAAGATGCTGGAGATCTAGGTGACGACCAACGTCCACACCGGCCCGGAGACCGTCAGCCTGCGTGACCCCTACCCCTTCTTCGCCCACAAGCGCCGGCAGGCCGGCGCCTTCCGCGGCACGGTCATGGACTATTCCAAGACGCCGGAGTCGCTGCTGCCCAAGCGCGAGTATTCGGCGGTGTCGTTCGACGCGGTGAACACGGTGTTCCGGGACGGCCGGGTGTTCAGCTCCGCACCGTATGACAAAACGATCGGACTCTTCATGGGGCCGACGATTCTGGCGATGGAGGGCAAGGAGCACCGCGACCATCGCAATCTGGTCTCGGCGGCGTTCAAGTCCAGGGCGCTGGCCCGGTGGGAGCCCGCCATCGTAAGGCCGATCTGCAACACGTTGATCGACGAGTTCATCGACGCCGGCGAGGCCGACCTGGTCCGGCAGTTCACCTTCGAATTTCCCACCCGGGTCATCGCCCAGCTCCTGGGCCTGCCGGCCGAAGACCTGCCGGTGTTTCGCCGGCGCGCGGTGGAATTGATCAGCTACCACGTGAATTACGAGCGGGCCTTCGAGGCGTCGGCGGCGCTGAAGGACTACTTCCTCGAGCAGATCGAGCGACGCAGGTCCGCGCCCACCGAGGACATCATCGGCGACCTGGTGGCCGCCGAGATCGACGGCGAAAAGCTCAGCGACGAGGCGATTTACTCCTTCCTGCGCCTGTTGCTGCCCGCCGGCCTGGAGACCACCTACCGGTCGTCGGGAAACCTGTTGTATCTGTTGCTCACCCATCCCGACCAGTTCGCGGCGGTTCAGGCGGACCATGGGCTGATCGGCCAGGCGATCGAGGAGGGGCTGCGCTACGAGACCCCGCTGACCACGGTGCAGCGATTCACCACGGAGGACACCGAACTGGACGGTGTGGAGATCCCCGCCCGCGCCGTGGTCGGAGTGTGCATCGGTTCCGCGAATCGTGACGAGCGGCGCTGGCCACGTTCCGAAGAATTCGACGTCTTCCGTCCGCACCTGCCGCACATCTCCTTCGCCGCCGGCGAGCACACCTGCCTTGGCCTGAACCTGGCGCGGCTGGAGACGCGGGTCGCCCTCGAATGCCTGCTGAATCGGCTGACCAACCTCAACCTGCTGACCGCCGGCGACCCACACATCCACGGCCAGCCCTTCCGTTCGCCGACCGCGCTTCCGGTCACGTTCGACGCGAAGTAGGGTCCGAAAATGGTAAAAGTCATGTCGGGCTTCCGGGTCCTCGAACTAGCGCAATTCACCTTCGTCCCGGCGGCGGGGGCCATCCTCGCCGACTGGGGCGCGGACGTCATCAAGGTCGAGCACCCACTGCGCGGCGACACCCAGCGCGGCTTCCTCAACATGGGCGGCATCCAGGTCGACCCCGAGCGACACCCGCTCATGGAGCATCCCAACCGGGGCAAGCGCAGCGTGGGCATCGACATCGCCACACCGGGCGGTCAGGAAGTGATCTACGAACTGGCCAAGGCCTCCGACGTGTTCCTCACCAATTACCTTCCCGCGCAGCGCCAGAAGCACAAGTTCGACGTCGAGCACATCCGCGCGGTGAACCCGAACATCGTCTATGCGCGCGGTTCGGCGCACGGCGACAAGGGGATCGAGCGCGACATCGGCGGCTACGACGGCACGGTGTTCTGGACGCGCAGCGGCATCGGCTACGCGCTGACTCCGGCGGAGCTGGGCGGCGCACTGGGACAGGGCATTCCCGCGTTCGGCGACTCAATCGGCGGCATGTTCATCGCGGGCGGCATCGCGGCTGCGCTGCTGCATCGCGAACGCACCGGCGAGGCCGTCGAGCTCGACGTCTCGCTGTTGAGCACCGCCTGGTGGGCCGCCGGGGCCAGCGTGACGCAGGGCATGGAGACCGGCGAGGTGATGCGCACGCCCATGCCGGGTCCCGGCGCGCGATCCGTCAATCCCTTCATGGGTAACTACGAAACCTCCGACGGCGGCACGATCAACCTGTGCATCATCAGCCCGACCGGCTTGATTCGTGACACCTTCGAGCACCTCGGCATCCCGGAGGCCGCAGACGATCCCCGGTTTTCCGAGGTGCTCCCGCTGATCCAAAACGCCGACGCGGCCGCCGAGCTTATCGCGAAGGCCTTCGCGGCCAAGCCCTTTGGCTACTGGCGCCAGCACCTGAAGACGATGAAGGGCCAGTGGGCGCCCTTCCAGAGCCTCCTCGACCTGGTCGACGACGAGCAGGCCATCGCCAACGACATGATCTCCGAGGTCGAACTGGCCGGTGGCGGAAAGCCTTTCCGCGTCGTGCGCGGCCCCGTTCAGTTCAATCACGAGCCGCTGGTGACCACTCGGGCGCCGCAGGCATCCGAGCACACCGAGCTCGTGCTGATGGAGCTCGGCATGGACTGGGACCGCATCGCCGAACTCAAGGACTCGGGAGCAATCGCTTGAACCGCGCCGGGAGCGACGAGCGGTGGCCGTGACCCGTCGGCCCGACCAGTTCCCCATCTCCGCCGCGCGGCTGACCGTCGCGGGCGCGGACGTGCGGCGCGATGACCTCGCCGGGATCGTCGCGGGCGCCGACGCCGTGCTGTCGACGCTCGGCGTGCCGTTCACGCGCAGGCCCGTCGACACGTATTCCGTCGGCACCCGCAATATCGTGAACGCGATGCGCGAGTCGGGCGTCATCCGGCTTGTCGTGGTGAGTTCCACCGGCGCCTACGCGGCGCGCGGCCGGCGCCGTGCGCCACTGGCGTAGCGGCTGTTCGAGCCGATCATCACCCGGACCATCGGCAAGACCGTCTACGAGGACACCGCCGGATGGAAGCGGTGGTGCGCGAGAGCGGCCTGGACTGGACGATCGTGCGTCCGTCCGGGTTGTTCGATTTAACGGAGTTGACGAGTTATGTTGCGGGAGAATTTGATCCGGTCGGCGCCTTCACGGCGCGCGTCGACCTGGCGGACTACCTCGTCAAACTTGCCCAAGACGGCACCACACGATCCAGGACCGTTGTCATCTCGACAACCCAACACATTCCGACCATGTGGGAGATGGTCCGCCGCGAGGCCTTCAAGAGCGATGCCACAGCCGCGCCGAGCGCCTAACCCACCGGATTAACAAACGCCCTTGATCGGGTTGCCGCCGGGTGCCCACGCAGCGACGTCAGGGTTAATTTAAATCCCAGGCAGAAATCGCACTGCTGTTGTCATCGGGTTTGCTCGTAGGCTAACGCCGGAAAAACCTGCTCGAAGTCGAGGTCAGGAGTTGCGGTGTCTACTACCGAATTTCCATCCGAGGACGTCCCACTGGCCGCGGATGAGCACTTCGTAACCATCCAGGCGAGCCCCGAGTTCGCCGAACTTCGGCGCAAACTACGCCGGTTCGTGTTTCCGATGACGGCGCTCTTCCTCGCCTGGTACGCCGCCTACGTGCTGTTGGGCGCCTTCGCGCACGACTTCATGGCGACCAAGGTCTTCGGGAACGTCAACGTCGGACTGCTGATCGGACTGGGCCAATTCCTGACGACATTCATCATCACCGGGCTCTACGTAAGGTTCGCGGACCGGGAGCTTGACCCGAGAGCCGCAGCAATTCGCGCGGAAGGCCAGGCTTCATGACCCTACTGGCCGCCGGTCAGCAGACGATCGGGAATCCCATCGCCAACATCGCGATCTTCGCGGTCTTCGTCCTGATCACCCTGTACGTGGTGATCCGGGCCAGCCAGCGAAACGCCACCGCGACCGAGTTCTTCACCGCCGACCGGGCGTTCACGGGCCCGCAGAACGGCATCGCCATCGCCGGCGATTATCTTTCCGCGGCCAGCTTCCTCGGCATCGCCGGCGCGATCGCGGTCTACGGCTACGACGGGTTCCTGTATTCGATCGGATTCCTGGTGGCCTGGTTGGTGGCCCTGCTCTTGGTCGCCGAACTGATACGCAACACAGGCAAATTCACCATGGCGGACGTGCTGAGCTTCCGGCTCAGGCAGCGCCCGGTGCGGCTGGTCGCTGCGATCTCGACGCTGACGGTGTCCTTGTTCTACCTCCTCGCGCAGATGGCCGGAGCGGGTGGTTTGGTCGCCCTGCTGCTCAATGTCAAAGGGCGCCTTGGTGAGTCGATCGTCATCGCGGTCGTCGGTGTTCTGATGATCGTCTACGTCCTGGTTGGTGGGATGAAGGGCACCACGTGGGTGCAGATCATCAAGGCCGTGCTGCTGATACTCGGTGCGGCGACGATGACGGTGATGGTGCTGGCGAAGTTCGGCTTCAACTTCTCCGACATCCTGGGGTCGGCGCAGTCGGCGGTCTCGCACGCCACCACCAAGGGCGTCGGCGGCCGCAACGTGTTGGCCCCCGGCGCGCAATACGGTGGGTCGACGACGTCGAAGATCAACCTGCTGTCGCTGGGCCTTGCGCTGGTGCTGGGCACCGCGGGCCTGCCCCATGTGTTGATGCGTTTCTACACGGTGCCGACCGCGAAAGAGGCGCGGAGGTCGGTGGTCTGGGCCATCGGCCTCATCGGCGCGTTTTATCTGTTCACGCTGGCGCTGGGCTATGGCGCCGCCGCCGTCGTCGGGCCCGACCGGATCCTCAAGGCCGCCGGCGGCCAGAACTCGGCGGCACCGTTGCTGGCGTTCCAGCTCGGCGGCGTGGTCCTGCTCGGCGTCATTTCCGCGGTGGCATTCGCGACGATCCTCGCCGTGGTCGCGGGTCTGACGATCACCGCGTCGACGTCGTTCGCCCACGACATCTATGCCAGCCTGATCAAGCGCCACACGGTGACCGAGAGCGAACAGGTGCGGGTGTCCCGCATCACCGCCGTGGTGCTGGGCATATTCGGCATCGCGCTGGGCATCCTGGCCAACGGCCAGAACGTCGCCTTCCTGGTGGCGCTCGCGTTCGCGATCGCGGCCTCGGCCAACCTGCCGACGATCCTGTATTCGCTGTATTGGCGGCGGTTCAACACCCGCGGCGCGCTGTGGAGCATGTACGGCGGCCTGATCTCGACCATCGTGCTGATCGTCTTCTCCCCCGCGGTGTCGGGCGCCAAAGCCGCGATGATCCCCGGCGCGGACTTCGCCTGGTTCCCGCTCTCCAATCCGGGCATCGTGTCGATCCCGCTGTCGTTCATCCTCGGCATCGCCGGCACGCTGTCGTCGCCCGATCGCGGCGATCCCGTGCGCAACGCCGAGATGGAGGTCCGTTCGCTTACCGGCATCGGCGCGGAGAAGGCCGTCGTCACGCACTAGCTGCTCGGCACGGCCGCGCGAACGGCTACGGCGTCTTCTGCACTGGCGGTGAGTAATTCGGCTTGCCCAGGCCGAGCATGTACTGGCCGATCATGTTGCGGAACACCTCCAGCGTGCCGCCATAGATGCCCACCAGCGGGGCGAACCGGTAGGCGTACTCGGCGCTGCCGTCGTCGGCGGCTCCGTCGGTCCCGTATGGCAAGGCAGAGGCCGCGCCGAGGATGTCCATCAGGTCCGGCGAGATGTCGCGCATCGTCTGCGCGATCGCGACGCGGCCGAAGATGCTCGGGGACGATAGCGCGACTTCCAATCGAGCAGCGCTGCGGCCCAGGCGGTAGGCGACGGACTTGTCGTCGATCAGCCGGCCCCCGTCGGGGTCGGGCCGGCTGACGCGGGCCGCGGCCTTGTCGACGGCCTCGGCCATGAATCCCGCCTGGTGCATCATGATTGAGGTGTCCTGCAGACCGTCAGGCGCTGCGGCGACCGCGCCGTGCTCGACGTTGAGCGGCTCGCGCAGCACCGTCCAGCCCGCGTTCACGTCGCCGAGCCGGTACTTGTCGTCGACGCGAACGTCGCTGTAGTAGACGATGTTGGTCCGGTCGCCGTCCACCGTGCGGATGCCCTGGATCTCGATGCCCGGCGAGTCGAGCGGGACCAGGAACATGGTCAGGCTCTTGTGTTTCGGCGCGTCGGGGTCGGTGTTGGTGATCAGGAACACGTACTGACAGTTATGCGCGCCGGTGGTGAACATCTTGGAGCCATTGATGACCCAGCTCGATCCATCCGCCTCCCGCACGGCGCGGGTCTTACAGGTGGCGACGTCGGAACCGCCTTCGGGCTCGGTATAGCCGAGGCAGAGCCGAACCTCGCCGCTGAAAACCTTGGGCAGCACCTCGTCGCGCAGTTCGGGCGACCCGAACTTCGCAACCGAGCGGGCCACCATGGCGGTGGTCCCCCAGGTCACCCAGGGCACGTGGACCCGCCGCTTCTCCAGCTCCCAGATGCGGCGCCGGAGCCGGCTGAACCCGCCCTCGGATTCCGGTTTCCACTCTGCCTCCAAATAGCCTGCGGCGCCGAACTTCAGGTGCAGACCCTCGTCGAAGTTGTCGCCCGTCTCGCGATCGCGACGCCGGACCTCTTCGGTCATGTGGGTGCTCAGGAAATTCCGCGCCTCGTCGCGGAAGGCCTCGTCTTCCGTCGACAGCTCGACTCGGGAGAAGTCCATTCTTTTCGCTCCTACCCTAGGCCGGCCGGCGTGCGGTCTCGCGGGCCGCGACGAGCTCGCCGACCCGCGCGGCGGTGGCGCCCGGATCGCCGGCGGCCAGCGGCCAGCCCCGCGCCCGCACCAGATACGCCGTGGCCGCGGCCTCGGAGGACACCCCCAGGCCGCCCTGGATGTGCACCGCCATCGTGGCGGCCTTGGCGGCCTCCTCGGCCATGAAGACGAAAGCCGACGGCGCCAAGTCGGGGCGTTCGTCGGGTTCGTTGTCCAGGAACCAGGCGGCCCGGCGGGCGAGGTTACGCCCGCCCTGAACGGTGATCGCCATGTTCGCCAACGGGTGCGAGATCGCCTGCAGCGTGGAGATCGGCACGCCCAGCGTGTAGCGGGTCTTGGCGAACTCCGCGGCGATCGTCATCGTCTCCTCGACCAGGCCGACCAGCGCCGCCGCGGTGAGCAGCCGCCATTCGTCCAGGGCCCGTTGGTAACTCGCCACCGCGTCGGGCCCCTCGGCCACCACCGCGCGGGTGTCGGCGGCGGCCGGATCCACCCAGGCCATCGGCAACCGGCCGATGTTGTCCACCTTCGCCGGCCGGGTGCCGAAGGTCAGCCGCACCACCCGGTCGCCGTCGCGGACGACGATGTGGTCGGCGATCGAGCCCGTCGGAATCAGGCGCACACCCGGCCCGGCGTCGATGCGCGCGTCGAGCGCGGCCAGCTGTTCACCACTGGCCACACCGGCGGTGTCGGCGCCGAGGCGTGCCAGCAGCCGGGTGGCGCACACGTGGTCGATCCACGGGACCGGGGCCAGCGACCGGCCGATCTCCTCGGCCACCAGGGTGAGGTCGACGAGTGTCGCGCCGTCGCCGCCGCAGGACTCCGGCAGCGCCATCGTCGTCGCGCCCATGGCGCACAGCCGTTCCCACAGGTTCCGGTCGAAACCGGATTGCTCTGCCGCGCGGACCGTTTCGATCGAGCAGTGCGTCTTGAAGAATTGCTTGTACGCGTCTTGCAGCGCCACGTGGTCATCGGACAGGCTGTAGTCGAGTCTGCGCAGCTCGAAGCGGTCCATGGTCAATGGTCCTTCCCGAAGAAGAATTCCTGCGCATTGTTGTACAGGTAGTTGTCCAGTACTTCGGGCGGCAGGTCCAGCGCTCGGGCCTCGGGGATCACCCGGTGCATGCGCAGCACCGGCCAGTCCGACGCGTAGATCACCTTGTCCGGGCCACGCGTGCGCATGTAGTGCAGCAGGCTTTCCGGCAGTCGCTTGGGCGACCACGCCGACGTCATCAGGCGCAGGTTGGCGTATTTGAGCAGCAACCGGATGGCGACGTCCCACCACGGGTCGGCCCCGTGGATCATGCACAGCTTCAGCTCCGGGAACCGCACGCAGACGCGGTCCAGGTGCATCGGATGCTGCACCTCGCCGGGAATCGGGGGGCCCGGGATGCCGGTGTTGACGCACAGCGGCAGTTCCAGCTCCGCGCACTTCGCGTAGAGCGGGTAGTACACGGCGTCGCTGGGCGGGTATTGCCCGTCGCCCCAAAAGCTGGGTCCCACGACGGCATACGCGACCGGCAGGTCGCCGACGGCGGCGGTCAGTTCGCGCAGCGACCGCACCGGGCGCAGCAGGTTGACCCCGCCCATCGCCAGGGCGAACCGGTCCGGCCTGGCCTCGACGAACTTGCGCGCGGTGGTGGACGGGCCGGCGAGGGAGTCCATCAGGATCGCCCTCTGCACGCCGTGGGCGTCCATCTCGTCGAGCAGCTCGGCCAGATCGACCGGCGCGAACATCGACTCCGGGCCCTTGAAGTAGTCGTCGCGGACCTTGAGCATCCAGGCGGGCTGTGCGTCGGACTCCCCGAAATGCACGTTGACCAGGCAGTCAATCGCTTTGGTGTTCATGGCACCTTCTGTTCGGCCTGCTCGCGGGCCCATCGATAGTTGGGCTTGCCGTTGCCGAGTCGCTGGATCTGCGCGACGAAGATGAACGCCTTGGGCGCCTTGAAATGCGCCAGCTGCGAGGTGCAGAAGGTGTAGAGCGCCCGCCCGTCGGCGCTCAGGTCGCCGCCCGGGTGCACAGCGACGAGCGCGACGACCTCCTGCCCCCACCGCTCGCTCGGCCGTCCCACCACCAGGGCGTCGGCGACGCCCGGGTGCGCGCGCAGCACCTCTTCGACCTCTTCGACGAACACCTTCTCGCCGCCCGTGTTGACGACCAACGAGTCGCGACCGAAAAGCCTTATGGTACCGTCTTTTTCGAGAGAGGCCCGGTCGCCGGGGATGACCACGCGGCGGCCGTCAATCTGCGGGAAGGTAAGCCGAGTGGCCTCGGCGTCGCCGAAGTAGCCGAGCGGAATCCGGCCCGTCCTCGCGGCCCAGCCGACCTCCTGTTCGCCGGGGCGCAGGAAGCGCGTGCGGTCGGCGGAGACGACGGTGGCCCCCTCCCTGGGTTGGAACGTCTCGCTGGCGGTCCCCTCGCGGCTGTGCCCGAACGCCATGTTGCCGCTCTCGGACGACCCATAGCCCTCGATGATGGTGACGTGCGGCAGGCATTCCATCAGTGCCCGTTTGTATTTCGCGTTGGTGGCGGCCCCGCCGGTGCCGATGGCGTTCAGCGAGGAGAGGTCGTAGCGACGCGCGCGGAGTTCGGCGATCAGCGGCCCGGCGTACGCGTCGCCGACCATCGTCATCATGCCCACCTTCTCCCGCTCTGCGGTTTCCCACACCGAACGCACGTCGAGCTTGTTGCGGTCGTCGTAGAGAACGACCGGCAGCCCGGCGCACAGCGCCGCGAACGCGGTCCACATGCCCGCCGCGTGCATCAGGGGAGAAACCGCGAACCACGGCGGACCGCCACCGCGCACCTTGTCGTGGATCTCGGTGACGCTGTCGTGGTCGGCTCCGACCATGGACGACACGTACATGTCGCTCTGGCGCCACAGGACTCCCTTGGGGCGGCCGGTCGTTCCGCCGGTGCACATCATGATCACGTCGTCCGGCGAACCCACCGGGCGCGCGTTCGGGTCGCCGGCGGCCAGGGCGTCGTCCAGCGCCACGGCGCCCGGCAGTTCGGGCGCGCCGCTGCCATCGTCGACGGAGATCAGCAGCTCGGTCCCATCGGGGGGCAGCACATCGGCGAACCGGGCGCCGAGGGCGCGGTGGTAGATGATTGCCCGGGGCCGCACGTAGGCGAGCAGGTCGGCGATTTCGCGCGGCGAGTAGTGGTGGTTGACGTTGACCGGGACGGTGCGCGCTTTGAGGCATCCGATCACCATGTCGGGGTACAGGTCGTTGTACATCAGCAGCGCGACGCGGTCCTGGCCGCATTCCCAAGGTTCGAGCGTCTCGCGCTCGGCGTGGGCGCCAAACCCCTTGCCGTGCAGAAAGTTCGCCAGCCGGGTGGTGCGGGCCGCCGATTCGGCGAACGTGCTTCGGCGGTCACCGCAGACGGTCATCAGACGGTCTCCGATGACGTCGGCGATGGCGTCGAGAACGGCGCCCACGGTCCACTCGCTCATGGTGTCAGCGGCTAGGCGGACGATCCGACCTGGACACCGAGGAGGTCGAGGGCGTTGTCGCGCATGATTTTTCGGACGTCGGAAGCACTGAAGCCGACGAGCTCTCCGGTGAAGGACACCGGCGACTCGAGGCCTTCGCCGTGCGGCCAGTCGGACCCGAACAGGATCTTGTCGATGCCGATCGCGTCGGCGAGCTCCTCCAGGTCGTCCTCGTAGTAGGGCGCGATCCAGACGTTGCTGCGCAACTGCTCGACCGGGTCCTCGGGGAAATGCCGCGGATAGTTGTTGGCCGCCTTCTTCAGCCGCTTGATTAGCCGGTGCACGAAGTAGGAGCCGTTTTCGATGCTGACCGCCTTGAGTTTCGGGTGGCGGGTGAACACGCCGTGCACGATCATCGAGGCCATCGTGTCGTGGATGGCGCGGTCGTCGAGGAGCACCGTGTCCAGCGGGTCCTTTTCGCCGAATCCCTCGAAGGTCGCCTTGCCGCCCCATTGCGCGGCGATGTGCAAATAGCCGCTGTCGCTGAGGTGGAAGCCCACCGGCACGCCCGCCTCGGCCAGCCGGGCCCACACCGGGTCGTGGCTGGGATCGCCCAGCGACCGCGGCTTGACCACGCCGGGCACGGGCGCCGGCCGTACCAGCACCAGCTTGGCGCCGCGCGCCAGCACGAAGTCGACCTCTTCGAGCGCCGCGGCCGGATCGGCCAGGGAGATGATCGGCGCGGCAATGATCCGGTGATCGGGCCGATCGAAGCCCCAGTCCTCGTCGAGCCAGAGGTTGAATGCGTGGACCGACGCGATCGTCGCGTCGATGTCGTGCTTGAGCGCCTCCTCGACGCCGCAACCGAAAGTCGGCAGCATGAAAGCCGTCTCGATGTCCTGCAGGTCCATCACAGCGATCCGCGCCTCGCGGTTCTGGTACTCGGGGTGGTCGCTCAGCCTCTCCACCTTCATCAGCGAGGCCGGATCGACACCCTCCGGGATCTCGCCGCGGAACAACAAGTCCAGGCAGCCGGGCACGATGATCGGGTCGAAGGTGGGGTTGGGGATGAAGTGGTTGACGCGGTCCCCGATCACGGCCCAGGTGCGCTTGCCGTCGCTGAGCATCTGCACGCCGCGTCGCTTGAACCTCTTGTCCAAGTGGCGGGTGAAGGCGTCCAGCGGCTCGTAATAGTGGTTGTCGACGTCGATCGCCCGGTAATCCAAGTCGGCCATGATCATCCTTTCCGGTGCAACCGGCAAAACTAAGCTTCTGTTGAAGTGAGCTTCCCCAACAAAGAAGGGAATTGGGGCGGGCGCTTCTCGAGGAAGCTGGTGATCCCTTCGATGACATCCGGTCGCGGCATCGCCTCGTGCAGCAGAACCTCGGCCCGCGCCGTGGCGTCTACGACGTCGCGGGTGGCGTCGCCATAGACCTGCTGTTTGATCACCGCCATCGCAGCGGGCGAACAGTTTCGCGCGATGTCCTCGGCGTACTCGAGGGCACGCGACATCAGGCTTTCGGGGGCGACGACTTCTTTGACGAGGCCCAGCTCGGCCGCCTCCTCGGCGAGAAAGGTGCGGCCGCTGAGCAACAGGTCGAGGGCCACTCCCCAACTGGTCAGCCGCGGAAGAATCCAGGAGACGCCGAATTCGGCGATCAGTCCGCGGCGGGCGAACACGGCGGCGAACTTGGCCCCGGTGGCCGCGAAGCGGACGTCGCACATCAGGGCCTGGGTCAGACCGATGCCGACGCAGGCCCCGTTGATCGCCGCGACGACGGGCTTGCGCAGCGTGGTGACGAAGTGGGGTGGGCGCTCGCCGACCAATGCGGCAAGGTCGGTCTGGGCCGCCTTCTCCATCGTCTTGTCGTAAGTCGCCGCCGAACTCGGCGCGCCCAGATACGCGCCGGCGCAGAATCCCTTGCCCCGACCGGTCACCACGATCACCCGGATGTCCTGATCCTGTTCGGCGCGGTCGATTCCGGCGTAGAACGCGGCGGCGATGTCGGGGCCCCAGGCATTGAGGCGATCCGGGCGATTGAATGTCAGGATGGCGACACCGCTCGCCGTGGCCTCGTAGAGCACCGCGTCTTCGGAAGCACCGTCGCTGCCGGACACCTGTCGCGGCACCTCCTCACGCTCGCGCACCCGATAATCGTCCGACTTTGTACGCATACTGTATACCTATCGGTAGCGCATTCCACAACCGGCGCTACCTGCACGCGAACCGCGACCACACAGCGTTTTTCGGCGCGTTCAGCCGGGCGCGGCCGCACTCAGCGCGACGGCCGCCGCCGGGCGACCAGCTTGACGATCGCCAGGAGGATCACGGCCCCCAACAGACATGTCAGGAAGGAGAAGAACAGACCCCGACCATTGACGTCGACACCCAGGCCGCGTAGGACGAAACCGCCGAGCAATCCACCGACCACACCGACCACGATGTTGAGCAGCAGCCCCATCTGGGCGTCGGTCCCCGTGATTTTGCTGCCCACCCAGCCCGCCAAGCCCCCGACGACGATCCAGCCGATGACACCCAGCGTGAGCACCGTCCGATCCTAACCGCGGGTGCAGGGGTTTGGGATGGCCATGCGGGGGTTATCGATGACTCGTGAACACAGCGTGGAGGGGCCTGCGCCGGGTGCGCTCGGTGGTGCTGCGGGCCGAGCTGGCGGTGACGGGCGCGCAGATCCTCTTCTGGGCCGCGCTGATCGGCGTTGTGGCCGGGCTCGCGTTGCGGGCGTGGACCAGGCACCGTCAGTCGCAAGCGGAGCCGGAGGCGCCGGTCCTGGCGGATTGAGGCTGTGGCGTCGGCCACCTGGGCGAGATGTTTGCGTAGGTGGCGTGTGCGGGAAGCCTGCAAGGCAAGCCATCCATCAATGGGAGGGAGATGCAATGGTTGACGCCAAGAGCGGGCCGGTCCAGGCCATTCGGGGAATCGTCGAAGGCGTGATCGGCAACGCCAAGGAGTTGATCGGCACGGTCATCGGCAGCAATGACCTGGTCAACGAAGGCGAAGCCCAGCAGGACAAGGCTGACGCGCAGCGCAATGTCGCACGCAAGGAAGCCGCGGCGGAGAAGGCGCGCGGCAAGGCGAAGGCGGCCGAGGAGCGCGAGCGGGCCGAGCAGAACTAACCGCTGGTCATACGGAGCGGGCCCGGTTCACAGCGGGCCCGCTTCGATGCGTAAGTCGTTCTACCGCAACACGGTTTCGATCAGGCCGAGGCGTCGGTACGCGTTCTCGATCTGGTCCTTCGCCTCGGGCGGCAGCTCCGCCTGCGGCGGTCGGGAATGCGGGTAGTCGCCGATCGGCAGCCCGAGCAGCGATGCGGCGTATTTGAATGCGCCGCCCCAGTGGGTGAAGTAGTCCGATCGCCCCGGGTAGCACGTCCACCACGAGCCTATGTCGAGGCCGAACTGGTCCATGCCGGACTCGCGCCCGTAATCCATCGCCTCGACGAGCTTGTCGTTGACGACCAGCTCCCAATATTCGGAGAACAACCGCCGTTGCGGGGTCTCGAACAGATAGCCGGCGGTGCCCAGCTGTGCGGGGCAGACGATACCGGCGCGCAGCCACCCGGCGCGGTACACGGTCCGGTCGCATTCCCAGACCGCGAGGTCGGGCGCCAATTCGTGCAGGCGCCGGCTCGCCTCCGGCCGGAAGGCGCCCTCCTTGGTGGCGCACACGGCGGGCACCTCGGCACAGATTCGCGCGCTCTCCGCCGGGGTCAGGACGTAGCCGGAGGACGGGGAGTTGAACATGCCCAACGCGATATCGGTGCGCGCGGCGATGTACTTGAAGAACCTCAAGACGCCCTCGCCGCCGTGCGCCTCCATCATCGGCGTTTGGATGTAGGCGATGTCGGCGCCCGCCTCCTGGGCGTGCCGGGTCAATTCCAAACAGTCCTTGGCCGACGTCGCCGCCGTGCAGGCCTGCACGACGACATCGGGATTCAGGCCGCGCGACTCCTCAATTGCCACCTCCAACAGGCGTTTTCGCTCCTCGAGGGTCAGCGACCAGAACTCGGCGATGCCGCTGGTACACCACAACATCGGGTGCCCGAGATCGCCGACGCAGTAGCGCACCAGCGTCCGATAGGCGTCCCAGTCGATGTCGTCGCCGTCGGTCCCGCAGAACGGCGTGTAGAGGGAGTCGCCGATCCCCCGCAATGCCGCCCGCGCCCAGGTGCGCGCCTCACTCGCCGTCGCCACAATGACTCCTTCTGTCGGCCAAACGATTTCGGGTCAGGTGAAGTCCGAACCACCGTCGACGTTGATGTTGGCGCCGGTCATGTAGGAGTTGCGCCGCGACGCGAGAAACGCGGCGACCGGGCCGATTTCTTCCGGCAGGCCGGCCCGCGGCATCTGCGCGGGATGGCCGAAATGCTCGGCGATGGCGTCCATCAGGGCGTAGGGGTCGGTGCCGTCGACGCCGACGGACGTCGCCCAGCCGACGAGTGACTCGGACGCGATACTGCCGGGAGAGACCACGTTGACCAGGATCTCGTCCTTCGCCAGCAGCAAGGAGAGGTTTTTCGAGACGCTGGTCAGCATCGACTTGGCGGCCGTGTAGGCGGGCAGCAGTACGCTTTGCCGCTGGGTCGAGTGCGCCGAGAAGTTGACGATCCGGGCCCATTGCGCCTTGCGCAGCAGGGGAAGTGCGGAACGGACGCAACGCACCATGCCCATGACCCCGTCCTCGACGGCCCGGTGCCACTCGTCGTCGGTCAGGTCCTCGAAGCGGCCCGCTGCGCCCGGGCCGACCGTATTGATGAGCACGTTGAGTTCGCCGTCCCAGCGCCCGGCGAGATCGGCGAACACCTTGTCGACCGCGGCGGCATCGCCGATATCGGCCGCGAGCCCGAGCGCTTCCGGGCTGCCGCGTCGCGTCAAATCGTCCACCGCGGAATCGAGCGCGTCGCGGCTGCGCCCGACCACCGCCACCCGGGCTCCTTCATCGGCGAGGCAGCGGGCCGTTGCCAGGCCCATCCCGCGGCTACCACCGACCACGACGGCCGTGGCATTCGCCAGCCCTAGATCCATGTGTCCAGCCGTTTTACCAAAAAGCCTACGATAGGTATTACAGTAGCAGACGGAAAACGCGTCGACACGCCTGCGTATGCGCAGGTCAGAGAGGAACTACCGGTAGATTTCACTATACCGGTGGCAAGGTCAGATCCTGATGGAGGTGCCCGTAGTGGCAAAGCAGGCAACCGCTGATAAGCGTCAACGACGCGAACGCGGGTCCATCAACCCCGACGACATCATCAGCGGTGCATTCGAACTCGCGGAGCAGGTGTCGATCGACAACCTGAGCATGCCGCTGCTCGGCAAACACCTCGGCGTGGGCGTCACCAGCATCTACTGGTACTTCCGCAAGAAGGACGATCTGCTCAACGCGATGACCGACCGCGCCCTGGGCAAGTACGTTTTCGCCACCCCCTATGTCGAGGCCAGCGATTGGCGCGAGACGCTGCGCAACCACGCCCGCCTGATGCGTAAAACATTCATGGGCAACCCGATTCTGTGCGACCTGATTCTGATTCGCGCCGCCCTGAGCCCGAAGGCGGCGCGGGTGGGCGCTCAGGAGATGGAGCGCGCGATCGCCAACCTCGTGGAGGCCGGCCTGTCGCCCGAGGACGCCTTCGACACCTATTCCGCGGTCTCGCTACATGTCCGCGGTTCGGTGGTGCTGCAACGGCTCTACGACAAGAACCAGACGCCGGACAGCGGACCGCGCGCCATCGAGGACGCGGTGGCCATCGATCCGGCCACTACCCCGCTGATCGCCCAGGTGACCGGCCAGGGACACCGCATCGGGGCTCCCGACGAAGCGAATTTCGAGTTCGGGCTGGACTGCATCCTCGACCACGCCGGCAGCCTGATCGAAAAGGGCGCCAAGGGCGCGGCGTCCCGGCCACGCAAGGCGGCCAAGTCGACGGCCCAGCGCGGCGGACGGAGCAAGGCCGCAGCCGCGCGTTAGGACCGACCTCGCCGCTGCGCACCGCCGAACGTGAACTCACGGCGGCTTTTTGGCCGATTTTTCGCCCTAACTGCACGCTCGGCGTGAACGCCTGGTTATGCCTCCGGCTCCGGTACGTGGAAGTGCTCGTCGCGCAGCCGGAACGCCTCCTTGGCGCCGTGCTGTGCGCGGGTTTTGACGAAATTGAACTCGCCGGGAGCGAATTGCAGGTTGGTCCCGAAGGCATGGAACAGATAGCTCGCGACTTCCTCGCCGTTGTACACCTGCGTCTGCTCGACGAGGCGAAACGCTTCCTTGGCGATGACGACCCCGTCGGCGGGCATCTTCGCCGCCTTCTCCGCCCAATACCGCGCCCGCGCCGTCACCGAGCCGGAATCGCATGTCTCGGTGAAGATTCCGAGGTGCCCGATCTCGCCGGCCTGGATGATGTCACCCGTCAGCAGCAGACGCCGGGCCAGCACCGGGCCCAGCCGGTGGAAGAACATATGCAGGCTGCCCAGCGCCGGGCCGAGGAAGCGCGTCGCCGGCATGCCGATTTCGGTGTCACGCGCGATGACCGAGATGTCCATCATCAGCGCCATCTCGAACCCACCGCCCAGCGCGTAGCCGGCGATCTCGCCCACGGTCACCTTCGGGAAGCCCATGAGGTTGTGGTAGAAGCCAAAAGACTTGCGGTCCACGGTGAGCCGGCGGCGCTGACTGGGGCGGCGGGTGGCCTGGTCGTCGCTGCCGGGACCGTACCAGCCATACGCGTTGTTCATGTCGGCCCCGGTGGAAAAGACGCCCTCGGCGCCGCGCAACAGCACCACCGTCAGGTCGTCGTCGTCGGCCACGCGATCCAGGCAGCGGGCGATGGCCTCGCGCATCGTGGCGTCGTAAGAATTGCGCCGCTTCGGGTTGTTCAGGGTGATGGTCGCGATGCGCCGATCGGGTTCGACCTCGAAGAGCACCCGTTCGTCGGAAACGTTGGAGGAGCTCACCTGTCGGATTCCTTTCGCCGCCTGCCGAATTTGAATCCGGTCAGCTGCTCGGGCGGTGACGCCAAGGTGGTGACCTCGCCCGTACAGAGCACCTCGTCGCCGAGCAGCAGCCGCGCCGTCGACGTGATGCCCCGCTCGACTGGAGACCGATCGATGTCGAAACGTAGTTCGGTGAGCACCGGCGTCGGCCGGCGGAAGTTGACCAGCAGCGAGCGCGTCTTGCCGGAAAGACCGGTGACACAATTGTGGTGCTGGATCACGCAGTCGAAGAAGACGCCGAGGAAACCGCCGTGCACCAACCCCGGTGGCCCCTCGTAGACCAGCGGGAAGCACACCAGCCCGGTGGCTTTCTCGGCGTCGAGCTGATCGAACCGGTATTCGGGAAAGCACGGGTTGTAGGCGCCGATGTCGGTGGCGTGGTTCAGATATACCCGCCGGGGATCGTCGGGGATCTCGCCGATCCGCGGCGCCGGGTCCGCCGCGGCCGCGGGGGCCAGCTCGCCCTCCCACTCGGCGAACCTCGCGAGCATGGCATCCACGGTCGGATGCGGGTGCTCGAGGGACAGCAGCAGCGAGCTGAGTCGACGCATCGCGCCGGCGGCCACCACCGTCTGGGCAAGCGGCGCTTCGCCGAATTTCGCGTCACCGACCATGCTGCCCGCTTTCACCGGGCTCACCCGGTTGTTCCGTCGTTAGCGTTTCCTTGCTAACTTATACCTCGTATCAATCGTATTGCCTACTGTATGGGTAACCGTATCGGCGGGGAAAGGCCGGGTACACGGTGGATCACGAGGCCGATACGGCCGGCGCCGACGGTTCGGTGACGGCGTGCCGCGAGGGCGCGGTCTTGCGGGTCACCCTCGACCGTCCCGCCCGGCGTAACGCGTTGACCCACTTGATGATCGAGGCTTTGGTCGACGCGCTGACGAATGCCGCCGCCGACGACTCGCTGCGCGCGATTCACATCGGTGGCGCCGGGGACGACTTCTGCGCCGGCGCCGACTGGGTGGCCGCCAACGATCCCCGCGGTCAGCGCCCGCGCGCCGGCGATCTGGTGCGCCGGATCCCGCACGCCGCCCACCGCGTGATCGAACTCGTCGCGAGCATCCAGCTGCCGGTGGTCTGCAGCGTGCGGGGCTGGGCGGTGGGCTTCGGCTGCAACCTCGCGCTGGCCGCCGACTTCGCCGTCGCCGCCGACGACGCGGTGTTCTGGGAACCGTTCGTGGAACGCGGCTTCAGCCCCGATTCGGGGTCCACGTGGCTGCTGCCCCGACTGGTCGGTGTGGCGCGGGCCAGGCGGATGCTGCTGCTCGGCGAGAAGGTCGGCGCGGCCGATGCGGCGGACTGGGGCCTGATCCACCAAGCGGTGAGCGGGGCCGAACTCGACGCTGCGGCCGACACGCTGCTGGAGCGCCTGGCCGGCGGGCCGACCGCCGCGATCGGGCTGGCCAAGCAGGCGCTGAGCTTCGGCCAGCACGCGACACTGGCCCAATCCATGACGCAGGAGCTGTTCAATCTGGAACTGTCCTGCCGGACAAGCGATTTCAAAGAGGGACTGCAAGCCTTTCAGCAACGACGTGCACCGAAGTTCGAGGGCCGATGAACATGCCGACGTTCGACACCATCACGTACGAGGTCGATGGGCATACCGCCACCCTCACACTGAACCGCCCGGAGGCCCTCAACGCGCTCAGCCCGCACATGATCACCGAACTGCGCGCCGCCTACGACGAGGCCGAGAACGACGACAACGTGTGGCTGCTCATCGTCACCGGCACCGGCCGCGCGTTCTGCACGGGCGCCGACGTCAAAGAGATCCCCGAAGACGGCAAGGTGATCTACGAGCGGCCGTACCTCTCGACGTATGACCAGTGGGAGGCCCCACAGGAGGGCACTCCCCCGTTTCGCACCATGGCCAAACCCGTGCTGACCGCCGTCAACGGTCTGTGCTGCGGCGCCGGCATGGATTGGGTCACCACGACGGATATCGTCATCGCATCCGAGCAGGCGACCTTTTTCGATCCGCACGTCAGCATCGGGCTGGTGGCCGGTCGCGAACTGGTGCGGATATCCAGGGTGTTGCCCCGCTCGATCGCCCTGCGGATGGCCCTGATGGGCAGGCACGAGCGGATGAGCGCGCAACGCGCCTACGATCTCGGGCTGATCAGCGAAATCGTCGAGCACGACCGACTGCTGGAGCGGGCCCGCGAGATCGCCGACATCGTCAATTCCAATGCGCCGCTGGCGGTCCGGGGCACCAGGCTGGCCATTCTCAAGGGCCTGAACGTGCCGCTGCACGAGGCGGAGATACTCGCCGAAACCTTCCGCGAACGCGTGCTGCGGACGGAGGACGCCCAGGAAGGCCCCAGGGCCTTTGTCGAGAAACGTCAACCCAATTGGAAATGCCGGTGACGGCACCGCGGTTCGAAACCATCCTGCTCGACGTCGACGCGGGCGACCACGTCGCCACCATCACGCTCAATCGGCCCGAGCAGCTCAACGCGTTCAACCGCACCATGTGCGAGGAGATGGCCCGCGCCTGGCGCACCGTCAAACTCGACGAGTCGGTGCACGCGGTGGTGCTGAGGGCTGCCGGCGACCGGGCGTTCAGCGCCGGACTCGACATCAAGACGCCGTACGGCCAACCCGACAACGTCTGGAATCACGAGGATCCGGGCGAGGCGCTCAGCCCCAAGTGGCAGAAGATGTGGAAGCCCGTGGTGTGCGCCGTCCAGGGCATGTGCACCGCGGGGGCCTTCTACTTCATCAACGAATCGGACGTGGTCATCTGCTCCGAGGGCGCAACGTTTTTCGACTCCCACGTCTCGGCCGGCCTGGTGTGCGCGCTGGAACCCATCGGCCTGATGCGGCGCATCGGCCTGGGCGAGACGTTGCGGATCGCGTTGATGGGCAACGACGAGCGGGTGGGCGCCGACACCGCGCTGCGCATCGGGTTGGTGACGGAGGTGGTCCCCGCCGACCAGCTGTGGCACCGCGCCCACCAGATCGCCGCGACGATCGCCGCCAAGCCGCCGTCGGCCACCCAGGGCACCGTGAAGGCGATCTGGGAATCGCTGGACAAGCCCTACCGCGCCGCCATGGAACAGGGGCTCATCTACACGCGGCTGGGCAACCCGCTTGGCACCGCCGAACTGGCCGCAAGGCACGGCGAGGCCGGCGCGCGCGAGCCGAAGATCCGCTGATGCATCCGCTGAGTCGGCGCATCGCCGACGTGCTCGATCTGCGTCCCGACGCGCACGCGATCGAGTATGAGGGCCAATGGTTCTCGTGGCGGCGGGTGGGCGACGCGGCGCGCAGCATCGCGCCCCTCGCCGGTGCAAGCGCGGGCGTCGGGATGCTGCTGCGCAACCGGCCCGGCCAGGTGGCGGCCTTCCTCGGGGTGCTGCTGGGCGGCGGGACGGTCGTGGCGATCAACCCCGCCCGCGGCGACGAGCGCACCCGCGCCGACATCGCCGCCCTGCGGCTGCCGCTGATCATCGGCGAGGCCGACGATCTGGCAGCGCTGGTTCCACCGGGAACCGCGACGCTGGCGATTTCGGCTGCTCTGGAAAACGCCTCGGCCCGCCCTGCCGAAGCACCCAGCGCGGAGCACGGCGTGGCGGTGCGCATGCTGACCAGCGGAACGACCGGACCGCCCAAACGGATCGACCTCAGCTACGACATGCTGGCGCGCAGCGTGATGGGCGCCGACCCCGTCGCCACGCCGGCGCCGACAGAGCCGCGCCGCGGCGTCGCGATCGTCAACTCGCCGCTGGTGCACATCGGCGGCGTCTTCCGCGTCCTACAGTGCGTCGCCGAGGCCAGACCCTTTGTGCTGCTGGAACGATTCGAGCTCGAGGCCTGGGCCGAGGCGGTGCGCCGGCACCGGCCCCGCACCGTGTCGCTCGTGCCGGCCGCGCTGCGAACGGTGCTGCACTCCAATCTCACGCGGGCCGACCTGGACAGCATCCGCGCCGTCACGTGCGGCACGGCCCCGCTTTCGGCCGACGACGCCGACGCCTTCACCGACAAGTACGGCATCCCGGTGCTGACGTCATATGCCGCAACGGAATTCGGCGGCGGCGTCGCCGGCTGGACCCTCGCCGACCACCGGCAGTACTGGCACGCCAAGCGCGGCAGCGTGGGCCGGGCCAACCCGGGCGCGCAGCTTCGGGTGGTCGACGACGAGGGGGCGACCCTCGCGCCGGACCGGGTCGGTCTGCTGGAGGTCAAGCCGGGGCAACTGGGCCCGGCGGCGGATTGGATGCGGACGACGGATCTGGCGCGCATCGACGCCGACGGCTTCCTCTGGATCGTCGGGCGGGCCGACCAGGCCATCATCCGCGGCGGGTTCAAGGTGATGCCCGACGAGGTGCGCATCGCGCTGGAGGGCCACCCCGCGGTAGTGGGCGCAGCCGTCGTCGGGCGGCCCGATCGACGCCTCGGTGAGACCCCGGTCGCGATGGTGCAGCTGCGCGACTCGGCCGATACCGACGCGTTGCTGGATTATCTGCGGACCCGACTGGCCCGTTACGAAATCCCCACCGAGATCGCGATCGTCGACGCCATCCCGCGGACTCCTTCGGGCAAGCCCGATCTCGCGGCGGTCAGGCTCTTTTTCGGCGGCTCCTCGGAGGTCACAGCCCGGCGCGACCATGCCGGGTGACTCGCTGACGGTCGCGGAAACCCTGCGGCGCCAAGCCCGCTCGCGCGGCGCCCACCCCCTGCTGGTCTGCGACGACGAGCGCATCAGCTACGCCGAGGCGGACCGCCGTTCCGCCGAGCTGGCCCGCGGGCTGATCGCGCGCGGGGCGGGCAAGGGCACCCACGTGGGACTGCTCTACCCGAACGGCGCCGAGTTCGTCGTCGGCATGCTGGCGGCGGCGCGGATCGGCGCGGTCGTGGTCCCGTTCTCCACGTTCGCCACCGCCCGGGAGCTGCGCGAGCAGCTGGTCGACAGCGACACCGAAATCCTGTTGGCCACGCCGTCGTTTCGCTCCCACGACTACCTGCGACGACTGGCCGAAGTGCTCGCGCATGCCGACCTGGACTCCGACGACCGGCTGTTCGTCCCCGCCACGCCGCAACTGCGCCACGTCGTGCTCCATCCCGAACGGGCGCACCGGCTCGCGGGCGACGTCGACCCCGCACTGCTGGCGGCGATGGAGAACGACGTCGACGGCTGCGATCTGCTGGCCATCGTGTACACGTCCGGCTCCACCAGCGCCCCGAAGGGGGTCATGCACACGCACGCCGGCCTGCTCGGACATCAGCGCAACCTCAACGACATCCGCGGTCTGACGGCGGCGGACCGGCTGTTCTGCAATTCGCCATTCTTCTGGATCGGCGGATTCGCGTTCGGCCTGCTCGCCACGCTGGTCGCCGGGTCGACGCTGGTGTGCTCCAATGCCACCGATGCCGGTGAGACGCTCGACCTGCTGGAGGCCGAAAAGCCCACAATCACCAATGGTTTCGCGGCCGGGATCGCCCACCTGGCGGAGCACCCGAGCTTTCCCCGGCGCGATCTGTCGTCGATGCGCCGCGGCAACCTCTACCCGATCATGGCGCCCGGAGCGCGACCGGCCGACCCGGAGCTGCGGCACAACATGCTGGGGCTGACCGAGGCCGGGAGCGTCGTGTTGATCAGCGGTGACGAATCCGACCAGCCCGAGGTGCGACGCGGATCCTTCGGCAAGCCGGCGCCCGGATTCGACACCATGATTGTGGAGCCGGATGCGTCGGGTGTTGGTGGGCTGTGCATCCGCGGGCCGTATGTGATGCAGGGCTATTGCAAGCGCAGCCGCGAGGAGTGCTTCGACGCCGACGGCTGGTTCCACACCGGCGATCTGGTGCGCGCCGACGCCGACGGGTTCTTCTATTTCGTCGGCAGGATCAGCGGAATGATCAAGACGGCGGGTGCCAATGTCTCGGCGGCCGAGGTGGAGAAGGCGATCGCGAAGGTCACCGGCGCGGAGGCTCACGTCATGGGCATTCCCGACGCGCAACGTGGAGAGCTGGTTGTTGCCGTGGTTGCGCAGCCGGACCTTGACGAGGTCGCGCTGCGGGAGCGTCTCAAGGAGGAGTTGTCTTCGTACAAGATTCCCAAGCGATTCGTCGCACTGGCGCCGGCGGAGGTTCCCCTGCTGTCCAGTGGCAAGGTCGACGCGAAGCGGTTGAGAAAGCTGTTCGATGACTGAGGCCATCATCGACCGACTCGTGCGGTCCCGCGCCGCGCGGCACGGCGCCAAGCCGATGGTGATCGACCCGTCGGCGCGGATCAGCTATCGCGAACTCGACGCAACCACAAGCCAATTAGCCGCAGTCTTGGTCGAAGCCGGCGTCGGCAAGGGCACCCGCGTCGGCCTGATCATGCCGAACGGCGCCCGCTGGGTACAGGTGGCGATCGCCGTGGCCCGCATTGGCGCCGTGCTGGTCCCGTTGAGCACCCTGCTGCGGCCCGGCGAACTCGTCGCGCAGCTGCGGACGGCGTCGGTGCAGTTCCTGGTGAGCGTGGAGGAGTTCCGCGGCCACCGCTACCTGGATGACCTGCAAGCCGTGCCGCCCCTCGAGCTCCCCGCCTTGCGCGGGGTTTGGCCGGCCGAGAACCTGGCGCGCGCCGCCGCCGGCCCGGCCCGGCGGATTGTCGACGCACTCACCGAAACAGTCACGGCTGCAGACCCGTTGGTCGTCATGTTCACCTCCGGCAGCAGCGGAACGCCCAAGGGCGTCATCCACTCCCACGGCAGCGCGCTGGGCGCGGTGCGAGCGGGCCTTGCGGCGCGCTGCATCACGTCCGACACCCGCTTGTATCTGCCGATGCCGTTCTTCTGGGTAGGCGGCTTCGGCAGCGGGATCCTGTCCACGCTGCTGGCCGGTGCCACCCTGGTGACCGAGGAAATTCCGCGACCAGAGACGACCCTGCGGCTGCTGGAAGCCGAGCGGGTCACGGTGTTTCGCGGGTGGCCGGATCAGGCCGAGGCGCTGGCGCGGCACGCCGGCACGGTGGGCGCCGACCTGTCGGCGCTGCGACCGGGCAGCCTGGAGGCCCTGCTGCCCCCCGACCGGCGGGCCCAACCGGGAGCCCGGGCCACGCTGTTCGGCATGACGGAGGCGTTCGGGCCGTACTGCGGGTACGCCGCCGACACCGACATGCCGGCGTCGGCGTGGGGCAGCTGCGGGAAACCGTTCCCCGGCATGGAAGTCCGCATCGTCGACACCGATGGCGGAGGGCCGGTGCCGCCGGGATCCGTTGGCGAGATCCAGATCCGCGGACCCCACACGCTGCGCGGCATCTGCCGTCGCGGCCGCGAGGAGCTGTTCACCCCGGACGGCTTCTACCCCACCGGCGACCTCGGCCGCCTCGATGACGACGGGTTCCTGTTCTACCACGGCCGCTCCGACGACATGTTCAAGGTCAGCGGCGCCACCGTCTACCCCGGCGAGGTGGAGCGGGCGCTGCGCGCCATCGAGGGCGTCCACAACGCCCACGTCACCAATCTGCCCGGCACCCAAGGCGAACGGGTTGGAGCGGCGGTGGTATGCGATAGCGACTTGACCGCCGACCAGCTGCGTGGCGCGGCCCGAGAGTTGCTGAGCGCCTTCAAGGTTCCGACGGTCTGGGTATTGCTGGAATCCGACGATGACGTACCGCGCGGCGCCACCGGCAAGGTCGACACCCGGCGGCTGCGCGAGATGTTGATCGAAGCGAATCCGCCCTAGGGGACCCGCGTCCAGGGCTGGCAGTTCTGCGACTCGAACGCCTTGACCGACGTGTTGATGTTCGCGTACATCGGACCGACGGACATGTTCGTCTGGAGTACGTGGTCCTTGTTCGCGTCCGGCGTGCTGTAGGTGAACCATGCGCACATGGAGTCCTGGGTCGGCACGTTGTTGATCCAAACCCCAAACGCCGACGCGGAACCGGCCGTGTGGTACAGGCCCGGCGCGATGTCAGGCCCGACGACGAAGACACCGTTGCCGGGGATCGGATCGAGCAGGTCTGCGCTCGCCGGCGGCGCGAGGGCGATCACCACGACGGATGCAACGAAGACGGCCGCTGCGCGAATCTTTCGGGGCACTGTTCCTCGCTCTATGTCATTGCCCCCTCAGAGGGCAGCCTATGCCCAGGTGCGCCTCGGCAACAACTAGTTCGGCGCCGGACGGGTCCCGTCGACGACCACGCCCCGCGCGGTCAGGTGCGCGATCAGGGGAACCGCGCCGGCGGCGAGGTGCTGTGACATCGCCGCGCGCGCGAGCTCCTCGTCGTGCTTCTTGAGCGCGGACAGGATCCGCCGATGATCCTTCATCGACTGTTCCGGCCAGCCCTCGATGGCGGGAAACACCGATTCCGGTGCGTAACGGGTGATCTGCGACATGAGCTGCGCGAGTTTGGGCGAGTCCGCGGCGACGTTGACGGCCCGGTGGAACTCGTGATTGAGCCGGACGGTCCGCTCGTTGTCGGCGCCGGCATAGGCTTCCTCGAGTTCGGCCTGGATCTGCTTGAGTTCGCGCAGCTGGTCGTCCGTCATGTTGACCGCGGCGCGCGCGGCCAATTCCCCACCGACGTAACCCTGCACGTTCGCGACGTCGGCGACGTCGCGTCCCGTGACCGGCAACACCACGAACCCGCGGTGCGGCTGCTGGGCGATCAGGCCCTCGGCCCGCAGCGCGAACAGCGCCTCACGCACGGGCGTGACGCTGATTCCCAGTTCCGCGGCCAGTTGATCCAGCCGGACGTAGGACCCCGCGGCGTAGACGCCGTCGAATATCCTCGTACGGATCAGGCGCGCGACGTCGTCGGAAAGTTGGGTTCGCGCGGCGAAATCCGGAACGGTCATCGCGTCACACCTGATACTCGGCGAGCAGTCGCTTGCTGATGATCGACTTCTGGATTTCGCTGGTCCCCTCGCCGATCAGCAGGAAGGGGGCGTCGCGCATCAGCCGCTCGATCTCGTACTCCTTGGAGTAGCCATAGCCGCCGTGGATCCGGAAGCTCTGCTGCGTGACCTCCGAACAGTATTCGCTGGCAAGGTATTTGGCCATGCCGGCGGCGACGTCATTGCGCTCACCGGAATCCTTCAACCGCGCCGCATTGACCATCATCAGATGCGCCGCTTCCACTTTGGTCGCCATCTCGGCCAACTGGAACGCGATGGCCTGGTGCTCGGCGATCGGCTTGCCGAAGGTGTGCCGCTGCTGGGCGTACCGCACGGCGAGCTCAAAGGCGCGGATGCCGATGCCGCACGCCCGCGCCGAGACGTTGACCCGGCCGACTTCGATGCCGTCCATCATCTGGAAGAAGCCCTGACCGGGCGTGCCGCCGAGGACGTCGTCGGCGCCGGCCTGGTAGCCGTCGAAGATGAGCTCGGTGGTGTCGATGCCCTTGTAGCCCAGCTTGTCGATCTTGCCGGGGATCACCAGGCCGGGCACGACTTCACCGAAGCCCGTTGGTTTTTCGACAAGAAAGGCGGTCAGGTTGCGGTGCGGCTTGTCGGCGCCCTCGTCGGTGCGCACCAGCACGGCGACCAGCGTCGAACTGCCGCCGTTGGTCAGCCACATCTTCTGCCCGTTGATGGTGTAGTTCCCGTCCGGGTTGCGCGCCGCCCGGGTCCGGATCGCGGCGACGTCGGAGCCCAGCTCCGGCTCGGACATGGAGAACGCGCCCCGGGACTCGCCGGTCGCCATCCGCGGCAGGAACCGCTGCTTCTGCGCGTCGGTACCGTGCTGGCGCAGCATGTACGCCACGATGAAGTGAGTGTTGAGCACCCCGGAAACGCTCATCCAGCCGCGCGCCAGCTCCTCGACACACAGCGCATAGGTCAACAGCGACTCCCCCAGCCCGCCGTACTCCTGCGGGATCATCAGCCCGAACAGCCCCATCTCGCGCATCTGGTCGACGATGTGCTGTGGGTAGATGTCGCCGCGTTCGAGTTCCGGCGCGTTGGGGATGACTTCCTTGTCGACGAATTGCCGCACCGTGGCGATGATTTCGGTCTGGAACTCGGTCAGGCCGAGGGTTTGGGCGAGCTTGGTCACGGGCGGTCCCTTCAGGCGATCGTTTTCGCGTCGGTCAAACGCGCGATGTCGGCGGTCGAAAGCCCCAGGCACCCGGCGAGGACGTCGGCGGTGTCCTGTCCCAGCGCGGGCGCCGGCGCGCCGGCGGGATGGGCGCCGTCGAACGCGACCGGCAGGCCCGCGGCGAGGTAGTCCCCGACGCCAGGCTGGTGCAGCCGCGAAAACAGCGGATTGGCGGTCACTTTCGGCCCCGCCGCGACGTCGGCGAAGGTGCTGTAGCGCTCGAACAACACCGTGGTGCCCGCCAGCGCGGCGGTGATCTCGTCGGCCGAGTGGTCGGCGAACCAGGTGGCGAACAGCCCCGACAGCGCGTCGCGGTAGCGATAACGGTCGCCCTCCGACCCGAAGTCCACGCCCAGGGCGCCCTCGAGCGCCGACACCGCCGCACCGGTCCCGGTAACGTCGACGAGATCGCGAAAGTGCCTGCGCGTCAACGTGACCACCATGAACGCGGCCCCGTCGCGGCTGTCGAAGTCCTGGCCGTACTGGCCATAGATGGCATTGCCCAACCGCTGTCGTTGCGTCCCGTTGACCTGCGGCTCGGTCAGCAGCCCGAGATTTCCCGCCGTGGCCAGCGCCACGTCCTCCAGCGCCAGGCTGACGCGTGCCCCCTCGCCCGCCCGGTCCCGGCGGCGCACGGCGGCCACGACCGCGAGGGCCGCGTACAGGCCGCAGCACACGTCCCAGGCGGGCAGCACGTGGTTGATCGGGCCGGCGTGCCCGGCCGGACCGGTGACGAGCGGGTACCCGACACCGGCGTTGACGGTGTAGTCCACCGCGGTGGAACCGTCGCCGCGCCCCAGCAGCTGGACGTGGATGACGTCGGAACGCTTGGCGGCCAGCACCTGATGGCTCAGCCAGGACAGGCCGGCGGCGTTGGTGACGACGACGCCGTCGCCCTCGACGATGAGGCGCTGTACCAGCTCCTGGCCCTCGGCCGAGCGCAGATCGATGGTGGCCGAACGCTTTCCCTTGTTCAACCCGGTCCAGTAGATCGACGCGCCGCCCGCGGCCAGCGGCCAGCGCTGGACGTCGGAGGCCCCGCCGATCGGGTCGATGCGGATCACCTGAGCGCCAAGCTGACCCAGCGTCATGCCGCACAGCGGTGCGGCGACGAAGCTCGACACCTCGACGACGGTGAGGCCGCTCAACGGGCCGGTCATGCCGGGGCGACCCGCTCGAACACCGCGGCGAGCCCCTGTCCGCCGCCGATGCACATCGTCTCCAGCCCATAGCGGGCATCGCGGCGTTCGAGTTCGCGCGCCAGCGTGGCCAGCATCCTGCCGCCGGTGGCGCCGACGGGATGGCCCAGCGAGATCCCCGACCCGTGCACGTTGGTGCGGTCGTGGTCGGCGGCGCCGAAATTCCATTCCCGCATCACCGCAAGCGCCTGCGCGGCAAAGGCTTCGTTCAGCTCGATGACGTCGATGTCGGAGAGCCGCAGGCCCGCCTTGGCGAGGGCGACCTCGGTGGCCGGCACGGGCCCGATGCCCATGACGTTGGGCGCCACGCCCGCCGACCCCCAGGACACCAGGCGGACCAACGGCGTCAGCCCGCATTCGGCCGCCTTCTCGGGCGTGGTCACCACGCACATCGACGCGGCGTCGTTCTGACCGCTGGCGTTGCCGGCGGTGACCGTCGCCTCCGGATCCTCGCCCAGCAGAACGGGTTTGAGCTTGGCCAGCGACTCCACCGAGGTGTCGGCGCGCGGGTGCTCGTCGGTGTCGATCAGCTCCTCGCCCTGGCGCGTGCTTACCGAGACCGGGATGATCTCCTCGGCCATCAGGCCGTCCTTCTGCGCGGCCACCGCGCGCTGGTGCGAGCGCACCGCCAGCTCGTCCTGCTCGAGGCGCGAAATGCCGTACTGGCGGCGCAGATTCTCGGCTGTCTCCAGCACCCCGCCCGGCACCGGGTAGTGGCGGCCGCCGGCGGTCGTGCGCCCGCGTGCGAGCCCGTCGTGCACCCGGATTCCGCTACGCGCACCGCCCCAACGCATGTCGGTGGAGTAGAACGCGACGTTGCTCATGCTTTCGCAGCCACCGGCGATGACGAGGTCGTTGTCGCCGTTGCCGACCTGCAGGCACGCCTGGATCACGGCCTGCAGGCCCGACCCACAGCGCCGATCGACCTGCATCCCGGGAACCGTCACCGGCAGTCCGGAATCCAGCGCGACGACGCGCCCGATCGCGGGCGCCTCGCTGCTGGGGTAGCAGTGCCCGAGGATGACGTCCTCGACCGCCTCGGGCGAAATCCCGGTCCGCTCCAGCAGCCCCTTGAGGGCGGCCACCCCGAGGTCCACGGCGGTCAGCGACTTGAACATTCCGCCGTAGCGGCCGATCGGCGTGCGGACGGGCTCGCAGATCACGGTTTCGCGCATTGCCAGTTCTCCGCTCAGATGTGCCGGCCGCCGGTGACCTCCATGACGGTGCCCGTCATGTAGGACGACAGATCGGAGGCCAGAAACAGGGCGACGCTGGCGACTTCGCTGGGCTCACCGGCGCGACCCATCGGGATCTCGGCCACCTTCTCGTCCCAGATGCGTTGCGGCATGGCCTCCGTCATGGCCGAACGAATCAGGCCGGGGGCGATCGCGTTGACCCGGACACCCAGGTAGGCAAGCTCTTTGGCCGCTGCCTTGGTCATCCCGACGATCCCGGCCTTCGCCGCCGAATAGTTGGTCTGGCCGATCATTCCGACCTTGCCCGACACCGACGACATGTTCACGATGGCGCCACGCTTGTTTTCCCGCATGATCGCAGCCGCCAGCCGGATGCCGTTCCACGTTCCCTTCAGGTGTACGTCGATGACCTGATCGAACTGCTCCTCGGTCATCTTGCGCATCGTCGCGTCGCGGGTGATTCCGGCGTTGTTGACCATGATGTCGAGGCCGCCGAAACGTTCGACGGCGGTCTGGATCAAGGCTTCGACATCGGCCACCTTCGTGACGTCGCAGCGCACCGCCAACGCGACATCGCTGCCGCCCAGTTCTTTCGCCGCGACTTCGGTTGCCTCCAGGTTCAGGTCACCGAGCACCACCCGCGCGCCCTCGGCGACGAATCGCTGCGCGATGGCCAAGCCGAGTCCTTGTGCGCCTCCTGTGACGACCGCCGTCTGACCGTTGAGCAACGACACCTGAATCACGCCTCCCTTTGGGTTCGCTTCCATCGCGGGGTACCCGACGGCCAAATATCATATTTCATATAGGATCGCGTCCGGCGCCGGGTGGGTAACCCGAGCGATGAGTGCCACAGAGGAGCGTCCGCCATGACCACCGCCGAAGTCCAGGAAGTGCCCGACGACGACTTCCGGGACATCCTTGCCCAGACCCGCCACTTCGTACGGACCGCCGTCGTCCCCCGCGAGCAGGAGATCCTGACCGACGACCGGGTGCCCGACGATCTGCGCGACCAGGCCAAGAAGATGGGCCTGTTCGGCTACGCGATCCCGCAGCGCTGGGGCGGCCTGGGCCTGAACCTGGTCCAAGACGTCGAGCTGGCAATGGAATTGGGCTACACCTCGCTGGCGGTGCGGTCGATGTTCGGCACCAACAACGGCATCGCCGGACAGGTCCTGGTCGGCTTCGGCACCGACGGGCAAAAGCGCCGCTGGCTGGAGTCGATGGCCTCCGGCGAGGTCGTCGCCTCGTTCGCGCTGACCGAACCCGGCGCCGGATCCAACCCGGCCGGCCTGCGGACCAAGGCCGTCCGCGACGGCGATCAGTGGGTGATCTCCGGGGAGAAGCGCTTCATCACCAACGCGCCGGTCGCCAACCTGTTCGTGGTGTTCGCGCGCACGCGCCCGGCCGACGACCAGGGCCCGGGGATCGCCGTGTTCCTGGTGCCGGCGGACGCAGCGGGCGTTCAGGTCGGCGCCAAGGACACAAAGATGGGCCAGGAGGGCGCGTGGACCGCCGACGTCGCCTTCAACGACGTCCGCGTCGGCAGCGACGCGCTGATCGGCGGCAGCGAGGACATCGGCTACCGGGCGGCGATGACCTCCCTGGCGCGTGGCCGGGTGCACATCGCCGCCCTCGCGGTCGCCGCCGCCCAGCGCGCGCTCGACGAGTCGGTGGCGTACGCCGCCACCGCGACCCAGGGCGGCACGCCGATCGGCAGCTTTCAGTTGGTGCAGGCGATGATCGCCGACCAGCAGACCGGGGTGCTTGCGGGCCGCGCACTGGTCCGCGACGCCGCGCGGCTGTGGGTCACCAATTCCGACCGCCGGGTCGCGCCGTCGGCGGCCAAGCTGTTCTGCACCGAAATGGCCGGAAAGGTCGCCGATCTCGCGGTGCAGATCCACGGCGGCAGCGGCTACATGCACGGCGTCCCGGTCGAGCGCATCTACCGCGACGTGCGCCTGCTGCGGTTATATGAGGGGACCAGCGAGATCCAGCGCCTGATCATCGGGTCGAATCTCGTCAAGGCGGCGCAGCGATGAGCGGCAGGCTCGCGGGCCGGGTGGCCTTCATCACCGGGGCGGCACGCGGCCAGGGCCGCGCGCACGCCGTTCGGATGGCCCGGGAGGGCGCCGACGTCATCGCCGTCGACCTCGCGGGCAAGCTCCCGTCGTGTGTCCCCTACGATTCGGCCACGCCCGACGACCTCGCCGAGACCGTCCGCCTCGTCGAAGGGACCGGGCGTCGAATCTTGGCCACCGCGACCGATGTTCGTGACTTCGACGCACTCCGCCGGGTGGTCGACGACGGCGTCGCCGC
Source organism: Mycobacterium sp. E2699 (assembly GCF_001666745.1). NCBI lineage: Bacteria > Bacillati > Actinomycetota > Actinomycetes > Mycobacteriales > Mycobacteriaceae > Mycobacterium > Mycobacterium sp. E2699. The sequence goes on along the minus strand of NZ_LZJH01000055.1, from coordinate 30,073 downwards.
CCTCGGCCGCCTGGACATCATCGTCGCCAACGCCGGCATCTCGGCTCCCCAGGCCTGGAACGACATCACACCAGAGACGTTCGGCGATGTCATGGAGATCAACGTCACCGGCCCCTGGAATACCGTGATGGCCGGCGCCCAAAGGATCATCGAGGGCGGCCGGGGCGGCTCGATCATCCTGATCAGTTCCGCGGCCGGCATGAAGCTGCAGCCGTTCATGGTGCACTACACCACCAGCAAGCATGCCGTCGCGGGGATGGCGCGCGCGTTCGCCGCCGAGTTGGGCAAACACTCGATCCGGGTCAACAGCGTGCATCCGGGGCCGGTGAACACCCCGATGGGTTCCGGCGACATGATCGCGGCGATGGCCAAGGCCATGGAAACCAACCCGCAGCTGACCAACATGCTCACGCCGTTCTTGCCCAACTGGGCCGCCGAGCCCGAAGAGGTCGCAGACGCCGTGTGCTGGCTGGCCAGCGACGAATCGCGCAATGTCACCGCCGCGCAGATCCCGGTGGACCAGGGCTCGACGCAGTACTGACCGGGAATAGCCCTGGCGGTCCGGCGTTCGTAGTGCGCATGAGGAGTTTCAGCGAAGCCGAACGTCAGGAGTTTCTCGCCGCCACGCACGTCGCCGTGCTGTCCGTCGCCGCCGACGGCCGGCCGCCGGCCAGCGTCCCGATCTGGTACGACTACACGCCCGGCGGCAACATCCGGATCATGACCGGGACGTCGAGTCGTAAGGCTCGGCTCATCCAGCGGGCCGGTGCGGTGACGCTGGTGGTCCAGCGCGAGGAGCCGCCGTATCAGTACGTGGTGGTGGAGGGCAGCGTCGTCGACACCACCACCCCCGCCCCGGCGGACCTGCAGGAAGCCATCGCAATTCGCTACCTGGGCGAGGAAGGTGGGCGCGCGTTCGTCCGCAGCATGGAGGGCGTCGAGGAAGTGCTGTTCACCATCCGGCCGGACAAGTGGTTGTCCGCCGATTTCACCGGCGACCTCTAGGCGATCAGCTCCAGCGTCCCCAGTTCGCGGATGGCCCGGCAGCCGCGGCTGAGCATGGCCAGCACCATGTCGTCGCCGCGCTCGGTGGCGGCCGCGAAGGCGAACCCGAGCGCAGAGATCAGCGGCGCCTGCAACACCCCGAGCCGGTAGTCGCGCCAGCAGGTGTCCCGGTCGTAGTCGCTGAGCCCCGAGCGCGACAGCTCCCGGTGATAGGCGGTGACGAGGTCTTCCTCGATGGTCGCCCGCAGCTCCGGATTCAGGCTGGTGGCGGTGAAGTAGGCGAGATCGCGGGCCGGCAGGCCCACCCCGAGCGTCTGCCAGTCGACCACGCTGACCCGTGTCCGGTCCGGGTCGAACAGCATGTTGTCCAGCCGATAGTCACCGTGCAGCAGCGCGAAGCGGTCGTACTCGGCCAGCAGCCACGGCGCCACCAAACCCATTGCCGCACCGAAGGTGTGGCGGTCCTCCGGGGTCATTCGATCGCCCAGCTTCTCGAGGGTGATGTCGGCGCTCATCTTCGCCACCTCGCCCATGCCGCCGGCCCCGGCTTCGTCCGGCCGCGCGAACGCGATGCCCGGGAAGTCCAGCCAGACCGGATCACACCAGCTGGGCGCGTGCAGGCCCGCAAGGGCGGTCACCGCAAGGTGCGCTTCGGCTTCGCCGCAGCCGGCGAGCTGGTCGCCCTGCACCGCCGGCGCCTGATCGGCGAGCAACAGGGCGAAATCCATTGCGTCCTCGCTGATCTCGCAGTAGAAGCACTCCGGCGTCGGCACCCCCACCCGATCGGCCACCGATGAATAGAATGCGCATTCGCTGCGGTATCCGACGACGACGCGGTCGCGCACGGTGTCATCCTGGGCCGGCAGCTTGATCACAAAGGTCTGCGGCAGGCCACCCGGGTCCGTCGCATACCTGGCCGCCACGCGGTAGGTCGCGCCGGTCTGGCCGGTGCCGATGGCAGCCACGTCGACGTCGGAGACCTCGACGGGTGCGCCGCGCCCGGACAGCGCCGCCGACAGCCATTCGGGTGTCACGTCGCCGGGGTACCGCGGAATCGACACCACAGCACTCATCTGCACGCCTCCAGCACTCCCGACGGTCGACCGACTGCCTAACTGTAAGGCATACGGCAAGCGTCGCGGCCGAGGCTCCGCGGCGCCGAGATGGCGCTGCCTGCCTAACCGCGTCGGGTGCCCATCGCGCGCGCAGTGCGCCAGTACGCCTGAGCGTGCATCGCGGCCCTGGGAAATCCGAACTCGTCGCGCAGCCGCCGCCGGACATGCTTGAGGGTCGTGGCCTCCGGCGTCGCCCACGCGTACCACCCCGACCAGTCCCGGCTTTCAATCGCCGCGGCCAGCGACGTCTCGTCGCCGCGCGCCACCCAATGCAGCCGCAGGTTGGGGTGCTGCGCGAGCGGAATCAGCGTGTCGTGGTCGTCGTGCTGCTCGAGGTACATCTCGATCGGGACGTCGTCGGGGACCGTTGCGATGATCCCGTTCATGCCCGGGATGGACGCGGAGTCGCCGATCAGCAGGTAACCGGCCGGCTGCTGCTCGGGGATGTCGAAACGCGCCGACCCCATCATCGACATGACCGCGATCGTCGTGCCGGGTTTCACGGTGCGTGCCCACAGTGACGCCGGACCGGCGGGCTCGTGCAGCACGACGTCGACCGCGAAGCGCCCGGCGTCAGCGTCTGCCTCGCAGATGGTGTAGGCCCGCTGGAACTCGGTGTTGGACCCCTCGGGGTCGGGGAACCAGAACCGCAGCCACGCCGCGGGGGTGGCCCGCGCGTCTTCGAACAGCGTCGGCGAGCCCAATCGGACCCGCACGAAATGTGGTGCCAGGCGGACGGTTTCGATCACGGTCGCGGTGTGGTCCCGGGCGCCCAGGCCGCGCAGTATCACCCCCTGCAAACCGCGGGCCATCAGCAGTCCTGCCCGGCCGATGGCGTCCGGCGCCCTTCGCTTCGGTAGCTCACCCCCACAAACTAAGGGTTGCCTTACCAAAGGTCAACTCGGCTGGGGGCTACGCCGCCCGCCCGGACCCCCGCAACTCCCGCATGGCCGTGCGCAGGCCGCGCCGTTTGCCCGTGGCCGGATCGGTGAAGCTTTCCCGTAGTCCCTCGCGCACGCGGAACCTCAGCTCCGAGCGCGTTTCGCGGGCGTCGTCGGGCGTGGCCTGCAGAAGCTTGTCGGGCAGCGCGAGTTTGAGAATCGTCCAGAACGTCTGCAGGTATTGGCGGCCAAGGGATCCCGTGGTGTAGGGCAGGTCGTACTTGTCGCACAGCTCGCGCACCCGCACCGCGATCTCCGCGTAGCGATTGCTGGGCAGGTCCGGGAACAGGTGGTGCTCGATCTGGTAGCAGAGGTTGCCGCTGACGAAGGCCATCAGCGGGCCGGCGTTGAAGTTCGCCGAACCGAGCATCTGCCGCAGGTACCACTCCCCATGGGTCTCGTTCTCGAACTCCTCGACGGTGAATTTCTCCGCGCCGTCGGGGAAGTGTCCGCAGAAGATCACCATGTAGGCCCAGATGTTGCGGATCAGGTTGGCGGTCATGTTGGCCTTGATGGTGCGCTTCCAGTTGCGCCCGCTCAGCGCGGGGAAGATCAGGTAATCCTTCCCCTCCTGCCGGACGACCTTTTTCATGATCACCCGCAGGTCCTTGGCCGCCTCGGCGTAACTCTTCTGCTTCTTCCGCAGCTTCGCGGTCTCGATGTGGTGCAACGCGACGCCGTACTGGAAGAACGTGCCCAGCAGCATGTTGTAGATCGGGTTGCCGAGCATCCAGGGCTCCCACGGCTCGTCGCGGGTCACGCGCATGATGCCGTAGCCCACGTCGGCGTCGAGGCCGACGACGTTCGTGTACTTGTGGTGGACGAAGTTATGGGAATGCTTCCACTGCACGCTCGGGCAGGTGGTGTCCCACTCCCATTCCGTGGAGTGGATCTCCGGGTCGTTCATCCAGTCCCACTGGCCGTGAATGATGTTGTGGCCCAATTCCATGTTCTCGATGATTTTCGCCATGGCGAGCATGGCGGTGCCGGAGAGCCAAGCAAGCTTGTTGTGGCTGGCGAACAACGCGATTCGACCGCCGGCGGCCAGCGCGCGCTGGAGCTGAATCGACCGGCGGATGTAGCGGGCGTCGCGCTCACCGCGGGACTCTTCGATGTCGGCGCGGATCGCGTCCAGTTCCTGCGCGAGCTGCTCGACGTCCTCGGTGGTCAGGTGCGCGTATTCCTTGATGTCGGTGATTGCCATCGGTTCTCCCCTAGATCTTGATGGTGCAGTCTCCGGATGCCGTGGAGATGCAGGTTTGGATGCGGTCGCCCGCGCCGTGTTCGGTCCCCGACCGGAAGTCGCGCACGTGACCCGCCTCGAGCGGCAGCACGCACGTCTGGCAGATTCCCATCCGGCAGCCGAAGGGCATCTGGATCCCCACCTGTTCGCCGGCCTCCATAATCGATGTGGCACCGTCGATTTCGACGGTCTTATCGGATATGGCGAAGGTGACCGTGCCGCCTTCCCCGCCCTTGTCCGTGGCGGCGATGGTGAAGCGCTCCATGTGCAGCTGATCGCTGCAGTCAGCGCCTTTCCACGCCTCTTCGGCGGCGTCCAGCAGGGAGTTCGGGCCGCACACCCAGGCCGGGCGTTCCCGCCAATCGGGCACGATGTCGGCGAGGTGGTCGAGTTCGAGGTGGCCCTGAGTTTTGGTGAGCTGCAAGCGAAGTCGATATCCCGGCTGTGCTTTCTCCAGCTCGCGCAGCTCGTCGTGGAAGATCACGTCGTCGGCGCTGGGCGCCGAGTGGATGTGCACGATGTCCGCCTGCTGCCCGCGCGACTTGAGGGTGCGCAGCATGGCCATCACCGGGGTGATGCCGCTGCCGGCGGTGATGAACAGGATCTTGGCCGGCGCCGGGTCGGGCAGCGCGAAGTCGCCCTTGGGTGAGGCCAGGCGCACGATGGTGCCCGGTTTGACGCCCTTGACCAGGTGGGTCGACAAAAAGCCCTCGGGGGTGGCCTTGACGGTGATGGTGATGTTTTTGTTGTCGCGGCGCGGGACCGACGTCAGCGAATAGGAGCGCCAGTGCCACCGACCGTCGATCCGCAGGCCGATCCCGACGTATTGGCCCGGCTTGTACCTGCCCGAAAAGCCCCATCCGGGCTTGATCGTGACGGTCGCCGAGTCGGCGGTTTCGGGGCGCACGTCGACGATCAGGCCGCGCAACTCCCGCGCCGACCACAGCGGGTTGAGCAGCTTGAGGTAGTCGTCGGGCAGCAGCGGGGTGGTCGCCCGGGCGGCCAGACCGCGCGGCACATTGACCCAGGACCTTGCGGTCTGCACGCCCTTCGCGGGCGCAGTGCTCCATCGGGTGAGGCTGCGAAGCGGAGAAACCATAGTCGTCCCACCGGTTTGATCGAAACTTCCGTGAGCGGTCGGCTCACGCTTCCCCATCGGCTTCCCAGCCGTGGCGTTCGATAAACACGTGTTCTCTCAGTGGATGCCGACGGGGCGCCACAACGCGCGCTGCCTGGGTGTTAACGTGCGCGCCAAGCCCGTTGCCCGACAGCCGAATACGCCGGTTCCGTATACCGAACGGTCGGATTGCTAGCCATTTTCGCCCAGAGTCAGGTCGGCTTCGGATTCTTTGCGCTTGGCTTCGGCCAGCTCGCGGTCGTCGGCGGCCGCTTGGCGGTGGCGGATCGCGGACCCGCGGTGCGTGTCGGCGTCCAAAACTCCCTGCGCGACGGTCTCGTCTTGCACCTGAGCGAGCCGTTGGTGGCACTGCGCCGACGCCGCGATGCTCTGGGCGGCCGACAGTCCCGCGTGCGCGGCGCGTTCCCGCGCCTGTGCGGCCCCGCGTTCCGCGAGGTTTACATCTTCTGCGGTGAAGGCTTCGTCGCTCGATGTTGGCTTGCCGTCTCCGGTGTCCATGGCGCCTCCCGTTGTCCTGTCGAGTTCATGTACCCGCCGTGAAGCGTCTGACGCGCCTTTGCCGCGTTTAGCCAGCCGACACCGGGGTATGCGGAGGTTCATTGAACACATGTCAACTAGACATCACCGGAGGTGCGGGAATCTTGACCGTCGAAGTCTGCCCCGCGTGTGGCTACCCCACTCTTGGCCCCGAGCTGTGCGCCTTCTGCCGCTCCGTCGAAATGCTGTCCGACGACAAAACTTTCGAGCCGAATGCTTGGGATCGATCCGGTCACCTACGCGTGCTGGAGAAGACCGTCACGAGCGCGCCGACCGCCATCTGACGACGTGAGAAGTGGGGAGCGAACCCGCGCGAACTGGCCTGGAGGTTCCGTCGAATGACTAACGGACCCGTCAGGGTTGTTCCGCCGGTGCGGGCGGCGGTGGGCACGGCTTGCCGCCGCGTACTCCAATGATCCTCAATCCCGTGCTCGTGGTCACCGGCCCGACCGTCACGCCGCAGGGCCAGTTGGCCTGGAGACCGGGATCATTCGGGTCCGGATCCACATAGTCGGCTTGCGCGACCCCGGCGCTGAACGCCAAGGCGATTAGCGCCAGCCCCGCGGCGATGATTGGTGGTTTCCGCATTTCTTCACCTCTACCTGTGGGGAAGGGTGCCCTCGGCAGCCGCCATCATGACCGCCCAGAACCGAGTGAGCGCGCGGCGAGCCCGTGCCCGCTGCGCCCTAAAGCTCTTTACCCCCGTCGCCCCGCGAGTGAAACGGACCAGACCGGCTCAGCTCGCGCCTAAACGGCAACCGGTTGTCCCCGTATGCATCTGGGTGGTGGATTCCCGTGGATGCTTCCTGAGTGGCGCCGGGAGCGAGCGCCTTCAGGCTCACCACATCGGTGCGGGCGGAGGGATTCGAACCCTCACGCTCTTTCGAGCAATGGCACCTAAAACCATCGCGTCTGCCATTTCGCCACGCCCGCAGCGTGCCGATCGTACCGCTCGGCTTCGATGAGTTCGTCGGTCCCAAATCGTGAGCGGTACCTTCAAGGGGTGCCGACTACCCGCCGCCGCAGGCCCGCGCTGATCGCCTTGGTGATCGTGGCGGCGTGCGGCTGCCTGGCCCTGGGCTGGTGGCAGTGGACCAGATTCCAATCCGTCTCGGGAACGTTCCAGAACCTGGGCTATGCGCTGCAGTGGCCGCTGTTCGCGTGGTTCTGCGTGTACGCGTACCGCAAGTTCGTGCGCTACGAAGATGCGCCGCCAGCACCGCGCACGGGCGGCGAGATGACCGAGATACCCGCCGGCCTGCTGCCCGAGCGGCCCAAGGCGGCGCCACAGACAATCGACGATCCCGCGCTGCGGGAGTACAACGCCTACCTGGCCGAGCTCGCCAAAGAAGATGCCGAGAAGCAGAACAGGACCACCGCATGACCACACCGGAGACACCCGGGGCGCCCGCGCCCGCTTTCCCCGTCGAAAAGATCCGCACCGCACTGCTCGGCTACCGGGTCATGGCGTGGACGACGGGCCTGTGGCTGATCGCGCTGTGCTACGAGATCGTCTCGCACGTCGTTTTCCACCACGAGATCCGGTGGATCGAGGTGGTGCACGGCTGGGTGTATTTCGTCTACGTGCTGGCGGCGTTCAACCTCGCGATCAAGGTTCGCTGGCCGATCGGCAAGACCATCGGGGTGCTGCTGTCGGGCACCATCCCACTGCTGGGCATCATCGTCGAGCACTTCCAGACGAAGGACGTCAAGACGCGCTTCGGCCTGTAGGACGGTTCAATCACATCCGCTACGGTGTCGCCAGCTCCCGCAGAGCCGGCACCAACAGCGCCAGCGCACGGCCGCGATGCGAGACCGCGTCCTTCTCCGCAGGGCTCAACTGCGCCGCGGTGCGGTCATCCCCGTCAGGAATGAACACCGGGTCGTAGCCGAACCCGCCGTCGCCGCGCGCCTCCCGCGCGATGGCGCCGGGCCACTCGCCGCGGACGACGACCTCGCCGGACGGCGACACCAGCGCGCAGGCCGACACGAACGCCGCGCCGCGCCGCTCGTCGGGAACGTCACGCAACTGCGCCAGCAGCAGCGCGGTGTTGGCGCCGTCGTCGCCGTGGTGGCCGCACCAGCGCGCCGACAGCACGCCGGGCATCCCGTTCAACGCGGCCACCTCCAAACCGGAGTCGTCGGCCACGCAGGCCAGACCCGTCGCGGCGAACCCGTCCCGCGCCTTGGCCAGCGCGTTGTCCTCGAACGTCGCGCCGGTTTCGGGGGATTCGTCGAACGGCGCGACGTCGTTCAGCGAGACCAGCGTCAACCCCGACAGGCCGGCGCCGTCGAGCACGCGGCGCAGCTCGGCCAGCTTCTTGGGGTTGCGGCTGGCAACCAGCAGCCGGGTCATCATCTGTTCCTAAACATGCGTCTGGGCCGTTGCCGATGCACCCCGGCCACCTTACGGACTGCGGGCACGAAGGGTCGGCGACGCGAGCTGCATTCTGCAGTGCCCGGCGCACGGCGTACAACGGGACGCTCCCAGGAATAGACAGGTCGATCGAGTGGCTGCGTCCAGCGTGAGTCAAAAACCCGATACCGAGACGCTCAAGGCGCTCAATCACAACATCACCGACGAGTTTCGCGCCAACGCCGGCAAGGTCGGCGGCCGATTCGAAGGCAACGAGCTGTTGCTACTGACTACGAAGGGCGCGAAGTCCGGCGAGCCGCGTGTCGCGCCGCTCGTGGTCTTCCGTATCGACGGCAAGCTGCTGATCGTCGCCGGTTACGGTGGCGCCGACATCAATCCGGCGTGGGTGCACAACCTGCGGGCCAACCCGCGGGCGCGTGTTGAAGTCGCCACCGCCTCATTCGACGTCGTCGCGCACGAGCTCGACGCGTCCGAACGTGAGACGATCATCCCCAAGATCAACGCGGCCGTACCCGCGTTCGCGTTCGAGAAGTACCAGTCAAAAACCAAGCGCACCATCCCGATATTCGAACTGCGGGAGGACGAGTCATGACTGACCGGAATGGGTCTCGTCTTGGCCGCGGTGTCGGCGGTGGTAGACCGCGCGGCAGTTAGACCAGGGTCGAGGCTGGCAGTCAGCTGCCAAACGCCTTCGACGGTGGCGGCCCTTCCGGCAGCACGCCCGGGTACGGCTGCTCGAGCGCCTCCCGCTGCGCGGCGAACAACTGGTCGCAGGCGGCCAACGCCACGTCGAGCAACTTGTCCAGCGTCGAGCGCGGGAACGTGGCGCCCTCGCCGGTGCCCTGGACCTCCACCAGCGTTCCGGTGTCGGTGGCGACGACGTTCATGTCGACCTCGGCGCGCGAGTCCTCGTCGTAGGGCAGGTCGACCCGGACCCGGCCGTCGACGACGCCGACGCTCACCGCCGCGATGGCGCACGACAGCGGCCGCGGATCCGACAGCTTGCCCGCCGCCGAAAGATAGGTGACGGCGTCGGCCAGCGCGACGTAGGCGCCGGTGATGGCCGCGGTGCGGGTCCCGCCGTCGGCCTGCAGCACGTCGCAGTCGACGGCAATCGTGTTCTCCCCCAACGCCCTCAGGTCGATGCACGCCCGCAACGACCGGCCGATCAGCCGGCTGATCTCCTGGGTGCGGCCGCTCAGCCGCCCCTTCACCGACTCGCGGTCGGAGCGGGAGTGGGTGGCCGACGGCAGCATCGCGTACTCGGCCGTCAGCCACCCAAGGCCCGATCCCTTGCGCCAGCGGGGCACCCCCTCGGTGACGCTGGCGGTGCACATGACCTTGGTGTGACCGAATTCGATCAGTACCGAACCCGCCGGGTGGTCGGTGAATCCGCGGGTGATGACCACGGGGCGAAGCTCGTCGTCGAGGCGGCCGTCTTCTCGTTTGGACACGCAGTAACCCTAGCCAACGCCGGGTGCTCAGACCCTTTCGGAGCGGCGGACGTCGAACGTCTCGCCGCACACCACCGCGTGCACCGGACCGTCGAACTCTGCCTTGGCCTCGCTGATCACGTCCTCGCGCGAAGTCCACGGCGGAATGTGGGTCAACAGCAGCTCGTGAACGCCGGCCTGCGCGGCGACCCGGCCCGCCTCGGTGCCGGACAGGTGCAGCGCGGGCGGGCGATCCGGCGCGTGCGTCCAGGAGGCCTCGCAGAGGAAAACGTCGGCGTCGCGGGCCAGCTCCGCGAGTTGATCGCAGGGTCCGGTGTCGCCGCTGTAGACAAACGACGCGCCGCTGGCATCGGTGATCCGCAAGCCGTACGACTCGGTGGGGTGCGCGACGATGCGCGGCACCACCGTGAGCGTGCCGAACGTCACGGGCTCACCGTCGACCCAGTGACGAACGTCGAAAATGTCGGAGCAATCGTCGATCTCGCCGCCGTAGGGCGACGACGCGGCGCCGAGTCGCGACCAGGTGTCGCTCGGGCCGTACAGCAACGCCTTGCCGAGCGGCTTGGACGGGTGATAGCGACGCCAGACGAACAGGCCCGGGACATCCAGGCAGTGATCGGCGTGCAGGTGCGACAGCAGCACGTGGACCGAACCGGGGTCGGCGTAGCGCTGCAATGCGCCCAACACACCGCCGCCGAAGTCGAGAACCAGCGGCGGGGTGTCCGGTGCCCTGAGCAGATAACCCGATGCCGGCGAATCCGGACCGACCACGCTGCCCGAGCAGCCGAGCACGGTTATTCGCACAGGCACTACTGTGCCATGCCCGGTCGCGCGATGGAGAAAACATCGCCGCTTTGATGTGACCAGAATCTCGCCGCGCTACCGGCCGTGCGAGTGGCGCACGGGCTGAACCCCGGTCACCGCGGGACCCAGGAATCGCGCCGCCAGTTTGGTGAACGCGTCGGGGTCGCCGGTCGCCTCGAACACGCGGGTGGCGGGCGGCGCGTCATGGGGACGCAGCAGGTCCTGTTCGGTGAGCACCCGCAGCACCTCCTTGGCGGTTTCCTCGGCGCTCGACACCAGCGCCACGTTGTCGCCCATCGCCAGTTGGATCAGCCCGGACAGCAGCGGGTAGTGCGTGCAGCCCAGCACCAGCGTGTCCACCTGCGCGCGCTGCAGCGGCTCCAGATAACCCTCGGCCAGCCCCAGCACCTGACGTCCGCTGGTCACCCCGCGCTCGACGAAGTCGACGAACCGCGGGCAGGCCACCGCGGTGATCTCCGTGTCGCGGGCGGCGGCGAAGGCGTCCTGGTAGGCGTGCGAGGCGATGGTGGCCCGCGTGCCGATGACGCCGATGCGTCCGTTGCGGGTGGTGGCGACCGCGCGGCGCACCGCCGGCAGAATCACCTCGACGACCGGAACGTCGTAGCGCTCACGGGCATCGCGCAGGCAGGCGGCCGACGCCGTGTTGCAGGCGATCACCAGCGCCTTGACGCCGCGCTCGACCAGGTCGTCACCGATGGCCAACGCGTGCGCGCGGACCTCGGAAATGGTCAGCGGACCGTACGGGCCGTTGGCGGTGTCGCCGACGTAGATCATGTCCTCGTCGGGCAGCTGATCGATGATCGCCCGCGCGACGGTCAGTCCCCCGACGCCGGAGTCGAAGACCCCGACGGGCGCCAACGGCGAACTCATGTCTTGGGGCGCCGGGCGCCGACCTTCTTCGAGGCGCGCGCCTTGCGCTCCGGGCCGGACAGGAGGTAGGCGGCCAGGACGCCCGCCAGCGCGCCGCACAGGTGGCCCTGCCAGGACACGCCGCCGCACTTGTCCAGCACCGGGACGGCGCTCACCAGGATGCCGCCGTAGGCGAACAAGACCACCAGGCCGGTGATGATGTCCCAGAACCTGCGCACGAAGATCCCGAACACGAGCAGGAACGTCAGCCAACCGAAGATGAGGCCGGAGGCCCCGATGTGGTCGGACTCGAAGCGGCAACCGCCCCAGTTCCCGATCAGCCAGGTGCCGAAGCCGCCGACGATCCACACGATCGCGGTGGCCCAGACGAACCGCGACATGCCGGCCAGGGTCATCAGGAAGCCCAGCACCAGGGCCGGGACGGTGTTGGCCAACAGGTGCGTCCAGCTCGCGTGCAGGAAGGGCGCCCAGATGATCCCCCACAGCCCGTCGGCTTCCAACGGCCTGATGCCGTTGCGGTCCAGCGAGTGGTTCATCAGCTGATCGATCAGCTCGACGAGGTACAGCAGCGCCACGAAGGTGAGGATGGTGGCGGCGCCGACCGCCCACGGCGGTCGCTTGTTTGATCGCTTCGCCGGCGTGCGCGGCTGCCCGACATGCCCGCTCATGCCCATAGCTGCCCTTCTCGCGCGGTCTCGGCACCGTCCAGGCTACCGGCGTAGGCGCCGGTAGACCGATACTTCCCCGCTCAGCCGAACGCGCCGGGCAGCACGTCGCGGTAGGCCGGGATGCCGGCCACCGACGCGGCGGCGAACACCCCGACGAGCACCGCGCGGGCCAGGCAATCGGCCGCGGCCGCGCCCACCTCGGCGACCAGCCCCGTCTCGGGCGAGAACGCGGCGGGCACCGGTTTGGAATCGACCGCCGGGGCCACCTCGACCGCCCCGGTGGCCAGCGCGAACACCGTGTCGCCGTCCAGCGGGGTGTGTGCCGGCCGGATGGTGCGGGCCAGGCCGTCGTGGGCGGCGATCGCGACGCGCCGGCACGCGGCCGCGCTCAGCGCGGCGTCGGTCGCGACCACCGCGATGGTGGTGTTCAGCGGGTTCAGCGCCGAAGGCAGCTCGGCGTACGCGTCGACCTGCGCGGCCGGCGGCGACGTCAGCGCGAACTCCTCGATCAGGCTCGCCATCCAGGGCAGGCCGGTCGCCCGGTCGGCGACGTCACCCGCGGAGTTCACCGCGACGATCGCGCCGACGGTGACGCCAGAAGCGGCCGGCGTCGTCAAAGTCACCGAGGCCGTGCCGAGCCCGCCCTTGAGCACCCCGGCGCGCGCCCCCACCCCCGCGCCGACGGTCCCGATCGCCGTCGGCCCCGCATCCGCGGCTTCGCACGCGCCGTAGCCGAACTCGGCCGTCGGCCTGCGGTCCCAGCCACCGACCGGCAGGTCGAAGATCACCGCGCCCGGCACGATGGGCACCACGCCGCCGTCCAGGCTCACGCCGCGTCCGCGCTCCTCCAGCCAGCGCATCACTCCGTCCGCGGCCGCCAGGCCGTAGGCGCTGCCGCCGGCGAGCAGCACCGCGTCGACGAAGCGCACGGTGTTGGCCGGGTCCAGCAGGTCGGTCTCGCGGGTGCCGGGAGCGCCGCCGCGGCAATCGACGCCGCCGACCGTCCCGGGCGGGGTGAGCACGACGGTCACGCCGCAGGCCCAGCCGGCGCCCAACGACGCGTCGGGGTCGAGTCGCTGGTAGTGACCGACGCGGATGCCGCCGACGTCGGTGATCGAATTCATCCGGGCGACTTCCGCATCAACGCCAGGACCAGGTACTCCTGCAGAACGGTCAGCCACTGGTAGACGTCGAAGTGCACCGCCAGCGGATGGTCGGCCGGGAGCCGATCGGGGCCGTCCGGCCCGATCTCGAGCATGACCCCCAACGTCAACCGGATGTCGTTGACGGCCGCGACCCAGGCGTTCGCCTCGGCGTCGGTCAGCTCGAACCGGCCGCCGTTGTTCGGAATAGTGCTCAGAAGGCTTTGTGCGGCAGAGCGTTTGGCGTCGATGATGTCCGGCTCGTGCAGGCTGCGCAGCGCGGCGTTGAGGCGGTCGGGGGTGTCGCCGGCGGCCCGGTTCTCGTCGTCCTCGTTCTCGGTGTCGTCGGGCTTGTGGAAATCCGGCAGCAGCCGACGCAGCGTCGGATCTCGCGGCGGTTCCGCGTGCCCGGTCTTGATGCCGGTGATCTCCTCGAGTTCGTCTGTGGGCGCTGAGGATTCGCGCTCGTCGAGCAGGCCGATCATCGCGGTGACGAGGTTCGTGAGCAGGGTGGCCTCATGGGGGGCCAGGGCGGACCGAAACCGCGGACCGTCGGCGGTCTCGACGCGCTTCCATTTGCGCACAAGGAGTCCCGGACTACCTCGACCTCAGCGGTCCTGCTGCATCGTCGCCCACAAACCGGCGGCGTGCAGCTTGGACACATCGACTTCCATGGATTCCCGGCTGCCCGCCGAGACCACCGCCTTGCCCTCGTTGTGCACCTGCAGCATCAGCTTGGTGGCGTGCGGCTCGCTGTAGCCGAACAACTTCTGGAAAACGTACGTCACATAGGTCATCAGGTTGACCGGATCGTCCCACACGATGGTGACCCACGGGCTGGCCGTGACGTCTACCGGAGCCGACTCACGTTGCCCGGTAGTGCCCGGTTTCGTGGGCGCTGACGCAACAACCATGGCCCCTACGATACCGAGACACACGCCCGCCGCCGTCAGCCGTTACCGTTGCGGAATGAACGAGCCGGTCCTGGCCGGGCTGCTGACCGACAGGTACGAGGTGACCATGCTGGCCGCGGCGCTACGCGACGGCACCGCCGACCGCCGGACCACCTTCGAGCTGTTCGCCCGCCGGCTGCCCGACGGCCGCCGCTACGGCGTGGTCGCCGGAACCGGCCGCCTGCTGGAAGCGTTGCCGCAGTTCAGGTTCGACGACGACGCGTGCGATTTGCTGGCCGAGTTCCTCGACCCCGACACCGTGGGCTTCCTGCGCGATTTCCGGTTCGGCGGAGACATCGACGGCTACGCCGAGGGCGAGCTGTACTTCCCCGGTTCGCCGGTGCTTTCCGTGACGGGCAGCTTCGCCGAATGCGTGGTCCTCGAGACGCTGGCGTTGTCGATCTTCAACCACGACACCGCGATCGCCTCTGCGGCGGCGCGCATGGTCAGCGCCGCCGCGGACCGCCCGCTGATCGAGATGGGCTCGCGCCGCACCCACGAGCGGGCGGCGGTCGCCGCGGCCCGCGCCGCCTACATCGCCGGCTTCGCCGCGACCTCCAACCTGGGCGCCCAGCGCCGCTACGGGATACCCACCGAGGGCACGTCGGCGCACGCGTTCACGATGCTGCACACCATGCGTGACGGCCCGGACGAGCTGGCGGCGTTTCGCGCGCAGGTCGATGCGCTCGGCGCCGGTACCACGCTGCTGGTCGACACCTACGACGTGACGACCGGCGTGGCCAACGCGGTGGCCGCCGCCGGCACGCAACTGGGCGCCGTGCGCATCGACTCCGGCGAACTCGCGGTGCTGGCGCGCCAGGTGCGCGACCAGCTCGACCGGCTGGGCGCCACCGAGACCCGCATCGTGGTGTCGGGCGATCTCGACGAGTTCAGCATTGCCGCCCTGCGCGCCGAGCCGGTGGACAGCTTCGGTGTCGGCACGTCGCTGGTGACCGGCTCCGGCGCGCCGACCGCCAGCATGGTCTACAAGCTGGTCGAGGTGGACGGGATGCCCGTGCAAAAGCGGAGCAGCCACAAGGAATCCCGGGGCGGCCGCAAGGAGGCGCTGCGGCTGGCACGCCCGACCGGAACGATCACCGAGGAGATGGTGTACCCGGCGGGCCGCCCGCCGGAGACCGCCGAGCCGTACCGGGCGCTGACGACGCCGCTGGTCCGCGGCGGGGAGGCGGTGTGCCGCCCGAGCCTGTCGGCGGCGCGCGAGCTGGTGGCCGCCGGCCTGCGCAGCCTGCCATGGGAGGGCCTGAACCTGTCGCACGGCGAGCCCGCGATCCCGACGACGCAGATCCGGGCCTGAGCTGGAGGAGTGACCACGTCCGACGCGTCCCTGTCCGTGCCCGAGTTGCTCGCCATCGCCGTGGCGGCCCTCGGTGGCAGCGAGCGCCCCGGCCAGCTGCAGATGGCCACCGCGGTCGAGCGGGCCTTCGACAGCGGCGAGCACCTCGTCGTGCAGGCCGGCACCGGCACCGGCAAGTCGCTGGCGTACCTGGTGCCCGCGATCGTCCGCGCGGTGAGCGAGGACGGGCCGGTCGTCGTGTCGACCGCCACGATCGCCTTGCAGCGCCAGCTCGTCGATCGCGACCTGCCGCGCCTGGCCGATTCGCTCGCCGGCGCCTTGCCCCGCCGACCGCGGTTCGCCCTGTTGAAGGGGCGGCGAAACTACTTGTGCCTGAACAAGGTCCACAACGGCGGCGCGGCCGCCGACGCCGAGGACGAGCGGCCGCAGGAAGAGCTGTTCGATCCCGTCGCGGCCACCGCGCTGGGCCGCGACGTGCAGCGGCTCACCGCATGGGCATCGACGACCGATTCGGGCGACCGCGACGACCTCAAGCCCGGGGTGCCGGACCGGTCCTGGTCACAGGTCAGCGTTTCGGCGCGGGAATGCGTCGGCGTGGCGCGCTGCCCGTTCGGCTCCGAGTGCTTCTCCGAGCGGGCGCGAGGCGAGGCCGGCCGGGCCGACGTCGTCGTGACCAATCACGCGCTGCTGGCCATCGACGCGGTCGCGGACTCGGCGGTGCTGCCGGAGCACGCGCTGCTGGTGGTCGACGAGGCGCACGAACTGGTCGACCGGGTGACGTCGGTGGCCACCGCGGAGCTGACGTCGGCCGCCCTCGGCGTCGTCGCGCGGCGGATCGCCCGGTTGGTGGGCCCCGAACTGACCCAGCGGCTCGAGGCGGCGACCGCCAACTTCGCCGCGGCCGTCCACGACGCCACACCGGGCCGCATCGATCGCCTCGACGACGAGCTGGCGACCTACCTGACGGCGCTGCGCGACTCGGCAACCGCGGCACGCTCGGCGATCGACAGCACCGGCGACCCCAAGGCGGCGGCGGCGCGCGCCGAAGCCGTCGCGGCCCTGGGTGAGGTGTCCGACACGGCGTCGCGGATCCTGGCGTCGTTCACCCCGGCCATCCCGGATCGCAGCGACGTGGTCTGGCTCGATCACGAGGACAACCGCGGCTCGGTGCGTCCCGTCTTGCGGGTGGCGCCGCTGTCGGTCGCCGCCCTGCTGCGCGGCGAGGTGTTCTCGCGTTCGACGACGGTATTGACCTCGGCGACGCTGGCGATCGGCGGGTCGTTCGAGGCGATGGCCGCGGCGTGGGGGCTGACCGGCGGCGAGGGCGGGGACTGTAGCTGGCGCGGGCTCGACGTGGGGTCGCCGTTTGCGCACGCCAAGGCCGGAATCCTGTACGTGGCCGCGCACCTGCCGCCGCCCGGCCGCGACGGCACCGGCTCGGCGGAGCAGCTGACCGAGATCGCCGAGCTCGTCACCGCGGCCGGCGGCCGCACGCTCGGGCTGTTCTCGTCGATGCGGGCCGCCCGCGCCGCCGCCGAGGCCATGCGCGGGCGGCTGTCGACGCCGGTGTTGTGCCAGGGCGACGACAGCACCTCGGCGCTGGTCGAGCGGTTCGCCGCCGACGAGGAGACCTCGCTGTTCGGCACCCTGTCGCTGTGGCAGGGCGTCGACGTGCCGGGCCCGTCGCTGTCGCTGGTGCTGATCGACCGCATCCCGTTCCCCCGGCCCGACGACCCGCTGCTGGGCGCGCGGCAGCGCGCGGTGGCCGCGCGCGGCGGCAACGGCTTCATGGCCGTCGCCGCCAACCATGCCGCGCTGCTGCTGGCGCAGGGGTCGGGCAGGCTGCTGCGTCGCGTCAGCGACCGCGGCGTGGTCGCGATCCTGGACTCCCGCATGGTGACCGCGCGCTACGGCGCCTACCTGCGCGCGTCGCTGCCGCCGTTCTGGCAGACCACCAACCCGGTGCAGGTGCGCGAGGCCCTGCGGCGGCTGAGAACCTCTGACACGCCAGCGTGACGACCCGCTGCGCCCGGTCCCCCGCGCTTGCGATCGTCACTAACGCGCCAGCGTGACCAGACCCAGCTCGTTGCTGGCGGCCAGCATCGGGTTGTTGGGCAGCACGCGGACCGTGTATCCGACCGCGCCGGCCAGCGGCAGCGGCGTGGTCGTCGAGAACACCTGGTTGCCGCCCTCGGCGGTGCCCGTGTACGACATCTCGACGGTGACCGGGTCCAGCAGCGCGTCGCCGGCGTCCACCCTGCCCACCAGCGCCTGCACCGTGACCTCGTCGGGCGCCAGCCCGTCCAGCTGCACGGTCGCTGTCAGGGTCAGCTTGGAACCGAGCACCGGCGAGTCCGGCAGGCCGGTGCTGTCGACGTCGGAGATGGTGATCTTGGGCCACGCCTCCCGGGCGCGCCGCCGATAGGCGGCCAGCTCGCGGGCCGCGTCGAACTCGGCGCCGCCGTCCTCGGCCGCGGTGGTCCGGCGCAGCGATTCGGCCGCCGGTGTGTAGTACTGCTCGACGTAGTCGCGGACCATGCGGGAGGCCAGCACCTTCGGGCCGAGGGTCTGCAGGGTGTGGCGCACCATCTCGATCCACCGCGGCGGGACACCGTGTTCGTCGCGCTCGTAGAACTTCGGTGCCACCGCCTGCTCCAGCAGGTTGTACAGCGCGGTGGATTCCAGGTCGTCGCGCCGGGACTCGTCGGCCACGCCGTCGGCAGTCGGTATCTCCCAACCGTTTTCGCCGTCGTACCATTCGTCCCACCAGCCGTCGCGGATGGACAGGTTCAGCCCGCCGTTGAGCGCGCTCTTCATCCCCGAGGTGCCGCAGGCCTCCAGAGGCCGCAACGGGTTGTTCAGCCAGACATCGCAGCCCCAATACAACAGCCGCGCCATCGACATGTCGTAGTCCGGCAGGAAGGCGATGCGGTGCCGCACTTCCGGCCGATCGGCGAAACGCACCACCTGCTGGATCAGCGCCTTGCCCCCGTCGTCGGCGGGGTGCGATTTGCCGGCGACGATGAGCTGGATCGGCCTCTCCTCGTTGAGCAACAGCTGTTCGAGCCGATCCGGATCCCGCAGCATCAGCGTCAGCCGCTTGTAGGTCGGCACCCGACGGGCGAACCCGATGGTGAGCACGTCGGGATCGAAAGCCGTTGCTATCCAGCCCAATTCGGCATCCGGCGCGCCGCGCTCCTGCCAGGAGCGGCGCAACCGGCGCCGGACGTCCTCGACCAGCAGCGAGCGCAGTTGCGAGCGGATCCACCACAGGTGGCCCGCGTCGACCTCCTGCAGCCGCAGCCACACGCCGGGGTCACCGAAGGAGTCCGAGCCCGCCAGTTCGCGGCCCAGCTGCAACCATTGCGGCGCCGCCCAGGTGCGCGCGTGCACGCCGTTGGTGATCGAGCCGATCGGCACCTCGTCCGGATCGAAGCCCGGCCACAGCTCGTTGAACATGGCCCGGCTCACCCGGCCGTGCAACAGCGAAACACCGTTGGCCCGTTGCGCCAGCCGCAGGCCCATGTGGGCCATGTTGAACTTCGTCGGATCGTCCTCGGCCCCGAGCGCGAGGATCCGCGCGGTCGGCACGTCCGGCAGCAGGGCGGGCGCGCCCTTGGCCTTGGCATCCACATCGGGGTCGTCGCCCGGGCCGCTGGAACCACCGTCGAAGTAGAGCCGCACCATGTCGACCGGGAAGCGGTCGATGCCGGCCGGCACCGGGGTATGCGTGGTGAACACGGTGGCCGAGCGCACCACGGTTAGGGCGGTGTCGAAGTCCAGGCCCGAATCGGTGATCAGCTCGCGGATGCGTTCGGCACCGAGGAACCCGGCATGGCCCTCGTTCATGTGCCACACCTCGGGAGCCGGAAGCCCCTCGATGGCGGTGAAGGCGCGGATCGCCCGCACCCCGCCGATGCCGGCCAGGAGCTCCTGCCTCATCCGGTGTTCCTGGTCGCCGCCGTACAGGCGGTCGGTGACGCCGCGCAGTTCGTGCTCGTTCTCCGGGACGTCGGAATCCAGCAGCAGCAGCGGCACGCGTCCCACCTGCGCGACCCAGACCCGCGCCCGCAGCTGGGCCGAATCCGGGAGTGACAGCTCCACCAGCACCGGATCGCGCGCGGCATCGGTGAGCAGCCGCAGCGGCAGCCCTTGCGGGTCCAGCGCCGGGTAGGTCTCGTGCTGCCAACCGTCCGCGGTCAACGACTGCCGGAAGTAGCCGGAGCGGTAGTAGAGCCCCACCGCGATCAGCGGGACGCCCAGATCGGACGCGGACTTCAGGTGGTCACCGGCGAGGATGCCCAGGCCGCCCGAATAATTGGGCAGCACCTCGGCGACCCCGAACTCCATCGAGAAGTAGGCGATCGCGGCCGGCATCGGGGCGCCGGCCTGCTCGCGCTGCTGATACCAGAGCGGCCGGGTCAGGTAATCGTTCAGGTCGGCGGCGAGCGCATCGAGCCGGCCCACGAACTCCTCGTCGAGCGCCAGCTCGTCGAGCCGCGCCGGGCTCACCGCACCGAGCAGCGCCACCGGATCGCAGCCACACCGTGCCCACAGCGTCGGGTCGACGGTCGCGAACAGGTCTTGGGTGGGCTTGTCCCACGACCACCGCAGGTTGGTCGAAAGCTGATCCAGCGCGGCGAGACGCTCGGGCAAATGTGCGCGGACGGTAAAGCGGCGAAGGGCTTTCACGCGTCATTAGCTTACTGAGGATTCCGGCGCTCGCAGGGCGACCGACGGACGTTCCCCCTCGGGGGCGTGTGACGGCGCACTAGGGTGGGTATCGGTTAGTTGTTGGGGCCGCAACGCTGCGGTCCGTCAGGGAAAGTCCCCACGACAGGAAGTTTCTGAGAGGCGAGGCATTCCGCGACGACGCACAGCGCGGTCCCGCCACACAATCGAAACGGAGTGTTTGTGCCCGGTCGTGTCGAGATCGATAACGTCCAGCCCGTCGTCTCCTGCGGCGCGTACCCGGCCAAGGCCGTGGTCGGCGAGATGGTCCCCGTCAGCGCCGCCGTCTGGCGCGAGGGCCACGAGGCCGTCGCGGCCACCCTGGTCGTGCGCTACCTCGGCCAGCGCTATCCGCAAGTCACTGAATCCCGCCGGATCAAGGCGGTCCAGGCGCCCGAACGTCCGGCGCCCGCGCTCGACGGCAAGACCGCGGAGCAGCAGCGGATCAAGCCGCTGCTGCTGCCGATGACCGAGGGTGTCGAGCCGTACGTCTTCCATGGTGTGTTCACCCCCGACCGGGTCGGGCTGTGGACCTTCCGCGTCGACGGGTGGGGTGACCCGATCCACTCGTGGCGGCATGGGCTGGTCGCCAAGCTCGACGCCGGTCAGGGCGAGAAGGAGCTGTCCAACGACCTGCTGGTGGGGGCCGCGCTGTTCGAGCGCGCGGCGACCGGTATGCCGCGGGCGCGACGCGATCCGCTGCTGGCGGCCGCCGAGGCATTGCGGGCCCCGGGGGACCCGGTCACCCGCACCGCGCTGGCCCTGAGCCCGGAAATCGAGGAGCTGCTGGCCGCCTTCCCGCTGCGTGACCTGGTCACCCGGGGTGAACAGTTCGGGGTGTGGGTCGACCGGCCGCTGGCCCGCTTCGGCGCATGGTACGAGATGTTCCCGCGCTCGACGGGCGGGTGGGACGAGAACGGCAAGCCGGTGCACGGCACCTTCGCCACCGCGGCCGCGCAACTGCCGCGCATCGCCGACATGGGCTTCGACGTCGTTTATCTGCCGCCCATTCACCCGATCGGCAAGGTACACCGCAAGGGCCGCAACAACTCCCCGACCGCCGCTCCCGGCGATGTGGGATCGCCGTGGGCGATCGGCAGCGACGAGGGCGGCCACGACGCCGTTCACCCCGACCTGGGCACGATCGACGACTTCGACGAGTTCGTCGCCGCCGCAAGAGATCTGGGCATGGAGGTGGCGCTGGACCTGGCGCTGCAATGCGCACCGGACCACCCGTGGGCCCGCGAACACCGGAAGTGGTTCACCGAATTGCCGGACGGAACCATCGCCTACGCGGAGAACCCGCCCAAGAAGTATCAGGACATCTACCCGATCAACTTCGACAACGACCCCGCGGGTCTGTACGACGAGGTGCTGCGGGTGGTTCGGCACTGGATCGACCACGGCATCAAGTTCTTTCGGGTCGACAACCCGCACACCAAGCCGCCCGACTTCTGGGCCTGGCTGATCGGTCAGGTCAAAGACAGCGACCCCGATGTGCTGTTCCTGTCCGAGGCCTTCACCCCGCCGGCCCGCCAGTACGGCCTGGCGAAACTCGGCTTCACGCAGTCCTACAGCTACTTCACCTGGCGGACGGCCAAGTGGGAGCTCACGGAATTCGGCAACGACATCGCAGCCCTCGCCGACTTTCGGCGGCCGAACCTGTTCGTCAACACCCCGGACATCCTGCACGCGGTGCTGCAGCACAACGGTCCCGGCATGTTCGCCATCCGCGCCGTGCTGGCGGCGACCATGGGCCCGGCTTGGGGGGTCTACTCGGGCTACGAGTTGTTCGAGCACCGCGCGGTGCGCGAGGGCAGCGAGGAGTACCTGGATTCCGAGAAGTACGAGTTGCGGCCGCGCGACTTTGCGCGGGCTCTCGCCGAAGGCCGGTCGCTCGAGCCGTTCATCAAGCAGCTCAATACGATCCGCCGGGTGCATCCGGCGCTACAGCAACTGCGCACAATTCATTTCCATGGCGCGGACAACGACGCGATCCTGGCCTACAGCAAGTTCGACCCGGCCACCGGTGACTGCGTGCTGGTGGTGGTGACACTCAACGCGTTCGGCCCCGAGGAAGCGACGCTGTGGTTGGACATGGCCGCATTGGGTATGGAGCCCTATGAGAGGTTTTGGGTGCGCGACGAGATCACCGGTCAGGAATTCCAGTGGGGACAATCGAACTACATCAGGCTCGACCCGTCGCGGGCCGTCGCGCACATCATCAACATGCCACTCATACCGTACGAATCCCGAATCACGCTGCTGCGTAGGAGGTGACGGGCTGTGAGCCGAACCGATGAACTCGCCGGACTGGATCTGGCGCCCGACCCAGCCGACTTGGCGCGCCTGGTGGCCGGCGCGCATTACAACCCGCACGGCATCCTGGGGGCCCACGAGTACGGCGACCACACCGTCATCCGCGCGTTGCGACCGCACGCGCGCGAAGTCGTCGCGCTCGTCGGTGACGATCGGTTCCCGTTGCAGCACATCGATTCCGGCCTGTTCGCCGTGTCGCTGCCGTTCGTCGACCTCATCGACTACCGGCTGGAGGTGACCTACGAGGGCGCCGATCCGTTCGTCGTCGCCGACGCCTACCGCTTCCTGCCCACCCTGGGCGAAGTCGACCTCCATCTCTTCGGCGAGGGCCGCCACGAGCGGCTGTGGGAGGTTCTCGGCGCGCACCCCCGCTCGTTCACGACGGCCGACGGGGTGGTCAACGGGGTGTCGTTCGCCGTGTGGGCGCCCAACGCCAAGGGCGTGAGCCTGATCGGGGAGTTCAACGGCTGGACCGGCAACGAGGCGCCCATGCGCGTGCTGGGCTCCTCCGGGGTGTGGGAGCTGTTCTGGCCCGACTTCCCCCTGCACGGCCTCTACAAGTTCCGCGTGCACGGCGCCGACGGCGTGGTGACCGAACGCGCCGACCCGATGGCATTCGCCACCGAGGTGCCCCCGCACACCGCGTCCAAGGTAACGCGCAGCGAGTACACCTGGCAGGACACCGACTGGCTGACGCGGCGCGCGCAGCGCAACCCGGTGTTCGAGCCGATGAGCACCTACGAGGTGCATCTGGGCTCCTGGCGTCCCGGCCTGAGCTACCGCCAGCTCGCCCGTGAGCTGACGGATTACGTTGTGGAGCAAGGGTTCACCCACGTGGAGCTGCTGCCGGTCGCCGAGCACCCGTTCGCCGGCTCATGGGGTTACCAGGTCACCTCCTACTACGCGCCCACGTCGCGCTTCGGCACGCCGGACGAATTCCGGGCGCTGGTCGACGCCCTGCATCAGGCCGGCATCGGCGTGATCGTGGACTGGGTGCCGGCGCACTTCCCGAAGGACGCCTGGGCGCTCGGCCGGTTCGACGGCACCCCGCTCTACGAGCACGCCGACCCCAAGCGCGGGGAACAACTCGACTGGGGCACCTACGTCTTCGACTTCGGCCGCGCGGAGGTGCGCAACTTCCTGGTGGCCAACGCGCTGTACTGGCTCGAGGAGTTCCACATCGACGGCCTGCGCGTGGACGCGGTCGCCTCCATGCTCTACCTGGACTACTCGCGGCCCGAGGGCGGCTGGACCCCGAACGTCTACGGGGGGCGCGAGAACCTGGAGGCGGTGCAGTTCCTCCAGGAGATGAACGCCACCGCGCACAAGGCCGCGCCCGGCATCGTCACGGTCGCCGAGGAGTCGACGTCGTGGCCCGGCGTCACGCGGCCGACGAACCTTGGCGGCCTTGGCTTCTCGATGAAGTGGAACATGGGCTGGATGCACGACACGCTCGACTACATCAGCCGCGACCCGATCTACCGCAGCTACCACCATCACGAGATGACGTTCTCGATGCTGTACGCGTTCAGCGAGAACTACGTGCTGCCGATCAGTCACGACGAGGTGGTGCACGGCAAGGGGACCCTGTGGGGACGGATGCCGGGCAACAACCACGTCAAGGCCGCGGGCCTACGCAGCCTGCTCGCCTATCAATGGGCGCACCCGGGCAAGCAGTTGTTATTCATGGGACAGGAATTCGGTCAGCGCGCCGAGTGGTCCGAGCAGGGCGGGTTGGATTGGTGGCAGCTCGACGAACAAGGCTTTTCCAACGGCGTTTTACGCTTCGTGCGCGACATCAACGAGATTTACCGCAGCCGTCCGGCGCTGTGGAGCCAAGACACCATTCCCGACGGCTATTCCTGGATCGACGCCAACGACTCCGCCAACAACGTGCTGAGTTTCCTCCGATACGGAAACGACGGCTCGGTGATGGCCTGCGTATTCAATTTCGCGGGTTCGGAGCACAGCGGCTACCGCCTCGGCCTGCCCTGCGCCGGCCGCTGGCGCGAGGTGCTGAACACCGACGCGACCATTTATAACGGCTCGGGAATCGGCAACATGGGCGGCGTCGACGCCACCGAAGACCCGTGGCACGGCCGCCCGGCCTCGGCCGTTATGGTCCTGCCGCCCACGTCGGCGTTGTGGCTCGAACCCGAATAGTCAAACGACCGGCGGTGCTTATACCGGGTGCACTGCAATAAGTAAAGCAGCATTTAATTGCTGGCCCAGTAATGCGCAGCTACTTTCCCAGTTTCGCTAAGTCTGGATATGATCCACTCTCCAGGTGTCATCGCTAACTCGCCGTACTCGCTGGGAGGCATGCATGTCGTTCGTGTTCGCGGCACCAGAAATGGTTTCGGGGGCGGCGTCGGATTTGGCGAATATCGGCTCGACCATTAGCGCGGCAAGCGCGACGGCGGCGGCGCCGACGACGGGAATGGTCGCCTCGGCCGCCGACGAGGTGTCGGCGAGCGTGGCGGCGCTTCTCTCGGCCCACGCCGCGGAGTACCAGGCGATCAGTGCGCAGGCGGAGGCCTTTCATTCGCAGTTCGTCCAGGCCCTCGCAGCGGGTGCGACGTCGTACGCCGCCACCGATGCCGCCAATGCGTCACCGTTGCAAGCGTTGGAGCAGCAGTTGCTCGGTGCGCTGAACGCGCCCACCCAGCTACTCCTGGGCCGCCCGCTGATCGGCAACGGCGCCGACGGGGCGCCGGGCACCGGGGCGCCGGGCGGCGCCGGCGGAACCCTGATCGGCAACGGCGGGGCCGGCGCGCCCGGGCAGCCGGGCGGCAAGGGCGGGAGCGGGGGGCTCTTCGGCATCGGCGGGGCGGGCGGTGCCGGCGGCGTGTTGTGGGGGGCCGGCGGTATCGGTGGGACCGGCCGTCTCGGCGGTGCAACCGGTGGCTTACGGGACGCCAGGCGTGGCGGAGGACTGTTCGGCGCCGGCGGGGCCGGCGGTAATTCCGTGCTCATCGGCAACACCGCCGCCGGTGGGGCCGGCGCGGCGGGCGGCAACGCCGTGCCGCTCGGCGACGGCGGCAACGGCGGCACGGGCGGCCTGCTCGGCCTGGCCGGAACGAACGGGATGTCGGCCCCGTAAGGGCCGACTCAGTACAGCGCGTTGGCGAGGTTGCGCCGGCCGGCGACGACCTCGGGATCCGCGGGATCGAAGAGCTCGAACAGCTCGATCAGTCGGGTGCGCACCCGGGTGCGCTCATCGCCGGATGTGCTGCGCACCAACGCGATCAGGCGCTCGAACGCCGCGCTCACGTCCTGATTGAGTATTTGCACGTCGGCGGCCGCGAAGGCGGCCTCGATGTCGCCCGGCGCGGCGTCGGCGATCGCGACGGCATCGGGGCGTTGTGCCGTTGCGCGCGTGAGGAATTCGATCTGCCGGATCGCACCCCTGGCCTCGGCGCTGGCCGGGTTGGCGTCCAGGATCGCCTGATACGACGCTTTGGCGGCGTCGAAGTCGCCGTCCTCGAGTTGCTGGCGCGCCCGAGCCAGTTCGGGATCCAGTTCCGCTTGTCCGGAACCGGTTGCGCCCCTGAGCTTTCCGGCCGTCGCCGACAACAGCGAGTCCACCCATCTGCGCAACTGGTCGGGCGGCTGGACGCCCTGGAAGCTGGACAGCGGCTGCCCGGCGGCCAACGCCACGACGGTGGGGACCGCGTCGACGCCGAAGATCTGGGCCACCCTTGGCGTCACGTCGACGTTGACCGTCGCCAGCGCCCAGGTGCCGCCGTCCTCGGCGGCCATGCCGGAGAGCGTCTCGAGGAGCTGGACGCACGCGTCACTGCGCGGCGACCACAACAAGACCACGACCGGCACCTCGTCGGACCGGACGATCACCTGCTCTTCGAAATTGGCCTCGGTGACCTCCGTGCCACCTGGCGTCGCGGGCGCCGCGGCGCCCGCCGGGCCGGAGGCGGAAGCGTTCTGTTGGGCTCGCTGCTTGAGCCCGGAGAGGTCGACCGCACCGGCCAGTGCGGGCCCGATCGAGGGTCGCGGACGCGTCACGCCGTCAAGTTTGTCATGCGCTGCGATGACCGAGCCACCCGGTCGCGCCTGCGCTCATCGGGCGTTATGACCAAGATCACAAACTTTTCCGCGCGGCGGATGCCAGCAACGCCAGCAAAGGTGCCTAACCGGCCCGCAGGATCAGGGCGTCGCCCTGACCGCCGGCCCCGCACAGGGCCGCGACGCCGTAGCCGGACCCGCGCCGCGCCAACTCCAGCGCCACGTGCAGGGTGATTCTGGCGCCCGACATGCCGATCGGATGACCGACCGCGATGGCACCGCCATTGACGTTGACGATCTCCGGGTCGACACCCAGTTCGCGGGTCGAGGCCAAGGCCACCGCCGCAAACGCTTCGTTGATCTCCACGACGTCGAGCTGGTCGACGGAGATGCCCTCGCGGCCGAGCGCCTTCTTGATGGCGTTGGCCGGCTGGGACTGCAGCGTCGAATCGGGCCCGGCCACAACGCCGTGCGCGCCGATCTCGGCCAGCCAGGAAAGCCCGAGCTCCTGCGCTTTCGCCTTGTTCATCACCACGACCGCCGCCGCGCCGTCGGAAATCTGCGACGCCGAACCGGCGGTGATGGTGCCGTCGCGGCGAAAGGCGGGCTTGAGCCCGGCCAGGGACTCCGCGGTCGTGTTGGCGCGGATCCCCTCGTCCTCGGCGAACTGCAGCGGATCACCCTTGCGCTGCGGGATGTTGACCGGCACCACCTCGTCGGTGAAGACGCCGTCCTTCCACGCTGCGGCCGCCTTCTGGTGGGACCGTGCGGCAAACTCGTCCTGCTCCTGGCGGGTGAACTTGTCGAGGTCGTTGCGCTGCTCGGTGAGCGCGCCCATCGGTTGGTCGGTGAACACGTCGTGCAGCCCGTCGTAGGCCATATGGTCGAGCACCGTCACGTCGCCATACTTGTAGCCCGCCCGGCTGTCCATCAGCAGGTGGGGCGCCCTGGTCATGGACTCCTGGCCGCCGGCCACCACCACGTCGAACTCCCCGGCGCGAATGAGCTGGTCAGCCAGGGCGATGGAGTCGATGCCGGACAGGCACATCTTGTTGATGGTCAGTGCCGGAACGTCCCATCCGATGCCCGCCGCGACCGCCGCCTGACGCGCGGGCATCTGGCCGGCGCCGGCCGTCAACACCTGGCCCATGATCACGTACTCGACCGCCGACGCCGGGACCCTCGCCTTCTCCAGCGCCCCGGCGATCGCGATGGCGCCCAGATCGCTGGCCGAGAAATCCTTCAGCGAACCCATCAGCTTCCCGATGGGCGTTCGCGCCCCAGCAACTATCACCGACGTCGTCATGAGAACCTCCTGAGCGTGCCCGGACGGCCGATTCGGCATCCTGGAGAAGCGCAATCTTTGCCGTCAGGTTACCGTTACGTGATGACGACCGATCAAGTTGACGCCCGTCACCTCCTGGCCACCTCGTTGGTGACCGGCCTCGATCACGTCGGCATCGCGGTCGCCGACCTGGACGCCGCCATCACCTGGTACCACGACCACCTCGGCATGATCCTGGTGCACGAGGAAGTCAACGATGACCAGGGCATCCGCGAGGCGATGCTGGCCGTCCCCGGGACCACCGCGCAGCTGCAGCTGATGGCCCCGCTCGACGACTCGTCGACGATCGCGAAGTTCATGGAGAAGCGCGGACCGGGCATCCAACAGATGGCCGTTCGGGTCAGCGATCTGGACGCCATCTGCGAGCAGCTGCATGAGCAGGGTGTGCGACTCGTCTACGAGGCGCCCCGCCGCGGCACAGCTAACTCTCGGATCAACTTCATCCATCCCAAGGACGCCGGCGGGGTCCTGATCGAGCTGGTCGAGCCGGCCTCCTAGCGGCTCGCCTCTACGACCACTTGCGGGTCGGGCCGCGGGTGGCACGGTTGGCCCAGCACGGGGTGTGCCAATGTCGCCGGTCATCGGTTCCCTGCGGGGATTCGGTCGGCCACACCACCAGATGTGCGGTGCCGGAAGGGATTTCGTGATCGCAACCCGGGCAGCGATAGGTCTTGACCGCGCGGGCCGCAGCGACCGGTCGCACCTCGTATTCGTAGCCGTCGGGTCCGGTCTCGACCCGGCACGGGACCGGCGCCAGGGGTGCCGGCCGCTGCCGGCGTGGCGGTGGGCGGCGCCGAGGCATGCCCCGCAGTCTAGTTGGGCACGTCAGAACAACCGGTATTCGTCGCTGTCCATGCCGCGCATCTGATCGTAATCCAGTGTGACGCAGCGGATCCCGCGGTCGGTGGCCAGCGTGCGCGCTTGCGGTTTGATCTGCTGGGCGGCGAAGACGCCCTTGACCGGCGCCAGCACGCTGTCGCGGTTGAGCAACTCGAGGTAGCGGGTGAGCTGCTCCACGCCGTCGATCTCCCCGCGCCGCTTGATTTCCACCGCGACCGAGCCGCCGCTTTCGTCGCGGCAGAGCAGATCGACGGGCCCGATCGCGGTCATGTACTCGCGACGGACCAACGTGTACCCCTCGCCCAGCAGCTGGACGTGCTCGGCGAGCAACGCCTGCAGGTGGGCCTCGACGCCGTCCTTCACCAGGCCCGGGTCGACGCCCAGATCGTGGCTGGAGTCGTGTTCGATCTCCTCGACGGTGATGCGCAGCTGCTCGCCGGCCTTGTTCTCCACCACCCAGAGCGGCACCTGTCCGGCGTCCTCCTCGGTCAGCCAGCAGGGCGGGCTCATCCAGTTCAGCGGCTTGTAGGCGCGGTCGTCGGCGTGCACGCTGACCGACCCGTCGGCCTTGAACAGCAGCAGTCGCCGCGCGGAAGGTAGGTGTGCGGTGAGCCGGCCGACGTAGTCGACGGTGCATTGGGCGATGACGAGGCGCACCCGACTCACCTTAGAGCTTGGGCGACAAATTAGGCTTGCGCCACCATGTCGGCCAAAAAGAGCATGGCACAACGTATCGGCCGGGTGCTCGAGCGGATTACCCGCCAGAGCGGCCGGCTACCGGAAACGCCTGCGTACGGGTCGCTGCTCCTCGGGCGGGTGACGGAAAGCCAGCGGCGGCGGCGCATCCGCATCCAGATCATCATGACCGTGCTGGTGCTGGGTGCGAACCTCATCGGTATCGCCGCGGTAATGCTGATCGTGACGGTGGCGGTTCCGGAACCCAGCGTGTTCGACGACGCGCCGGCGTGGCTCACGTTCGGAGTCGTGCCGGCCTACATCGCGCTGGCTTTGGCGCTGGGCACGTATTGGATCACCCGCCAGACCGTGATCGCCCTGCGCTGGGCGATCGACGAGCGCATGCCGACCCGCGACGACGAGCGCAACACCTTTCTGGCCCCGTGGCGGATCGCCGCCTACGACCTCATCCTCTGGGGCGTCGGGACGATCGTGCTGACGACCCTCTACGGCCTGATCAACACGATGTTCATCCCGCGGTTCATCGTCGCGGTGGG
>NZ_LZJH01000054.1:0-97454 GCF_001666745.1 Mycobacterium sp. E2699 | reverse complement strand
CCATCCGCGAGATCGCCCGGACCGCGGAGGTGACCAGCGCCAGCCTGTACAACTACTTCCCCAACAAGTCGGAGCTGCTCGCGGCGACGGTCGCGGAAATCGACCTGATCGCATCCCGACGGCTACGCGAGGCCGCCGACCGCTCCGGTGACGTCGTCGACCGCCTCGAGGCGGTGCTGGAGGAGCTGGGCCGGTTGCTGCGCGAGTATCCGTATCTGGCCGCGTTCGATCGGACGATGCGAGCCGAAATGTCGGCACACCCACGCAGCGGCCGGACACGGAATCCGGGGTCAAAAGCGTTGCGCGACATCATAAATGACATCGTCGAGGACGCCCGGGAGCGCAAGGCGCTGCCGCCGGGCACCGACCCGGACGCCGCGGCCAACGCGATCTACGCGCTGGCTCGCGGCCTGACGGAACGTGCGGCCAGCCTGGCGCCGGACGCCCACGCGGCCGCCCTGGAGTCGGCCAAAGAACTGATCAGGGGAACGCTTTTCGCGTCGCAAGCGAGTCGCCGAGAGTCCACAGCGCGACACCGATCAAGACGAGGTCCTTGAGCAGGAACTGGCCCGGCAGCGCGGACAACACGGGCAGGCCGTCGGCGTGCGTCGAAACCACGCCGGGAGTGGTGAACAGGAAGCTCAGCGTCCCCATGAAGAGCACCACCGCCAGGGCGCTGCCAACCGCGGATGCCCGCGGCCACACCGGGCGCAGCGCAATGAGAAGCGCGGCAACGATTTCCATGGTTCCCAGCCCGTGCGCGACCACGGTGACGCTGGCCACGTGGTAGATCCAGCTCATCAGCGGGCTGTGCTCGATGAGCACCCGGGATTCCATCTTCACGTATTTGCCGAACCCTATCCAGGCCAAGACGACCACCAACCCGTAGCGGCTGATGAGCTGTCCCGATCGGGTGAGCAGCTGCGAGAGGCGATGCGGTGTCACGGCGGCGGCCGGGGCGCGGACGATCATCGGCGAAGGGTCCTTCCTGCGGGGCGGCGGGCGACCGGACGTCGACCCATAGAGACCCACGAACGACACCCAGATTGGGTTCAGCCGCCCAATCTTTTCAGTGCCGCGGCGATGGACTACCGGCCCGCGTAGCGATCGCGCAGCTTGGCCAGCGTCGCCTCGATGCCCGCGGCATTGGCCTTCCGGAAACCCATCCGTTCGTAGTACTTCAGCCCGTTCTTGACCGCGCCGGCCCGGCTGTAGTCGAACGTCTCGGTGACCCGCGTCCGGGTCGGCGAGAGCGACTCGAACTGCCAGCGCCAGCGGTGCCCCACCGGATGACGCCATTCGACCAGTTCGTTCGGTTTGAGCGCGGTCACGGTGCTGGTGATGCGGTACGGCACGCCATACATCTTCATGTGCGTCGAAAACTTCGAACCGACAGCCAGTTCCGCCGGGACTTTGATGTTGTCGCCGACCGTGCCCGACCCATCCAACTCGTGGTGACGCCGGGGGTCCGCCGCCATCGCGTACAACTCCGCGGCCGGCGCGTCCACTTCAACCGACCGACTTACCTGTCGGGGCCCCGCATCGACAACGTTGACGGTCATGACGGTCTCCTTCCGGGCGTCCGTGGCGCCGGATCGACGCTACGCTTCGCCGAGTTGAATTTTTGCAACCGTTCGAACAACGACGTTCAGCATGGAGGCGTTCGGTGAGCCGGTCGATTGAGGGAAGGGTGGCGCTGATCACCGGCGCCGCGCGAGGACAGGGACGTGCGCACGCGGTGCGACTCAGCGCCGAAGGCGCCGACATCATCGCGGTCGACATCGCGGGGCCGTTGCCGCCCAGCGTTCCCTACGATTCGCCGACGCCCGACGACCTGGCCGAGACGGCGCGACTGGTGAGCGCCAACGGCAGGAGGGCAATCACGGCGGCGGTCGACATCCGTGACCTCGACGCGCTGACGGCCGCCGTCGCCGCGGCCGTCGGCGAACTGGACCGGCTCGACATCATCGTCGCCAACGCGGGGATCTGCAGTCCCGCGCCGTGGGATCAGATCACCCCGCAGGCGTTCCGCGACACCATCGACACCAACGTGATCGGCACTTGGAACACCGTGATGGCCGGCGCTCATCACATCATCGACGGCGGTCGGGGCGGCTCGATCGTCCTCATCGGGTCCGCCGCCGGCATCAACATGCAGTCGTTCATGATCCACTACACGGCGAGCAAACATGCCGTCGTCGGGATGGCGCGCGCGTTCGCCGCCGAACTCGGCCGGCACAACATCCGCGTCAACAGCCTGAACCCGGGAGCGGTCGCGACCCCGATGGGCACCGGCCGGATGCGCGACGCGTTGCGATCGGCCGCCGACTCCTACCCGCACCTACGGGGCCTGCACAAACCGCTGCTGCCCGACGGCATCGCCCAGCCCGAAGACATCTCCGATGCGGTCGCCTGGCTGGTGTCCGACCAATCCCGGCTGGTAACCGCGAGCCAGGTGTCGGTCGATATCGGCGTCGGCTACGTCTGATCGGGGTCCTCCCGCGGCGCGTTCACCCGCCGTCCAGGCAGAATGGTGCTGCCCGCGGTAACGGCATCCGGCGCGGGAACACCCACGGCACGGCGACGCGTTTGACCGTACCCCCGCGGGTATAAGGCCCGGAAGGAGGGTAATGGCGACGAGTGAGTACCGGGTGACCGGCATGAGTTGCGGGCACTGCGAGGCCGCCGTCCGGGCGGAGGTCAGCCAGGTCCCCGGCGTGGACGGCGTGGACGTGAGCGCGCGCACCGGCCGGCTCGTCGTGGCAAGTTCTGTTCCCGTCGACGCGGAGGATGTGCTGAGGGCCGTCGACGAGGCCGGTTACCAGGCGGTCCTGGTCGCGTGAAACCTGCCCCACCGACCGCAGTCCACAGCTTCGACCTCGAGATCGCGGGGATGACCTGTGCCTCGTGCGCGACGCGCATCGAGAAGAAATTGAACAAGCTCGACGGGGTCGATGCGCGGGTGAATTACGCGACCGAGAAGGCAGCCGTCATCGTCCCCGCCGGATACGACCCGCGGGCGATCGTCGCCGAAGTCGAGAAGGCCGGCTACACGGCCGCGCTGCCGACACCGAAACCCGCGCCCGAGGCACCGGAGACCGCCGAACTCGCGGCGCTGCGCACCCGGCTGATCGCCGCGATCGTGCTCGCGGTCCCGGTGATCGCGATGGCGATGATCCCGGCGCTGCAATTCCGTCACTGGCAATGGGTGTCGCTGGCGCTGGCCGCACCGGTCGTCGGATGGGCGGGCCGCCCGTTCCACGCCGCGGCGTGGGCGAACCTCAAGCACGGCGCCGCCACGATGGACACGCTGGTCTCGGTCGGGACGCTGGCGGCGTTTCTCTGGTCGCTCTACGCCCTCGCCCTGGGGACGGCCGGACGGCCGGGCATGCGCCACGGCTTCGAGCTGACCGCCGCGCGTGGCGACGGCGCGGCCGACATCTATCTCGAGGTTGCCGCCGGAGTGACCCTGTTCGTCCTGGCGGGCCGCTACTTCGAGAAGCGCTCCAAACGGCGCGCGGGTGCCGCGTTGCGGGCCCTGCTGCGGCTCGGCGCCAGGGACGTCGCGGTGCTGCGGCACGGCGCCGAGACGCGCGTTCCCACCGATCGGCTGGGGATCGGCGACGAGTTCGTCGTGCGCCCGGGCGAGAAGATCGCGACCGACGGGACCGTGGTCTGGGGATCCTCGGCGGTGGACGCCTCGATGCTCACCGGCGAGCCCGTCCCCGTCGAGGTCGGCGAGGGCGACCCCGTCACGGGCGGCACCGTGAACGCAGGCGGCCGTTTGATCGTCCGCGCGACCCGCGTCGGGGACGACACCCAGCTGGCCCAGATGGCCAGGCTCGTCGAGGCGGCGCAATCGGGCAAGGCCGAGGTGCAGCGGCTCGCCGACCGGGTCGCGGGCGTGTTCGTCCCGATCGTCATCGCGATCGCGGCGGCCACCCTCGCGATCCGGCTGGCCGCCGGCTCTCCG
The DNA here is from genome assembly GCF_001666745.1 of Mycobacterium sp. E2699. NCBI lineage: Bacteria > Bacillati > Actinomycetota > Actinomycetes > Mycobacteriales > Mycobacteriaceae > Mycobacterium > Mycobacterium sp. E2699. The sequence goes on along the minus strand of NZ_LZJH01000054.1, from coordinate 93,481 downwards.
CTCGCGGCGGCGCTGACGGCCGCGGTCGCGGTGCTGATCATCGCGTGCCCGTGCGCGCTCGGGCTGGCGACGCCGACCGCCCTGTTGGTCGGCAGCGGCCGCGCGGCCGAGCTCGGCGTGCTCATCACCGGACCGGAGGTCTTGGAGTCGACGCGCAAGATCGACACCATCGTCCTGGACAAGACGGGCACCGTCACCGCCGGGACGTTGACTCTGGTCGACGTGATCGCCGGCGCGGGCACCGATCGCGCGGCGCTGCTGCGCTGTGCCGGGGCCGTGGAGCACGCCTCCGAGCACCCCGTCGCGCGCGCGATCGCCAAGGCCGCCGCGGCGGAAGTCGGCGCCCTGCCCGTCGCCCGCGACTTCGCGAACGTGGGAGGCCGGGGCGTGCGCGGCGTCGTCGACGGCCGCGCCGTCGTTGTCGGGCGGGAGGGTCTGCTGGCCGAGCGCGGCCAGTGTGCCGACGCGGAGCTCTCGGCCGCCAAAGCCGGCGCCGAGCGCGAGGGCAAGACCGCCGTCGCCGTCGGGTGGGACGGTCGCATGCGCGGCATCCTGGTGCTGGCCGACACCGTCAAACCCACCAGCGCCGAAGCAATCCGGCAGCTCAAGGCCCTGGGATTGACCCCGATCCTGCTGACCGGCGACAACGAGACCGTCGCGCGGCGCATCGCCGACGAGCTCGGCATCGCGCACGTTATCGCCGGTGTGCTGCCGGCCGACAAGGTCGCCACCGTCGAGCGCCTGCAATCCGAGGGCAACGTCGTCGCCATGGTCGGCGACGGCGTCAACGACGCCGCGGCCCTGGCGGCCGCCGATCTGGGGCTGGCCATGGGGACCGGCACCGACATCGCGATCGAGGCCGCCGACCTGACCCTGGTGCGCGGCGACCTGAGGGCCGCGGCGGACGCGATCCGCCTCTCCCGGCGGACGCTGCGCACGATCAAGACGAACCTGCTCTGGGCCTTCGGCTACAACGTCGCCGCCATCCCGTTGGCCGCGCTCGGCCTGCTCAACCCGATGCTCGCGGGCGCCGCGATGGCGCTGTCCAGCGCGTTTGTCGTCGGCAACAGCCTGCGGCTTCGCTCGTTTGCAAGCACGATGCGCGACGATCCTGTGGGATAGTTGATCGGGCCCACCGCGTCCGCAAGCCACGGCCGGTGGGTTTATTCGCAGAACGATCGGATTGAGCGAAGGTCACGACCGTTGCCCCATTTCGTCGAACAGTGGTCCCTGCTGCACGGCTGGCTGCCGGCGGCGGCGCAGGCCCTGGCGCTGCTGGCGGTCATCGGCGCCGTCGGGTGGCGCAGGCGGCGCTGGCGGGGCTGGGCGCTGCCGGCTGCGCTGGCCGCAGCGGCGGCGGTCACGGCGTTGTCCTATTGGTACATCACGTCGATCGGCGTGGCCGGGGACCCGGCGCCCCTGTTGCTGTGGTTGTGGGTGGCGATGAGCGGGCTCGCGGCCGCCGTGCTGCTGCTGGGCTGGCCGGGCGCCCGCTGGTGGCGTCGTGCGCTGGCGGTGGCGTCGGTACCGCTGTGCGCGCTGTGCGCGGCGCTGGCCCTGAACGGCTGGGTCGGCTATTTCCCCACCGTGGCGGCCGCATGGGATCAGCTGACGTCGCAGCCGCTGCCCGATCAGATCGACCGGCTGAGGGTCACCGCGATGCAGCTCGAGGGGACCAAACCGGCCAAGGGCGTCGTCGTTCCCGTGACGATCAGCGCCGACGCATCGCACTTCCCGCACCGCCAGGAGCTGGTGTATCTCCCCCCGGCCTGGTTCAACAGCAACCCGCCGCCCCGGCTGCCGGCGGTCATGATGATCAGTTCCGCGTTCAACACGCCGGCCGACTGGCTTCGCCCCGGCGGCGCGTTCACCGCGATCGACGACTTCGCCGCCGCCCACCACGGGTTCGCCCCGGTGCTGGTGTTCGTCGATCCCACCGGTTCGTTCGACAACGACACCGAGTGCGTCAACGGCAGCCGCGGCAACGCCGCCGATCACCTGACCAAGGACGTCGTGCCCTTCGTGGTGTCGAACTTCGGCGTCAGCGCCGACCGGTCGAATTGGGGCGTCGCCGGATGGTCGATGGGCGGCACCTGCGCCGTGGACCTGGCCGTCATGCATCCCGAGCTGTTCAGCGCGTTCGTCGACATCGCCGGCGACCGCAGCCCGAGCATCGGCACCAAGGAGCAGACCGTCGCCCGCCTGTTCGGCGGCAACGGCGACGCCTGGGCGGCCTTCGACCCGGCCACGGTCATCGGCCGACACGGCCGCTACACCGGGCTGTCGGGATGGTTCGACGTGCCCGCGTCGTCCGGTGCGCGCACCGTCGCCCAGGAAGCCGATCCCGACCTCGCCGCTCCCAGCACCGACCCCGCCGCCAACCCGGAGGGCCAGGACGCCGCCGCCAACTCGTTGTGCGCCGCCGCGGCGGCCAACGGGATCAGTTGCGCGGTCGTCACCCAGCCCGGCAGGCACGACTGGCCGTTCGCCGCCCAGGCGTTCGCCGCGGCGCTGCCGTGGCTGGCGGGGACGCTGGGAACCCCGGGCGTCGAGCCCGTGCCCTTGCCGCGGCGCGGCGGCGGGGCTGCGCATTGATCCCAGCTAAGCAAGACCGTTACCCTTTCGAGGCTGAATTCACAGCTGACCCTCCTGTAACGAATCCGGCGTGCGCGAACCGGCACTGGTACCGTTCGCTGCTGTGGCGGCGGAGTTTGGCACCGAAGGCATCCGGGGTACCGGGGCGCGTGTGCCGACATCGCACCGCAAAAGACCCACGCGGAACCGCGCCTTCGCCATCACCGCATTCGGCGGCGCCTCGGGCGGGGGCCGCGGCACGCCGGAGCTGAACCGGCGCCGCTTCCTCGGCGCGCTGGCCGCGGCGACCGTCGCCGGCGTGGGGGCGGCCCGTCTGGTGGTCGACCCGCAGCCCCGGACCTTCGCGCAGGCGCCCCCGGCGAATGTCGCGGCAACCTCGGGCCCGATCGCGCCGTCGACGCTGCTGCCGCCGCCCGCGCTCAGCGCTCGCATCCCGCTGCCCGGTGGCGGAGCCCTGACCAAGATCCCCGGCGAGGGCGATCTGCTGGCGCTGACCGTCGACGACGGCGTCAACAGCGAGGTGGTGCGCGCCTACACGCAGTTCGCCAAAGACACCGGCGTGCGGCTCACGTTCTTTGTCAACGGGATCTACAAGTCCTGGACCGAAAACCGGCAGATGCTGCGGCCGCTGGTCGACTCCGGGCAGATCCAGCTGGGCAACCACACCTGGTCGCACCCGGACCTGACCACCCTGCCGAAGGATCAGATCGCCCAGCAGCTCACCCGCAACGACGATTTCCTGAAGAAGACCTACGGCATCGGCGCCAAGCCCTACTGGCGTCCCCCCTACGCGAAGCGCAACGCCGCCGTCGACGCGGTGGCCGCGGACCTCGGTTACACCGTCCCGACCCTATGGTCGGGTTCGCTGTCGGATTCCACGCTGATCACCGAGGACTACATCGTGAAGATGGCCGATCAGTACTTCACCCCGCAGTCCATCGTCATCGGGCACCTCAACCACCCGCCGGTCACCCACGTCTACCCGGAACTCGTGGACATCATCCGCGACCGGAACCTGCGTACCGTCACCCTCAACGACGTCTTCCTCAAGACGCCGTAGCGGCCGCCATCCGGCTCAGGCGCGCGTCGAGCGTGGCGTGGAAATGCCCGATCGCGCTCTCGTGACGGCCGAACTCCACGAACTCGTTCGCGCCGGAGCGCAACCCGCGCTGTACGCCCTCCGACATCTCGTTGTCCTCGGCGAGGCCCCGCTCGATGAAGCTGCCCGCGCCCACCAATCGTTTGGACGGGTCGAGAGACGCCCGCTCGGCGACTTCGGGTTTCACCATCGAATAGGTGCTCACCGTGGTGCGATCGACGTCCACCGGGTCGATCACGACCACGGAAACCACGTCAGGGAATGTCGCCACCATCACGTTGGGGAACAAGTGATAGACGTAGGTGATCCGCGCGTCGACGTTCCAGGTCGACTCCGGGCGGTCCCGGAGTCGCTCGATATTGCGGTACGGGAAGGTGAGTCGGCTATTCGGGCCGAACGTCTCCACGACATTGAGGTCGTCGTATTGCACCGGGTAGAAGGTGTCTCGGTGCGTTGAGCGGAGGTGATAGCCCTCCAGAAACTGTTCGACGAGAACCTTCCAGTTCATCGCCCGCACAGTCGAATCCGTATAAACGAGCCGCTGCGCCGGCAGCAATTTGTCGCGCCAGGGGCTCCCGTCGGTCAGCGCGGCCATCGGATCGGCGTCGTCGAGGCCCGGCGGGTCGAGCGGATCGATCACGATCAGCCCGTCCACCTCGCGGCTGGGGACCTCCACGAGGCCCCGGCCCGCCGAGTCCAGGTCGGGGAACGCCTCGGAGTGCGGAACGTGCGCAAGCGACCCGTCCAGCCGATAGGTCCAGCCGTGGTAGCGGCAGACCAGTGCATGCGAGCAACCGGCGCCTTCGACCAGCGCGAAACCGCGATGCCGGCAGGCGTTGCGGAACACCCGGGCCCGTCGATCGTGCCCTCGCACCGCGAACAGGGGCGCACCGAACGCGACTCGCTCGACATGGTCGCCCGGTGTGGCGATCGCGGCCGACGGGGCGAAGACGCTCGGCATCGCACGAAGCAGCCGGACTTCCTCCGCGAATCGTGTTGTGCTCAAATAGTTTTCGACCGGCTCACGCCATGGCGCACCCTCGTCGGTGGTACCGGCGTCGATGTGGGCCAGGACGCGCCGGACGATCTCGACATCGTCGGCGAGCACCGACTTCGTCGGCGAGCTCATGCGGCTCAGTATCACAGCATGGTCGTCACGTGTCAATCAATGAGTGATATGTTTCGTTCCGTGGGCGACCTCATCGACGCTCAACCGCTCAGCGCGCGCTCGGTGCTGGCCTCGGCCCTGCTCGGATCCGACGGCGGGCGCCTGACGGTTGCGGAACTGGTCGCCGTGGCCGCGCTGTTCGGCATCAGCGCGGGCGCGGCGCGCACGTGCCTGTGGCGGATGGTGTCAAACGGCGAACTGACCGCCGACGGCGGCAGCTATGCGCTCGCGGGCCGTTTGTCGGAGCGCCGCCAGCGCGTCGACGAGGCCTCGCGCATCGACGCCGCAGCCGCGCAGAAATGGGACGGGACATGGGAATTGGCGATCGTCGCACTGGAACGCCGATCGGCGGCCGAACGCCTCGAGCTCCGAAAGGCCGCGGCGGCCCTGCATTTGGCCGAGCTTCGTGAGGGTGTGTGGATCCGCCCGGACAACCTTGATCCGCAACGGCTTCCGACATTCCGGGCGGTGGTCGACCAGCAATGCACCCACTTTTACGGCGCCGCGACGGATATGACCGACGACGCCGTGCGATCGCTGTTTTCCCTGGACGAGTGGGCGGAGGACGCCGCGGTCCTCATCGATGCCATGGACGCCGCGCTCGAGACGGACGAGCGCGACGATCACACCGGAAGCTTCACCTACCAGTTCGCGCTCTCTATCGCGGTGGTGCGACACCTGCAACTCGACCCGCTGCTGCCCGTGGAGATCACCGGCGACCGCTGGCCGGGGCACACGCTGCGCAGCACCTACCGCCGTTTCGATCGGGCGTTCAAACGACGAATGAACAGCGCTCACGGCGCTTTCCGTCGACCCTAGCGCCGATGCTTCACAGCGAATCGACAACCTGTTTCGCCTCGCGCAGGCCGGCGCCGGTGAGTTCACGGAACAACTTGATGGCGGCGATCGCGTTCCCGGACCGAGCGAGGGCGGCGACTTCGGAGGGCACACCGCCCTCGAACTGCCCGACCGGGGTGCTGCCCACGTCGCTCCCGAATGTCGGGCACGGGACCCCGAGCCGTTCCGACAACAGACGCACCTGCTGTTCGAGCAACGCGAGACGGCGGTAAACGTGGGCATCTTCCATAGCTCACGATTATGCAATCGCGACGGGCGACTCGGCCCAGTTTCGGTCCCTAAGCCTGTTGGTCGACCGTCGGCCGGTGCAACTCGTTGACCACCGTGCCGACCCACCGCCGCACATGGGCGGGACTGCGCCAGTCACCGGCCCTCTTCTTCGCCATCGCACTGGCGGGAAAACCCTTTGCATCCGGTTCGAGCCGACCGCCGAAGGTCACGTGACCGCGGGCGCCCACGCGATGCAGCAACTTCGCGACCTGAGCCGTGGGCGGGATGTCACGCTTTTCGGCCGAATCGTCGAGCGGACCGCTGCTGACCAGCCAAACGGGCAACCCGCGCAATGCCAGGGTATTTCGGCGCACGAACCTTCGCGCGTCGCGGTGCCACCTGTTGGCGTACAACGCGCCCGCGACGATCACCGCATCGATGCCGTCGAGCCCGCCGGCGTGCTTGGCGGGGTGTACCACCGCGTCGCATCCCGCATCGGTCAGCGCGTCGCCGATCATGGTGGCCAGCCCGCCGGTGCCGCCCCGCTTGGATCCGAAAGTCACCAAAACGCGCATCACTTGATCCCCGCCTCGGCATCGGCCTTTATCGCGTCGAGCGTCGCGCGCATGATGTGCGCGACGAATGGCCGAACCAGCCACCAGTAACGAACGAACCGCCGGTGTGAATCGGAATCGGTTGTGGTGGTTCGACATTGGTAGCTCAGCAGTGTGTGGCCGTCACCGTAGGGTGCCACCGAGAAGTTCGCGGCGATCTTTCCCCAGCCCCGCTCGGCGAATCCGGCGAAATCCTCCGGCGCCACGTCACGCCACTCGATGACCGGCCGCCAGAACTTTCCCACCGCTCCGAACGCGATCTCGCGGTCCGGTCGTTCGCCGAGCGGTAGCCATCCCGGCAGCCCTGTCTTCTCGCTCATCACCAGCCGCGGTGGCGGCGGGACGGCCTTGCCCAGCAGCCGCTCCGGCAAGCCACGGACCCACATCGACGCCGACAGCAACGGCGTGCGGACGGTGAGCAGGTCCAGGGACCTGGCGGCCTGAAACGTGGTCGCCGGATCGGCGGCCACCATCACGTGCTCGGCGATCATCGCGTCGTAGGTCGGGACCGCCGATTCGATCAGCATGCGTTCTGCGCCAATCGCTGCCATGGTGGGATTGTTCAACCGAACGTCGCCGAGTCCTAGGGTCACTGGTCCTTTATCGCGAGGACGGTGGGCACGGATCAGCGATCCCGGTGAGCGGTCTCGGCGCGTTGCTTGATGCCCAGCATCATCTTTCGGACCATGGCGAAGTGCAGCGGTTCACCCACTGCGTAATCGACGATGGCGCCGAGCGCGCACAAGAGGCCGAAGTCCCTGGGGGCCAGCAACCGCAACCAGCCGGCGTCGCGCTCGCGCACCAGCAGGCGGGTGCGATCGTTGGGCAACGGCAGCAAGACGAATGCCCAGGTGCCGATCACCAGCGCATGGTTGGGCTCGAGAACCGTCACCGGGCTTCCGATGCGCACGGAACCGACCGACCCGGTGTCGATCCGGTCACCGATCTCGACCTGCTGCAATTCGGGATGGATGCGAGTGGCCGAGTGACGCCCCTCGACGTAGTGCACCGTTCCGGGGAACAGGTAACGCTCGACCCAGTCGTAGCTGTAGAAGCCCGCCCTGCGATCACCGATCTGCACCAGCCAAGGCCAAACCGCGGCCGGCGGTGCATCGATCGTCACCGCCCGGGTGCGATGGCTCATCACGTCCTGCGCGATATCGTCGCCCGGCAACCGCATCCGCCGCTCGGCTTCGGTCGCGCCCCAATCCAACAGGGCGCGCCGAACCAGCACGTCGTAGCCGATCAGCCCGGTGACGGGGACAGCCCAGCGCCAGCGCGTCATTGCACCCGGCATTCGGTCGCCGTCCGGGGCGTGATCACGATGTACGCGGCCCGCGATTGCAGGTAATACCGCACCCGCAGCGCCCATAGCCTCAGGTGGCTCAGCTCCACCGCCGCGAACTCCGGTCGAAGGTAGTAGCGCCACGCTATCCGCGCGAGCACCGCGGGCGGCGGCGCACCCCGCACCGCTCGGGCGTATCCGCGCACGAGGAGCCGGTCTGAGTCCCCGCCCTCCCCGCCGAGCAACAGGGCCACCCCCGGGGAAGCGACGACATTGCGCACCGTCCAGGATGCCGCCGAGGTTGTCGCATAGATGCGGCCCCGGAAGGTGACGAACCACAGCGGCACCGCGAACGGTGTTCCCTGCTCCGAACGGCTGGCCAGGATCATCACCCGCGAGCTGTCAAGCGCCGCTTGCAGATTCGGCGAATGCAGGGGCTGGGCGTGGTGCTCGTCGCCGGCCGGCAACGATGTCGGCGGTGACGGTGAGCTCGTGGGCGGCGGGCCCGGGACCTCGCGCAGCGAGCCATAGTCCCAGGCCACGATTCGCCTGGGCACGACGCGATAGGTGGACCGGCCGACCGCCTCGGCCGTACCCCGGACGGTCAGCGAGCGCAGCCGGAACCACTGGGGGCCGTCGTCGGCGATCACCACGACATTGCGACCCGCCAGATCAGGGCTGCCCTCCGGCACCCGCGCGATGCGGGGTGACGACGCGGGATCGACGGGCCGCTCGAGGGTCACGGTCACCGGCACGACCACGAGTTGGTCACCGCCGAAGGCGACCAACGCCGCGCGTGGAGGGCGGATTGCCAAGTCCGCCACCGCGCTCGCCTCGACATCGCGGGTTATCACGAGCGGCGCCCTCCCGGGAGGTCACGACCCAATGGGTTCAGTGGCTTCAGTGGCTTCGGCGGCTTCAAACCAGCTGTCGCACGACCGATTCTGTCATCCCGCCGGCAGGATGTTCTGGTTGATGTGGAACACGTTGCCCGGATCGTATTGCGCCTTGATCTCGGTGAGGCGCTGGTAATTCGGGCCGTAGGTCGCGCGGACCCGGTCCTGGCCCTCGTCCATCATGAAGTTGACGTAGGCACCGCCGGCCGAGTGCGGGTGAATGGCTTCCCAGTACTCCTTCGTCCAGCGCTTCAACACCTCGGCGTTGGCCGGGTCGGGGTCGACGCCGGCGATGACCTGTGAGAAGTTCACGTCCCGGTAGGCCCACGCGGTGGCGGTCTGGCCGACCCGCTGGACCGCGCCGTCGACCGGGTACAGGTGCATCGTCGAGTGCATCGTCGGCAGCTCCTCGGTGAAGTGGGCATGGGCCGCCACCGCGGCGTCCGGCACCGTACGGATGAAGTCCCCGCGCCAATACCATTGCAGGCCTTTGGGATACAGCGTATCGAAGGTGGACTGCAGCACGGGATAGGGGGCCGTGGTCACGCCATCGAAGGCCGGCCGCATCTGCCGGACCGGCGCGAACGCCTCGTCGGCCCGAGCGGGATCGCCGGTGTAGCACCACATCACGGCGCACACCTTGTGCAGGTGAAAAGCCTCGGGAAAGTGCGGCGACGGCGGCACCGTCATGCTCGCGAAGAAGCCGTAGAGCTCCTCGTCCTGGGCCGGCAGGAAGTCCCGGTACCAGCCGAGGATGTCGGCGGTGGCCGACGACGGCCACGCCGTGGGACCGCAGATCACGGTGTGCACCGGATGCAGCCGGAACGTGAACGATGTGACCACGCCGAAGTTTCCGCCGCCTCCGCGCAGCGCCCAGAACAATTCGGGGTGCTCCGCCTCGGATGCGGTCACCACGCGACCGTCCGCCAGCACGACCTCGGCCTCCAACAAGTTGTCGATGGTCAGGCCGTACTTGCGGGTCAGGTAGCCGTGGCCGCCGCCCAGGGTAAGCCCGCCGACGCCGGTGCTGGAGATGATGCCGGACGGCGTCGCGAACCCGTGCGCGTGGGTCGCGCCGTCCACCCGCCCCCACGTGGCCCCGCCCTGCACGCGGGCGACGCGCCGTTCGGCGTCCACGTCCACGCGGTTCATCGGCGAGAGATCGATGACGAGTCCGCCCTCGACGCAACCGAAACCGGGTCCATTGTGGCCGCCGCCGCGAACGGCGACCGCGAGGTTCGACGTGCGGGCGTGGTCGAGAGCGCCCGCGATGTCGGTCGGGCTCGCGCAGCGCACGATCACCGCGGGCCGCTTGTCGATCATGGCGTTGTGCAACGCCCGAGCCTCGTCGTAGCCGGCGTCACCGGGGAGGATGACCCTCGCCCCGAATCGGCCACGTAGTTCCTCGGTTGCGGTTGTCAGGCTCATGGCCGCATCTCCTTGTTTGCTCCCGGGTAGTGATGCCGCGACGCTACGACGGGAGAAGGCCACGCGTCATGACCACAACGGAGCATTTCCGGGACACTCAACGATAGTCACATCTGACTATCGACCGACGGACATCAGCGCGGTTACCTTGTTTGCATGGCGCAGTGGGTGCCGCCACCGCTTCCGGCGGAACTGGTGGCACGCCGTCGCGGCCCGCTGGTGGGTCGCGACGCCGAACTCGCGGCGTTCGAGCGGGCCTGGGAGCGCGTCGAGCGCGGCGACCGCCAGGCGGTGTTCATCGGCGGTGAGCCCGGGGCGGGCAAGACGCGGTTGGCCGCCGAGGTGGCCGGGACGCTGGCCGACCACGACGTCGCGGTGCTGGCGGGCCGCTCGACGGCCGACGACGACGTCCCGTACGCACCGTTCGCCGAGGCGCTGGATCGCATGCTGACCGCCGCCCCCGCCGGCTCGATGGCAAACCTGCTCGCCGACGCGGGGCCCCAGCTGCGGCGGCTGTCCGCCCACGTGGACCGGCACGTGCCCGAGGCCGAGCCGGCGATGGACGTCGGGTCGCCGCGGCAGGCGCTCTTCGACGCCTTGACGGGCTTTTTGCGCCGCCTGGCGGCCGACCGCCCGATCGCGTTGATCCTCGACGACCTGCATTGGGCGCAGCTGCCCACCCTCGCGATGCTCGAACGCGTCCTGATCGGCTGCGCCGATGTCCGCTTGCTGGTGGTGTCCACGTTCCGCACCACCGAACCCGACCGCTCCGACGAGCTCACCACCCGGGTGGCCGAACTGCACCGCTTCGAGGGGGTCCGGCGCCTGGATCTCGCCGGGCTGGACACCGAGGCGATCGCCGAGTTCGTCAGCCGGACCCAGCAGCTGGCCCCCGCGACCGCTCGCACGGCCGCCGCCCTGCTGCGCGACAAGACCGGCGGCAACCCGTTTTTCCTGACCGAACTCGTCAACGACCTGGAGAACCGCGGCGGGCTGGCCATGTTGAGCGCTCACCGAACCGTGCCGTCTTCCATCGGGGACGCCATTGCCCGCCGCCTTGCCGGACTGGGGGCCGGCGTCCGTGGCGTCATCGAACAGGCCGCGGTGCTGGGCGAAACGTTCGACCTGCCCGCCCTCGTCGCCGCCAGCGAAACCGATCTGCCGGCGACCCTGGCCGCCGTCGACTCCGCCGAAGCCGTCGGGCTGATCCGGCCGGTTCGCGACTCCGACGGCGACTTCTCGTTCGTGCACGCGCTCACCCGCGAGGCCGTGTTCGGTGGGATGGCGGCCTCGCGACTGCGAATCATGCACGCACGCGCCGCCGAGGCGCTCGAGGGGCGCGCGGACCCGTCCGTCGTTCCCCGCCTGGCGAACCACTACCTGCGCGCGCACGTGCTGGGCTACCACGAGCAGGCGTTGCGCTACGCGCACCAGGCGGCCCGGATGGCCGAACAGAGCCTGGCTTACGAGGACGCGGCGAGGTGGTTCGAGCGGGCGGCGTCGCTGCCCGAACTGAGCCGCGCCGACCGGGCGCGGCTGGACCTCGATGCGGCGGCAAATCATGTGCGCGCCGGCGATTTCGCGCGCTCGCGGGCGATCTACGAACGCCTCAGCGCGATGGACGACCCGCTCATCCGCCTGGGGGCAGCCGTCGGTTACGAGGAGGCGAATTGGCGCCGGGGACAGTCTGATTCGACGGCGGCCGACCTGCTCGCGTCGGCGCTGGAATCCTGCGGGCTGACAACCGACGACCTGCGCTACATCCAGGCGCTCGGCAGTTTCGGGAGGGCGCTGGCATTCGCGGGCGAGGCGGAGCGCGCACGCGAGATCGGCAACAAAGCCATCGACTGTGCGCGAGCCGCCGGCGATCCCGCGGTCTTGATGCACACCCTGAAGGCCAGCCTGTGGCACGGGCTCACCCCGGAGCTCTGCGAAATCCAGGCGGAGCGTTCGGCCGAGGTATCGCGCATGGCGCTGGCGCGCCGCAACTACGAGGTGCTGGGCGCGTCGTCCCACTTTCGCGCCATGGTCAGCTATCTGGCCGGCCGGCCCGACGACCTGGCCGCATCGTCCGCGGACATGCGCCGGGCCGGCGACGCCATCGGACAGCCGGTCTTCGGTTTCGTCGGCGCCTGCGTCGAGCAGGCGCTGGCCTACCTGCGCGGTGACTTCACCGGCGCGCAGCGGTGGGCCGACATCGCTTTGCGCACCGGTGACTTGTTCGACGCGGACGACACCAAGGGCTCCAACGGGGTCCAGATGTTCATGATCCAGCGCGAGACCGGGGACCTGAAAACGTTCGCCGAATTCATCGACGGCAGTGAGACTTTCGCGGGGCGGTGGGTTCCCGGTCTGCTCGCGTTGTACACCGAGCTCGGCTGCGAGGCGGGCATGACCCGCGCCCTCAACCACCTGATCAACCGCAAACTCGGCGACCGCACCAACGAGGCGCAGTGGCCGATGGAGCTGGTGTTCATGATCGAGGCCGCGTTGCAGCTGGGCAACCGCGAGGCGCTGCACGCGCTGCGTCCCTATGTGTCCCGCTACGCCGGCAAGAACCTGGTCGCCGGCCAGTTCGTCGCCCTGTTCGGCAGCGCCGACCGGTATCTCGCCCGGATGGCGGCACTCGACGGCGACACGGCCGCGGCCCAGCGGCATTTCGATGCGGCGCTCGAGATGGATCGGCGGATGGGCTCGGTGGTTCACATCAGCGAGACGCTGGCCCGGCTCGCCGCCTTCGCCGCGTCGGCCGGCGACACCGACGGGGCGCGGCGCCTGGCCGACGAGGCGCGCGCCCTCGCGGTGCAGATCGGCCAGAACCGGGTCGTCGACCTGGTGGATTCGCTGCTGACGGGAGGCCCCGTCGGCCCGGATGGCCTGACCGAACGCGAGGTCGAGGTGCTGCGCCTGCTCGCGGAGGGGCTGAGCAATCGGGCGATCGGCGAACGCCTCTACATCAGCACCAACACGGCCGCCAACCATGTGCGCAACATCCTGATCAAGACGGGCGCGGCCAATCGCACGCAGGCGGCGATGTATGCCGCCGATCACGAGCTGCTCGGCTGAGCTGCCTCAAATCGCCGACAACCCCCCGTCGGGCATGACGCGATCACGCACCTCGACGATGACGTCGGCGGGCAGGCCGGCCCGCGCGGCCGCGGTCCGGATCGCCTCGGGCGACGGCGCCTCGTACAGGCAGTAGGTCTTCCGCTTGTCGGCGGAGAGAAACGAGTACATCCAGCGCACCCCCTCGTGGTCGTTGATCCGGTTGATGCCGTCGGCGACCTCGAAGCTCGGTTCCATTTCCTCGGCAAAGTTGCGCTCGACCATGAAGATGGGCACGGCGGACTCCTGTCATTGTGTTGGGTCGAACCTACGCCCTATAGAAGGCCGGGACCCGGCAATTCCCGACCGGCTTCAATCGGAGGACGCGTCGGCCTCACTGGAGAGCAACGTCTGCAGGGTTTCGCGCAGTTCGCCCAACCGTTGCGGCCCCAGTACCTCTTTCCAGCGCTGCTCCAAAGCGACTGCGTTGGAACGCATCACGCGCAGCGCCTCGCGGCCGCGCGGCGTCAGCTCGATGATCCGGGCTCGGGCGTCGGCGGGATCGATCACCCGGGTGACATAGCCGTGCCGCTCCAGGCTGGCTATCCCCTGGGCCACCGCCTGGCGGCTCACCCTGAGCCGGTCGGCCAGATCCGACGCGTGCAGTCCGCCGGCCGCCAGGGGCACCAGGGCAACCGCTTGCGCCGGGCGGATGCCGTCGAGTCCGGCGACGGCGAAGGCCGCCCTCAACCGCGGCGCCCCCGAGGCGGCCACCAAATTCACCAGCGCCGGGACGGTGGGCTTCCACTCGGCATCGGCAACGCGTCGCATGCAAACGAGTGTGCCACTCCAGCGGAGTTTGACAAGCTGCTTGTCAAATATTGCGATCGGTGCCACCATGGCTCCATGCGGTCGCCACACGCTCTGGCACTCGTCGTCGGTCTCCTCTCGGTCTTGGCGGTCGTGCTCGGCGGTTGTGTGGGCGGCGGGCACGCGTTGGGATCCCCCGGTTCCCAATCGATTCCGGTCGGGCAGTCCACCCAGACGATCGACTCGGGCGGCGTCGACCGGACCTTTCACCTGTACCGGCCTCAGGGCCTGCCGGACGCGGTACCGCTCGTGGTGATGCTGCACGGCGGGTTCGGCAACGGCGCCCAGGCCGAGCGGTCCTACAACTGGGACGCCGAGGCCGACAACGGGCACTTCCTGGTCGTTTACCCCGACGGCCTCAATCGCGCCTGGAATGCCGGGACGTGCTGCGGGCAACCGCAGCGCGACAACGTCGACGACGTCGGTTTCCTCACCTCGATGGTCGGAGCCATCGAGCGGGAAATTCCGATCGATCGCGCGCGCGTCTACGCCACCGGCATGTCGAACGGGGCCATGATGGCGCTTCGGCTGGGCTGCCAGACCGACACCTTCGCCGCCATCGCCCCGGTGGCCGGCACGCTGCTGACCGACTGTTCCCAGGCGCGTCCGACATCCGTGCTACAGATCCACGGCACCGCCGACGACCGGGTCCCCTACACCGGCGGACCCGGAAAAGCCTTCGCTATCAACGGAAATCCCCGCGTCGACGGGCCCTCGGTGGAGGCGGTCAACGCCACCTGGCGGTCCATCGACGGGTGCGGACCACCGACGTCGACCACCGCCGGCAGCGTGACCACCCAAACGGCGGGGTGCCCGGACGGACGCACGGTGGAGCTCATCTCGGTCGCGGGCGCCGGCCATCAATGGCCCGGCGGCCAGCCCAGCCCGCTCGCCGAGCTCGCCGGGATTCCCGAGCCGTCGACGGCGCTCAACGCCACCGACACCGTCTGGCAATTCCTTGCCCAGCAGCATCGGTGAGACCGCGGACGGCGCGCCGGGCTAGATATCTTCAGCGCCCGCACTGCTATTCGGTGGCGTGAGTCGGCGTTCAAGCGCGCCCGTGATGTCGGTCGTGGTCACGACGAGGGCGATCATGAATTCGATCAGCTGGTCTTGGCTGACATTGACCTGGTGTCGGTACCACTGGGTGGTCAGTTCGAGGAGGCCACCAACGACCGTCAGCGCGGTCAGCGTGACGTTGTCGTCGCTTCCGGCGGCGTCGCCGAGGAGGGCCCGCACCTGACTGACCACGATGCCGGCGAGGACCTCGATCACCTCGTGGCGACGGCCCGAGAGCGCCTCGGCCGTCTGCAGCTCGATCAGTAACCGTGGTCGCCGTGAGTCCTCGCCGAGGAAGTCGAACGCGAACTCGAGGACGGCCCGGGCGCGGGCTTCGAGTTGGTGCGGTGAGTTGGCGACCGTCGCCATGATTCCCGTCAGCGCCAGGGTGAACTGGTCATCGAAAGTCGCGATCAGCAGCTCATGGCAGTCGCGGAAGCTCTCGTAGAAATACCGATCGTTCAGACCGGCTCTCGCGCTGACGGCCCGGACGCGCAGATTGCTCACACCGTGCTCGGCGACCGTGTCGAGGGCGGCGTCGATGAGTTGCCGGCGGCGCTGCTCACGTCGTTGCTCGGCGGTCAGACCACGATGCACTGCCATACCTGCGTTGAACCCTCCAATCCGGCCCGGACTTGCGCTCGCGCCCAACTTTGGTGAAGGATATCACCAAAGCAGTTTGGTGAAGCACTTCACCAATATGACAGGGGGCGTAGGGATGGAAAGTCCGATCTTTCTTCAGCCGGTGCACGTGCCGGGCGGGTGCGGACTGCTGCGGAATCGCCGGGGGCGGCGATGACGGGGGCTGGCAGCGGTGCGACGGCGACCGTCGAGGCGCCGCGTCGTGATGCCGGGCCGCGCCGACGCAGCGGTGAGTACAGTGCGCGCCTTGCCGCGTTGGGCCAGTTCACCCTTCGCCACAAAGCTTTGGTGATCGGGGCGTGGATCGGCGCCGCTGCCGTCCTCGCCGTCATCTTCCCGCAGTTAGAGGCCGTGGTCCGACAGCAATCGGTACAACTTTTGCCGAATGACACGGGGTCGTTTCAAGCGCTCGACCGCATGACGACGGCGTTCGGCGAGCGGGGCGCCAAGACCTCGATTGTCGTCGCGATGGAAGACCCGGCGGGGCTGACCCCGTCGGCGCGGCAACGCTACAACAACCTCGTGGCCGCCCTGCGCGCCGACAAACCGCACATCCTGCTGGTGCAGGACCTCCTTGCGGACCCGACTACCCGGACGCAGGCGGTGAGCAAAGATGGCAGAGCCTGGTTCCTGCCGGTCGGAATCGCCGGCACGCTGGGCGACCCCCGGGCGGCCGAGTCCGTCGACGCCGTGCGCGCGATCGCATCCACCCAGTTCGCCGGATCCTCGACGATCGCCTACGTCACGGGCCCGGCTGCGACATTCCGCGATCAGATCGCCTCGGGCGAACGGGAGTTGCTCATCATCTCGGTCGCGACCGCGGCACTCATCGCGGTCATCCTGCTGCTGGTCTATCGCTCGGTGGCCACCGCCGTGCTACCACTGCTGGTCATCGCCGCGAGCCTGGCCGTCGGCCGGGGCGTCCTGTCGGCACTGGGTGAATTCGGCGTGCCGGTTTCGCAGTTCACCGTCGCTTTCATGACCGCCGTTCTCCTGGGCGCCGGCACCGACTACAGCGTGTTCCTGATCAGCCGCTACCACGAGCAGCGGCGAAACGGCACAGCCCCAGACCAGGCGATCGTCCACGCGTGCGGCAGCATCGGCCGCGTCATTCTGGCTTCCGCCGCCACGGTCGCTTTGGCGTTGGCGTCCATGGTGTTCGCGCGCCTGAGCGCCTTCCAAGGGGTTGGCCCCGCCTGCGCCGTTGCCGTGCTGATCGGGTTCCTGGCCACCGTCACGCTGTTGCCGCCGCTGCTGGCGCTCGCCGCGAAACGCGGCATCGCCGAGCCTCGCGCCGATTTGTCCCGCCGGTATTGGAACCGCATTGGCGTATTGGTCGTGCGACGGCCGGCGCCGTTGCTGGCCGCAAGCCTCGTGATACTGCTTGCCCTCTCCGCCGTCGTGGTCACCATGACGATCAGCTACGACGACCGCAAAGGGCAACCCGCCGGCACCGCGAGCAACCGCGGCTACCAGCTGTTGGATCGCCACTTCCCCAAAGACACCGTCGTCGGCGAATTCCTGCTGGTGCAATCCGGCACCGACCTGCGCACGGCGAAAGGGCTGGCCGACCTCGACGCGCTGGCGTCGCGGGTCGCCCAGCTGCCCGGGGTCATCCGCGTCTCCGGCGTCACCCGCCCAACCGGGAACCGGCTCGATCAAGCGCAATTGTCTTGGCAGAACGGGCGAATCGGCGACAAGATGGCAAGCGCGGCCGCCGACGGGGAAGCCCACAAAGACGACCTCGCGAAGCTCACCACCGGAGCCGACCAACTCGCCGCGGGCCTGGGCCAGCTCGACACCACACTGCGTCGCGCACTGACGCCGCTGACGGGCCTGTTGAAGCAAGCTCAAAACGCGGGCCAAAGGCTGGAGAGCGGCCGCCCCCTGCTGCAACAACTCGACGCCACCGCACCCGCTGTCGATCAAGCCGTACATAGCGGCGCCGGGCTGGGGCCCCTCGCCCGACAGGCCGCCACCGCCATTGCCACAATCGAACCCCTCGTCGAAAGCCTCAATACCTCGGCATGGTGCGCGACCATGCCGCAATGCGCGCAACTGCGCGACGAAACCCGGGTACTCGTCACGCTGCGCAACGACGGATTCTTCGACGAGGTCGCCGGTCTCAGTGACCAATTCGGCCAAACCGCCACTCTCGCCGGCACCCTCAGTGACGTCCAAAACGCCGCCAGCACCATGCGGCAAGCCCTCGGCGCGACAGGCGACCCCGGCGACATCGTCGGCAACGTCCACCGCCTGCAGGATGGTGTCGGCCGACTCGCCTCGGGCGCCCGGGCGCTGGCCGCCGGCGTGCGTGCGCTCGCCGACAGCAACATTCAACTGCTCAGCGGCATGAGCCAAGTCGCCGCCCAGCTACAGAACTCCGCCCGCGCAACCTCGGGCTCGGACGCCGCCTCGGGGTTCTATCTCCCCCCCGCCACATTCGAGAATCGCCAATTCAGCGACGTGGCACGCCAATTCATTTCCCCCGACGGCCGCACCGCCCGATTCGCCGTCACAACCTCGTACGATCCCTACTCCGGCGAGGCGATGGCCCTGAACCACGCGATCATCGACACGGCGAACGCGGCCAGGCCCAACACCTCGCTGGCCGGCACCACCGTCTCCATGGCCGGGTTCACCGCCGTCAACTCCGACCTCCAGCACCTGCTGTCCGCGGACTTCAGCCGCCTTGCCGCCGCTACCCTGCTGATCGTCGGCGTCGTCCTGATCCTGCTGCTGCGCGCCGTTGTCGCCCCGCTCTACCTGCTGGGCACCGTGGTGTTGAACTACTTCGCCGCCCTGGGCCTGGGAGTGCTGGTCTTCCAGTATGGATTCGGCCACGCCATCGCCTGGCCGGTGCCGCTTCTGGCGTTCATCCTGCTGATCGCGGTCGGCGCCGACTACAACATGCTGGTGATCTCCCGCCTGCGCGAAGAATCGGGCCGCAACATGCGCGTCGGCGTCCTGCGGACCGTGACCAGCACCGGCTCCGTCATCACCTCGGCGGGGCTGATCTTCGCCGCAAGCATGTTCGGACTCATGATCGGATCGCTCGACATGATGATCCAGGCCGGGTTCATCATCGGCTGCGGGATCCTGCTGGACACTTTCGTCGTCCGGACGCTCACCGTCCCCGCGATCGCCACGCTCGTACGCGAGAGGAGCTGGTGGCCACATCGATGAGGAGCTTTTGCCCGACGCGCGCGGCGACGCCGGCAGATACGCTGCCCGTATGCGAACTGGGCTGGCATCCCCCTTGTTTCGGGTGGTCTACAGGCTCAGCCTGACGCTGGGCGCCGTGGCGGCGATGTGGCTATTGGTCAGTTATGCGGTGGCGAAGGTCGTGCAGCACGACCCACGGCTGCGACCCACATTGCTCAAGCCGTACAACAAGATCATTGGCCCGATTGCGGGCAGGCCGCATTCACCGTATGCGCTCCTCGAACACGTCGGGCGTCGTACCGGTCGCACGTACGTGACACCCGTGGGCGCCTTCCCTTACGAGGGCGGGTTCGTCATCGGGTTGTCGTATGGCGCCGACGTGGATTGGTGCCGAAACCTCATGGCTTCCGGTCGCGCGGCCCTGACGTGGCACGGGCGCACCTTCAGCCTCGAACGCCCGGAGATCATCCCCATGAGCCCGGCTGTGCTGCAAGCAGTTCCATCATATTTCCGGCTGCCGGCACGGGAGCTCAAGCAGTTCGTGTGGCTGCATCCGCCAAGCGCCTGACTACCCGTTCAGCATCGCGTCGATGAGCCGGTGCAGCACCTCTCCGGTCTCGCGCCGCGCGCGTCTCGGGTCGTCGGCGGTGGCGATGACCATGGCCGCCTCGTCGAGCGCGCCGATGAGTATGTGCGCCAACGGTCGCATCGGTTGCTCGGCCAGCTGGCCGGCCTTGACGGCCTCGGCGAGCAGCTGTTCGGTCATGCCCAGGCTGTAGCGCTGGGCGACGTCGCGGAAGGCGGGCCAGCCGAGCACGCTGGGCGCATCCAGCAAGATCAGCTGGCGCACCTCCGGGTCGCCGGAGACGTCGAGCCAGGCATCGACGGCGGCCCGGATCGCGTCC
Source organism: Mycobacterium sp. E2699 (assembly GCF_001666745.1). Classification (NCBI taxonomy): domain Bacteria; kingdom Bacillati; phylum Actinomycetota; class Actinomycetes; order Mycobacteriales; family Mycobacteriaceae; genus Mycobacterium; species Mycobacterium sp. E2699. The sequence continues at coordinate 73,642 of NZ_LZJH01000054.1, read as the reverse complement.
GCGGGCGTCGTCGCCCCCGACTCGGCCACCAGCGTGGCCATCCGGGCCATCACGTCCTGCTCGACGGCCTCGACCACCTCACTGAAAAGCGTTGCCTTATCGGCGAACTGGTGGTACATCGCGCCGCGGGTAACGCCCGCGGTCGCGGCGATCTCCGGGGTCCCGACCTCGGCGTACCCGCGCAGGCCCCACAGCTTGCGGGCAGCCGAGATCAGCGCGTCGCGGGTCGCCGCGGAGCGCTCCTCCTGGGTCCGTCTCTTGATTTCCATACAGCCTGTTGGTAACTTACGAACAGACAGCCTGTTTGTAAGTGTATCTCGAAGGTGGGGTCAGCTATGTCGACGATCGACATTAATGCCGGAACCATTCATTACGAAGCAACCGGCCCCGAGAACGGCAGGCCCGTGGTGTTCGTGCACGGGTACATGATGGGCGGCCAACTCTGGCGCCAGGTCAGTGAACGGCTCGCGCGGCTCGGCCTGCGCTGCATCGCCCCGACCTGGCCGCTGGGCGCGCACCCGCAGCCCCTGCGCCCCGGCGCCGACCGCACCATCACCGGCGTGGCCGGCATCGTCGCCGATGTGCTTGCCGCGCTCGAGCTCGAGGACGTGGTGCTGGTCGGCAACGACACCGGCGGGGTCGTCACGCAACTCGTCGCGGTGCACCGTCCCGAGCGGCTGGGCGCGCTCGTGCTCACCAGTTGCGATGCCTTCGAACACTTTCCGCCGCCGATCCTCAAGCCGGTGATCCTGGCGGCCAAGTCCAAGACGATGTTCAAGGCGGTCGCCCAGGCCATGCGGGCGCCCGCCGCGCGCAAGCGCGCGTTCGACGGCCTGGCGCATCGCAACATCGACGACCTCACCCAGGCCTGGGTGCGCCCGGGGCTATCCGATCCGGCCATCGCCGAAGACCTGCGCCGGTTCACCCTGTCGCTGCGCACCGAGGTGACCACCGGTGTCGCCGCCCGGCTGTCCGAGATCGAGATACCCACTCTCGTCGCCTGGTCGGCCGACGACGTGTTCTTCGAGCTTGGTGACGGCGAACGGCTGGCCGCGACCATCCCCAACGCCCGCCTCGAGGTCATCGAGGGGGCGCGCACCTTCTCGATGGTGGACCAGCCGCAACGGCTCGCCGACCTGCTGTCGTCCATCGCCGTGCGCACCTAGGGCCCGCCGGCGCTTGCGGGCGCTACGCTCTCGGTCATGCAAAACGTGCTGCAGGGCCGGCGGATCCTGGTGACCGGCGGAGCGACCGGCATCGGCGCGGCCGCGATCGGGGTCCTCACCGACGCGGGGGCCGAGGTCGTCGGCACCTACCACCGGACCCCGCCGCCGGACGGCCTCGCGGCCACCTGGCTGCAGTGCGACGTTCGCGAGGCCGACGCCGTTTCGGCGATGGTCCAGCAGGCGGCCGAGCGGCTCGGCGGGCTCGACGTCCTGGTGAACGCCGCGGGGCTGTGGCAGGCCGGCATCCCTGGCTACATCGGCGTCGACGACATCTCGTTCCTGCTCGACACCAACGTCAAAGCGACGATCCTCACCAACCAGGCCGCCTACGCGGTGATGAAGGGCCAAGATCCCAAGGGTGGCCGGATCATCAACTTCGGATCATCCGAAGCCGTGATGGGCAGCGCCATCTCGGCGGTCTACGCCGCGACCAAGGGCGCGGTACAGGCGTGGACGCGATCGGCCGCGAAAGCCTGGGGCGCCGACAACATCACGGTCAATGCCTTGGCACCGGCGGTGCAGACACCCGGCTCCGCCCGCTTCCGGGAATTCCTCGGCCCGGAGGCCGGCGCCCTCATCGACCAACAGATGCAGATGATGATCCCGATCGGCGGGGCGCTGGGCGAGCCGGCGCGAGACGTGGGGCCGATGCTGGTCTTTCTGGCCGGCGCCGGTTCACACTTCATCACCGGGCAGCTGCTCGCCGTCGACGGGGGCCTGATGATGGTGGGCGGCTAGCGTCGTGAGTCGTTAATCGGGGGGCCGGCCTCACTCAGGTTCGCCGAACGTGGGGGATATGCACGAAAATCCTTGGAAAAGAGTGCATACGCCCCACGCTCGACGCGGTCTGGGACCGTTCGGGATTGTGAGAATTCGCGACGGAATTGGCGCACTCGATTCCTCAGCACGACCAGCGACCTGTGCAGCTCGAACAGCATGAGCCAATGATGGCCCGCATATGCAACCAGACCGGTTATGTACACGGTCTTCGATGGGGAACCCTCGCCGAAATGGGCATGAAAACTTCTACAACACAAGGTGTTGTCACGCCTGCGGTCCGCCATAACCGCGAGCGGAGCCGCCCGCTACTATAAGACGGACCGTCTCGTCTCGTAGTGGAGGTGGACCGAGCCGATGGCTGACGACACGATTCAGGCGCTGCTGCGCAAGCGCCTGTCCGACCCGGCTGTCGCGGTCAAACACGGTACCCTGCAATGGAGTTGGAGCCAGTACCTGGCCGGATCGACCGCGCGCGCCGCGGCCTTCATCGCCGCCGCCGACCCGCAACGGCCGCTGCACGTCGGCGCCCTGCTGGGCAACACCCCCGAGATGCTGGCACAGATGGCGGCAGCGGGGCTCGGCGGCTACGTGCTGTGCGGCCTGAACACCACGCGGCGCGGCGAGGCCCTGGCCGCGGACGTCCGGCGGGCGCACTGTCAGTTCCTCGTGACCGATGCCGAGCACCGGCCGCTGCTGGACGGTATGAACCTCGAGGGAACCCGGATCCTGGACACCTCGGCGCCGCAGTGGGCCGAATTCCTCGGCGGCGCCGGCGAATTCGTCCCGCATCGCGAAGTCACCGCGATGGACGCGTTCATGATGATCTTCACCTCGGGAACGAGCGGCAATCCCAAGGCGGTGCAGGTATCCCACCTGATGGCGACGTTCGCCGGTATCAACCTGGTGCAGCGCTTCGCGCTGTCCGCACAGGACACCTGTTACGTGTCAATGCCGCTGTTTCACTCCAACGCCGTCGTGGCCGGATGGGCGCCCGCCGTGGTCTCCGGCGCCGCGATCGTGCCGGCGAAATTTTCGGCCAGCAACTTCCTCGACGACATCCGCCGCTACGGCGCCACCTACATGAACTACGTCGGGAAACCCCTCGCCTACATTCTCGCCACCGCCGAGCGTCCCGACGACGCCGACAACCCGCTGCGGGTGGCGTTCGGTAATGAGGCCAACGACAAGGACATCGAGGAGTTCGCGCGCCGGTTCGGGGTTCAGGTAGAGGACGGGTTCGGCTCGACGGAGAACGCGGTCATCGTGATCCGCGAACCCGGCACGCCGAACGGCTCGATCGGCCGGGGCGTCGAGGGGGTCGCGATTTACAACAGCGAAACCGTCACCGAATGCGCCGTCGCGCGCTTCGACGCCAAGGGCGCGCTGGCCAACGCCGACGAGGCCGTGGGCGAATTGGTCAACACCAGCGGATCCGGTTTCTTCACCGGCTACTACAACGACCCCGACGCCAACGCCGAACGGATGCGCCACGGCATGTACTGGTCCGGCGACCTCGCCTACCGGGACGCCGAGGGCTGGATCTACCTGGCCGGCCGCACCGCTGACTGGATGCGGGTCGACGGCGAGAATCTGGCCGCGGCGCCCATCGAACGAATCCTGTTGCGGCACAGCGTGATCAACCGCGCGGCGGTGTACGCCGTCCCCGATGAGCGGGTCGGGGACCAGGTGATGGCAGCGATCGTCCTCAACGACGGCGCGCAGCTCCGGCCCGACGAGTTCGAGGCGTTTTTGGGCGCGCAGCCCGACCTGTCCCCGAAGGCCTGGCCGCGCTATGTCCGCATCGCCGCCGACCTCCCCAGCACCGCCACCCACAAGGTGCTCAAGCGCCAGCTGATCGCCGAGGGAACGGTGGCCGGCGAGGGCGAAGTCCTGTGGGAGCGCGCAGCGCGCGGCACCGCGTATCGCAAGCGCGGCGTAGCCGGGCGCTGCGGGTCGCCACCGTCGGCCTAGCGCTGCGGGTCACCACCGTCGGTCTAGCCCGGCTCCCGGCGTGCCCGGCGGCGGATCTGCCCCTTCGACCGTCGCACCCGTTTGACGGGGTCCCGGCTTGTGCCACTGGCGATCTCGTCGCGTAGCTGGGCGATGTTGGAGATTTCCGCATACAGGCCGCGGATCGCGTAGTCGAGGACCGCGAACGAGAAGCGCTGGTCCGGGTCGTCGACGATGCCGAGCTCGCGGGAGCGCTGCCTCGACCACAGCGCCTCGTCCAGCCGATCCCGGGTGGCCACGAGATGCCGCTCCAGCGCGTCGATCACACGTTCCGGCTCCTCGCCGCGGGCGAGCCAGGTCCGCAGGATGACCGGGTGCTTGATCACCACCTGATCCTGATCCGGAAAGTGCTGGACCCAGCGGCGCAGCGCATCCGCTCCGGCGTCCGTGGTCTCGTACAGCGTGATGGCACGCTTGCCCGATCGGGCTCCGATCTCGCTGACCATCCCACGCGCCAACAGCCGGTTCAGTTCGCGCCGCACATGGCTCACCGACGGCGACCAATAGAAGTGGCCCACCGACAGTTCGGCCCGCATCTTCACCTCGCCGGCGGTGAGTTGCTCGTCGTTGGCCGCCAGCACGCCCAGGACCAGGTAGGCGGTCACCGGCAGGCCGTTGCTGGTGCGCGCCACACTCATGGCAATCCGGTGAAATACGGCAGGGTCACGTCGGCGCCCACGGCGTGGAATTGCACCTGCACCCGCAAGCCGATCGCCAGGTCTTCCGGGTTTACACCGACGAGGTTGGTCAGCATCTGGTAGCCCTCGTCGAGCGTGACGATCGCCGGCGCGTAGGGCGGTTCGAACTCCGGGGTCACCGCGCGATGCACCAGGGTCCAGCTGTACACCTCGCCGAGGCCGCCGCCGCGTTCCCAGTGCAGCTCGGCCGAAAGGCATTGGCGGCAATGCTCGGTCGGCGGAAAGTTCGCGAGGCCGCACGCCTCGCAGCGTTGGTAGCGCAACTCCCCGGACCGGCAGCCCTGCCAGAAGGGGATGCTCTGCTGGCTGGCGGCGTGCGGCACGGGGCCGGTCTGCGGTCGCAGGGATTCTGTCGTCATGGCCGTTCGTCTCCGAGGATCAGGACGGTGGTGAACAAGGCGCCGGCCCCCCCGTTGCTGCACAACGCAACATGCGCGTCGGGCACCTGGAGGTCACCGGCCTGGCCGCGCAGCTGCTGGACGGCGCGGATGGCCCGCTGCATCATCTGCGGATTGGAGCCCGCGTGGCTGAATGACATGGTTCCCCCGTCGGTGGTGACCGGATGGCTGCCGTCGATGGCGATGTGACCGTCGGCGACGAACGGACCGCCCTCGCCATCGCCGCAGAATCCGAAAGCCTCGAGCTGGCGGATGATTTCGAACGAAAACGGATCGTAAAGTTCCAGCACGTCCACGTCGTCCGGACGCAGCCCGGCCTGGCTGAACGCGCGCTCCGCCGCGCGCCTGCCGACCACGCCGTTCACGTGATCGCCGCGCCGACCGGCCAGGTCCCACGCGGGCGGGTGCTGATACGACGGGCCGTGGAAGTCCGCACCGCTGCCCAACACGTAGATCGGTTGGCCGGCAACCTCTACCGTGCCGATGTTCGCCACGACCAGCGCGCATCCGCCCTCGGAGGTGGTGGCGCAGTCGAGAAGGTGGAAGGGGTCGGCGATCGGCCGTGACGCGGTGATGTCCTCTGGCGTGAACGGTCCCCGTTGGTAGTAGACGGCTTCGGGGTTGCGCGATCCGTTGTTGCGAATGGTTGCCGCGACGGTCGACAGTTGCTCGCGCGTCGTGCCGTAGACATGCATATGGCGCCGGGCGATGAGCGCGAACTCCGCGGTGGTGAACATTCCCCAAGGGGCCACGAATTCGTTCTCGGGCCGGGTCCACGGCGCCGTGGCCTCGTGATCGCGGTACTCCCCCGCCTGCGCGGCGACCAGGACGACGACGTCGGCCATGCCGTGTTCGATCGCGGTGGCCGCCTCGGTGATCATGCCGACCCCGAACGCGAGCCCCTGCCAGGCCGGCCCGAGGCGCAGGTCGTAGATCAACGTCGTGGACAGCGGCCCCGCGCTGACCCCGTCGACGTCGTCGAGGCTCAGGCCGGCGTCGTCGAGCGCGCCCTGAATCGCCTTGAGCGCCAGGCCTCGCGAGGTTTCGCCGTCCAGCCGGCGGCCCTGCCGGGTGTTGTGCACCCCGACGATCGCCGCGGTTCGCTTCGCCGGGCTAGTTTTCATCCGCGACCACTCCCAGGTAGGTGCCCACAACGTCGTATTCCCGCCCCTCACGGGTAATGGTCCCGATCGTCGTGGCCCGCCCCGCGGCGCGCGCCGTGCCGGGCTCGACCACGTCGATTCGCACGTCGACGGGCCGGGCCGTTTGCGGGTCGGTGATCTCGACGATCATCGCCACCGCCCGTTCGCGCTGGTCCCACTCGACGCCGGTGATCCGGTGCCGGGCGGTCAGCTCCATCACCACCGAGTCCTGCCGCACCAGGAACCGCACCGGTGCGCACAGCTCGCCGGCGCGCGGCGGAACACACAGCGTCACGGCCACTTTCACAGTCCCGCCGGACGCACGCTGGTGACCCCCGCGGCGCGCAGTCCGAGTATTTCCTGTGGGCCGCGTCCCAGAATGCCCGTCAGCACTTCGTCGGTGTGCTGCCCATACAGTGGCGGCACGCGTCGGATCCAGCGTCGGTGCTCGCCGACGAACGCGAAGGGCATGCCCGTGCACAGGAAGGAGCCTGCGACGGGATGGTCGACGGTTTCCCAGAAGCCGCGGGCGAGCAGTTGGGGGTCGCTCAGCAAGGCGGCGGGCGCGGTGACGCGGGCGGCGGCCACGCCGGCGCCCCGCAGCGCCGCGACCGCTTCGGCCACCGGGTGCCGCGCGGTCCAATCGGAGATCAGCTTGTCGATGTCGTCGGCGGCTTCCCGCCACGCGGCCTCGCGCGGACCGAGGTCGGGTCGGTGGATCAGCCGCGCCAGCGACACGCGCGCCGTGTCGTCCAGCGCGGCCAGCGCGACCCATTCGTCGTCACCCGGACACGGGTAGACGCCCTGCGGGGTCGCACCCGGCCCCCGGTTTCCGTTCCGGCACAGCTCGATTCCGTTGTGCGTGTACTCTACCAACATCTCGGCCGCCACGTTCAGCGCGGCCTCGACCATGGTCGATTCGACGTGCATCCCGGCCCCGTCCCGGTCGCGGATCGCCAGCGCCGCGATCGCGGCGAACGCGGCGTGCAGCCCCGCGATCGGGTCGCACACCCCGCGCGGGATCACCGGCGGGCCGTCGGCGTGTCCGGTCATCCATGCCATGCCCGTCGCCTGTTCCATGGTCTGGGCGAAGCCGACGCGGTCGCGCCAGGGTCCGTCGAGGCCGAACGCCGGCATCCGGACCATGATCGCGCGCGGATTGGCCGCGGCGACTGCGTCCCAGGTCAAACCGAAATTGTCCATCACCCGCGGCGAGAAGTTCTCTATCACGAGATCGCTTGCCGCGATGAGCTCCAAGGCGATGGCGCGCCCGGTGGCGGTGCTCAGCTCCAGACTCAGGTCGCGCTTGTTGTTGTTGCTGCACAAGAACACCGGGCCCCACTCCCACCACCGGTCCCAGTCGGGCGGGCGGCCGGCCGAGAACCTCATGCCGTCGGGGCGGCGTACACCCTCGAGCTTGATCACGTCGGCGCCGAGCGCCCCCAGGAACTGGGTGGCGACCGGTCCCGCCCAGAACGCGGTCAGGTCGGTGACCCGGATGTCGCACAACGGAAGCGCGCCCGCGTCCGGGCGACGACGGTCCGGTCGCGCAGGCCAGTGGACGCGGCCGTTGTCGGCGCCGTGACCCGGAGGCCGCCCGGGCCGCGCGGTCGCCATCGCCGCGCTGCGGTATGGCACTCGGGGCTGCAGCACTCCGGCCTCTGAGTCGACGAAGACGCCGCGCTGCACGAAGTGGTCGACGGTGGGCAACGTGGCCGGGGTGCCGATGGGGGCCACCGGGATGCGGAACGCCACGGCGATGTCGACGATCTCCCGGGTGGTGCGGGACATGGTCCACCGGGTGACCATGCCGAGGAACTCGTCGCGCCGTTCCACGCGGCCGGCGAACGAGGCCAACTCGGCGTCGTCAACCAGGTCGGCGCGATCGATCATCACCAGAAAGTCCTGGAACTGCTGCGCGGTGATGGTGCAGAACCCGACCATGCCGTCGGCGGTGGGAACGATCGACGGCAGTTCCAGGCTGCGTTGGTACAGCAGGGAATCGGCGCCGAGCACGCTGGCCGACATGGTGGACAGCCCGCCCATCGCGATGACCATCGCCTCGTACGTGGAGACGTCGACGACCTCGCCGCGCCCGCCGCGGGTGGCATGGCGTGCGGCGGCGGCGGCGACCGCCGCGGCGAAGGTGCCCGCCAGCCACTCGCCCAGCTGCCCGCCGGCCTGCACCGGCTCCTCTCCAGGCCAGCCCCGGCTGGCGATCGAGCCGCACAACGCCTGCAGGATGAACTCGTTGGCCACCACCCGGTCATCGACGTAGGGACCCGTCATGCCGAACGGCGTCACGGCGACCACCACCGCCGACGGGCCGGTGCGGGCCGTGATGTCGTCGATGCGCCAGCCGTCGGTCAGGTCGGTGAGTACGATGTCGGCGCCGGCCAGCAGCGCCGTCGCCTCCGCGTCGCTGTTCACCGATTTCTTGCCCGCCGCCAGGTAGCCGAACAGCGCCCCGGTGGGACCGCCGGGGCTGGCGGACCAGTTCCGCATCGAATCGCCTTGGCCTGATTCGAATTTCACGACCTCGGCGCCCGCGTCGGCGAGCATCTTGCCGCAGTAGGACACCGCGATGCCGTTGGACAGCTCCAGCACCCGCCAGCCGGCGAACGGCGCCCGGGCGGCCACGCTCAGTTGCCCAGGGTGGTGGCACGGAACCCGGCGGATCGCCGGGAAATATCAGAAGCTTCGGCCGTCACCTGCGACTGGAGGGCGAACTGCGTCATCCGGGTCCAGGCGTCGCGGTCACGCTGGCCGGCCCGGCGGCCGACATGGGTCACCACGTCGACGTCGGTGGCCTCCGCGCGGAGGTAGCCGGCGCGGGCTTGCTCTTTGGGGATGTACCGGAACGGGTCGAACGAGTATGCGGCCATGGCGTTTTCGTGGGTGATCTTGTTGATGACCGAGTCGTCCAGATGGCCCATCGTCTCGATGACGTCCTCGGGTGCGAACGGCCAGTTGCTGTCGGAATGCGGGAAGTCGGACTCCCAGCACAGCATGTCCTCGTTGAACCAGTCCATGTTGCGCACCCCGACCTTGTCGCTGATGAAGCAGGTGTAGAAGTGGCGCTTGAACACGTCGCTGGGTCCGCTGTAGCCGGGCGGGAACTTCGCGAGGGTCCAGCCCGAGTGCCGGTTGTAGACGTGCTCGGCGCGCCACAGGAAGTACGGGATCCAGCCGACGTCGCCCTCGGTGAGGGAGAACTTCAGTTGCGGGAAGTCCTCCCAGAACTCGGCCCAGAGCAGTTCGGTGAACGTGAACATGCTCATCATCGATGACGCCGTCATCTGCACGCTGGGCGGGGCGTCGCTGGACACCTGCGGCGATCGCGACGCCGAACCGACGTGCGTGCACAGCACCGTCTTGTTCTCGCAGGCGGCCTCGAACAGCGGATACCAGTAGCGAGTGTGAATGCTGGGCATTTGCAAGGCTTCCGGGTTCTCCGAGAACGTCACGGCGTGGCAGCCCTTGTCGGCCAGGCGTTGCACTTCCTTCGCCGCCTCGGCCACGTCGAACAGCGGCAGGATGCCGCACGGGATGAACCGGCCCGGGTAGGCGGCGCACCACTCGTCGACGTGCCAGTCGTTGTACGCCTTGATCATCACCAGGTTGACGTCGCGGTCGGGACCCTGGTTGAGAACCTGACCCGAGAAGCCGGTGAAGTTCGGGAAGTTCAGGCCCGCGAGCTGGCCGCCCGCGTTCATGTCGCGGACCCGTTCGTCGACGTTGAAGCAGCCCGGCCGCATCTCGTCGTAGCGCGAGGCGTCGATGTTGTACATCTCGCGGGGCTTGCCGGCGACGGCGTTCAGGCCCATGTTCCGCCCCCGGACCTCACCGTAATACCACTGCTCGACGCCGTCGGGTTCGGTGACGACCCGCGGCGCACGGTCCTTGAACCTGGCGGGGACATGCGCGTCGAACATGTCGGCCGGCTCGGCGATGTGATCATCCACGCTGATCAGGATCAGATCATCCTTGTTCATGGCCCACTCCCTCGCTTATCGACTAGTAGACAATGAGGTGAGTCACAGTGTCAACGCTCGGCGTTGCCGTGGGGGCGAGCGGCGGCGCGCGAAAATGGCTGGCTCCTAATGGCGTCCGTGGATATAGGCTCCCGCGCCGGGGCCCGCCTCCGCCGGCCGCATTTTTGCTCGATTCTCGAGCGCCGGACTATTAGTCCGTAAGCGGCCGAGCAGGGCAGTTGCCCTCATGTTGGGATCGGTAGCAGCACCGGCGGTATTTGCTTGCCTGACAACGCCCGCCATGAGACACCGGCGAAAGGACTCAGCCATGAAGCGAGGAATCGCGGGAGCCGCAACGACACTGTTGGCGTCCGGCTGCCTGGGGCTGGCCAGCCTTGTTCTCGGCGCGGGCACCGCCCAGGCCGACTCCCCCGGCCCGTACCGCTGGTGCCCGGGCGATTCCATGGTGTACCACGCCACCGTGGGCCCTCATACGGGCCCAGGCGTTGCCTACCAATGGGACATGAACGTTTGCCACACCTGGTACTGGGTGGCGAACGGAAAAGGCAACGTTCCGTACAAGGGCCACCTGCCCAGCGGTGTTTGGGACGGAGACAATCCGCCTCCTCTTCAACCCGATTGGTGCGACTTCTGCTCGTAGGCACCACACGCAACCCGCTGCCCCAAACCAGGCACTGAACCGGCAGGCCCTCTTGTCCTCGACGCCATGCCGGAGCAGCATCTCTAAGGGCTAGCGGGAAGCAGGAGAATATGACAGATATCCAGGCGCCGGTGTCGTCAGAACCAGCCGCGCCGAAGGCGCGCGCGGCGTGGCAGTTCTTCCAGCAGATGGTCACCGACGTCACCAAGATCGTGACCGAGGACGCCGAATCGGAACGCGAACTTCTCGAGGGACTGCGGGTCATCGCCCGCGTCTCGTCGTTGTGCTCGCAACTGTCCGTCGAGGCCGATCCCGACCGGCCGGCCTTCTTCGACATGTGCTCGGACACAAGGATGATCGGCGGACCCAACCCCGACGGCAACTACTACCTGGCGATGATCCGCGGCGACCGGCGCTACCGGATCACCGGCACCCGGGGCACCACTGCATACCTCGGCTTCCAGGTCCTCGCCGGCACCGGGATGACCCCGCGGCGAATGGCCAACTACCTCAGCGACACCGACCTCGCGCTCAACGGCGATGAATTCGCCCTCGTGCTCTCGACGGACGAGCCCGCCGATCTCGCGGGCGCGCAATGGGTCAAGATTCCCGACGATGCGTCCTCGGTCGTCGTCCGGGAGTACATCGGTGACCGCGCCCGCGAGCGGCTCAGCACCCTGAACATTGCGGCCCTCGACGCCGGACCGGTGACACCGCTGACCGACGTCGAGCTCGCCGACCAGTTCACCGCGATGGCGTGGACGCTGATGAAGCTCGTCACGATGCACCGCACGATCAAGCCCGAGCTCCTGGACAAGCCGAACACCCTGCTGACCGCCGAGGCGGCCGATCTCGGCGCCGCCGACACCACCCCGGACAACCTGTACATGATGGGGACCTTCCGCCTCGATCCGGGCCAGGCGTTGGTGCTCGACATCGCGCCACCCGATACGCGCTATTGGAACGTGACGCTGGAAAGCCTTTGGCACGAGTGCCTGGAGCCGCGGCGCCGGCACAGCTCGGTCACCAATCGTGCCGTGCGCCCCGACGCGGACGGTCGGGTGCGCATCGCAATCTCCGCGGAGGACATGGGATTTGGTCACTGGCTCGACACCGGCGGACGGCACCGCGGGTTCATCGTCGTGCGCTGGCTGGACAACCCCAGCCCGCCCGACGTCTCCGTCTCGGTCCGCGAGCGAAAGGAGCGGCCATGACCCTGCGGGAACGGTTCGCCCCGGAACAACTCATCGCCACCGCCTGCGAGGAGGCCGGAAGCGACGACTTCGGCGCGGATGGGTGGCAGGCCGGGCTGCAGCGCCTCACCGACGCGCTGGTCGACGAAGCGCGACTCTCGGCCATCGGTGTGGAGATCGCGCACCTCGACATCATGCGTGCCCTGAAGAACCGGCTCGGTGTGATCGACTGGCGCAACACGCATCCCGACATCGCCGCCAAGCCGATCACCGCGCCGATCTTCATCGTCGGCCAGCCCCGCACCGGCACCACGATCCTCTATGACCTGCTCACCCAGGACCCCGATCTGCGGGCGCCGCTGACGTGGGAGGTCGACGCGCCCTGTCCGGTCCCACAGCCGGGGACCTATCACACCGACCCGCGCATCGCTTCGACGCAGGCCGGCATCGAGTTCTCCGAACAGATCATCCCCGGCTTCCTGGCATTCCACCCGATGGGCGCTCTCGTCGGGCAGGAGTGCGTGCGCATCACCGCCAGCGAGTTCACCAGCATGATCTATTCGGTGCAGTACCGCGTGCCGAGCTACTACCGTTGGCTGTTGTATGAGGCGGATCATGCCAGCGCCTACCGGTTCCACCGAATCTTCCTGCAGCACCTGCAGTCCGGCGTTCCCGGGCAGTGGCTGCTGAAATCGCCCGCGCACCTGTGGCATCTCGATGACCTTTTCGCCGAGTACCCCGACGCGCTGATCGTCCAGACGCACCGCGACCCCCTCAATGTCATCTCGTCCATCGCCGCGCTGACCCACCACCTCCGGCGGATGGGCAGCGACGAGTCGAACATCGCCGAATGCGCCGCGCAGTCCTACGAGGAGATCGTCGTCGGCCTCGATCGGGAAATGGCGCTGCGCGAGGCCGGCGCCATCCCGTCCGGACGCGTGATCGACGTGTTGTTCACCGATTTCGTGAACGACCCGTGGACGACCATCAAAGACATCTACCAGAGGCTGGGCCGCGAACTGAAACCCGAAGCCGCGCAGAGGATGCGGGACTTCCTCGCCACCCATCCGGGCGACGGCGGCGCCAGTCGCTACACGTGGGCCGACACCGGCCTGGACGCCGGCGAGGTCCGCGAGAGGGTGCGCGCCTACCAGGACCGCTACGGGGTGCCGACCGAGCGACTGCGCTGAATCCCGGCGCTTCACAACCAGATCGACGGCAGCGTGCAAAAGTTCGAGAGGACGTGTCGACAACGTCGATCTCGACGCGCTAAACGTCGGCGGGTTCGTAGCGCAGCATCGTGACGTCGTGCTTTGGGTAGTCGCAGAACACCGGGCGCACCCGCATCCCGACCCGCAGGTCGTCGGGATCGACGTTGACCATCTCGGTGGAAAACCTCGGGCCTTCGTCCCATTCGACGATGGCGAGCAGCTGCGGGACGGCGTCGGCGAAGTGCGGGCCGACGGGTCGGCGGGCGACCGTGAACGAGTACAGCGTTCCCATGCCGGAGATCTCGCGCCATTCCAGGTCGTCGGCCAGCGTGCGCGGTGCGCGCACCCGCGGGTAGAACACATAGCTTTCGGAGGACGGCGAGTACTGGACGACGATGCGGTGCTGCGCCAGCGCATCCCAAAACGGCGCTGTGGTGGGAGTTTTGACGGGCATGGGCCGTTCGAAGTCCATCGTCAGTCCCCCTGCAGGATGAGCGTGGTCTGCTCGGACAGGATGCCGCCGTTGCCGGACACGAAGGCGCTGTTGCAGTCGGCGACCTGGGCGGCGCCCGCGCGGCCCATGATCTGGCGGGTGGCGTCGCACACGTGATGCATGCCACCCGCCAGTCCGGCCTGGCCGAACCCCAGCTGGCCGCCGGCGGTGTTCAGCGGGAAGTCGCCGCGGAAGGTCAGGTTGTGGTTGGCCACGAATTCCATGCCTTTGCCCTTCTCGCAGAACCCGGCGTCCTCCAGCGACAGCAGCACGGTGATGGTGTAGCAGTCGTAGATCGACACCATGTCCATGTCGTCGCGGCACAGATCCGTCATGGCGAAGGCCGTGTCGGCGGCCGCGGCGATCGGGGTGCGCAGCAGGTCCTCGGCATAGGTGGGCGTCTTGAACGGCACGTGCTCGCCGAATCCCTTGATCCATACCGGACGGTGGCGCGCCCGCCTGGCGAGGTCGGCGTTCGCGACGACGACCGCGGCGCCCCCGACGCAGGGCATCACGATCTCCAGCATGTGCAGCGGGTCGGCGATGACCGGGCTGGCGAGGACGTCCTCGACGGTGAGCGGCTTGTCCTTCCAGATCGCGCCCTCGGTGTGGTTGGCGTTGACCCGCTGGTCGACGACGATCTTGGCCATCGCCCGCTCGTCGTAACCGTAGACTGCGGCGTAGCGCGTGGCCACCTGGCCGTAGGGGCCGTTCTGGCCGAGGTTACCGTACGGGATCTCGAATTCGGCCTGGGGAGAGCCGTATTGGTTGCTCGACGAGCCGAAGAACATCGCGTCGACGATCCGCCTGGGCTTCTTCTTCGACGAAGGCGTGATGTAGCGGGCGGGCAGTGCGCACAGGACCGCGTCGCAGATGCCGAGCTCGATCGCCGCGGCCGCACGCCAGACCATCGCGGCGGCGCTGGCCCCGCCGAGGTCCACCAGCTCGGCGAATCTTGCTCCTACGCCGAGGTATTCCGCGATCGTCGAGGGTACGAAGATCTCCGACTCGGCCAGGTGCGAGGCCGCGATGCCATTGACTACGTCACCCGGCAATCCGGCGTCCGCGAGCGCGGCCGCGGCGAGTTCGGTCCATTGTTCGAGCACGAAGGGCGCCGGCGTGGCCTTGGCCAGCCGCTCGGGCGGCAGCTCGACGTAGCCGACGATCGCGGCTTCTCCACGTAATCCCATGCTGTGTCCTTATTTCCGGGGTAGCCCGAGAATCATCTGCGCGATGATGTTCAGCTGGATCTCCCTCGTTCCGCCGCCGATCAGCTCGGCCGGGAGATGCAGGTAGGGTTCCACGACCGCGGCGTCAGCGTCATCGACCATCGCCACCTGACCGGTCAACTGCAGGGTGGCCTCGAAGGTACGGCGCAGCAACACGTTCATCGCGACCTTGGCGATGCTGGACGCCGGGCCGGATGCCTGTCCGTCGAGCAGCCGAATGGTTTCCCGCACGCCGAGCGCCCGGATGGCGTTGGCGTAGGCGTCGAGTTCGCCGAGCTCACGCAGCGCGTCGTCACGATCCGGACCGGGTTGCGCGGCGAGCCGGCGGAGCGCGACGGCACGGTCGAACTTGACGTATCCACTGATGGCCGAACGCTCTTCGGCCATCGTGGCGATCGCAAGGCTCCAGCCGTCGGTGGGACCGCCCAGCAGCATCTCGTCGGGGACGAAGACGTCGTTGAGGAAGACCTCGTTGAAGTGCGCCTGACCGGTCGCCGTCCTGATGGGCTGGATTTCGACGCCGGGCGATTTCATATCGACGATGAAGTAACCGATGCCGCGGTGCTTGCTCGCTTCGGGGTCGGTGCGCGCCAGCAGCGCTCCCAGGTCGGCGTACTGCGCCAGCGACGTCCAGATCTTGTGGCCGTTGATCCGCCAGCCGCCGTCGACCTTGGTCGCCCTGGTGGCCAGCGACGCGAGGTCCGAGCCGGCTCCCGGCTCACTGAACAGCTGGCACCAATGGATATCGCCGCGCTGGGTCGGCGGAATCAGCCTTTCCTGCAGCTCTTTTGGCGCGGCGGCGAGTACCGAGGGCAGGATCCACTCGGCGATGTTGAGCGACGGCCGCACCAGCCCGGGTCGCCTGGCGAACTCCTCGTCGATGATGAGCTGTTTGAGCGGACCCGCATCGACGCCCCACGGCGCCTTCCAGTGCGGCGCCAGCAGACCGGCGTCGGCGAGCAGTGTGCGCTGCGGCCCGGAGGCCTGGTCCGGGTAATCGCCGTGCGGAGCCGGTGTGTCGTTGCGCAACTGCATTGCCGCATCCAGCGTCTCGGAGACCCAGGACCGGAAGTCCGACTCGGCGTCGCCCAGATTGACCGACATGTCGCGTTGCCGGGTGCGCGTCAGTTCACCCAGGCGCCGGGCCCAGCGATTAGCCGGACCGATCGATCCCGCCAGGCTGATCGCCCGCCGCCAGTAGAGGTGCACGTCGTGTTCCCAGGTGAAACCGATGGCGCCGAGCATCGTCAGGGCATCGAGCACCAGATCCGGGATCGGCGAGACGGCAGTCACCGCGGCCCCGGCTGCGGCCAGGCGATGTTGGTCGGGCGGCTCGTCGACGGCACGCACGGCGTCCCAGGCCGCCGCGGTCGCCAACTCGCTGTTGACCAAGAGCATCGCCGCGCTGTGCTGCAGCGCCTGGAAGGTCCCGATCACCTTGCCGAACTGTTCCCGCGTGCGCAGGTGCGCCGTGACCGCTTCGACGCACCACTGCGCGATGCCGGCCGTCATGCCGGCCACCAGCCCCACGGCGACGCACCGCGCGCGTTCGGCGTCGATACCGGTCAACGCCGCGGACCCGGGGCCGCGATAGTCGTTCAGCCGCAAGATTCCGACATCGCAGACCAGGTCGGTTCCGCGAATCGATTCCACAACGGCCGACGAGTTTTCGGTGTCGACCGACACCCAGACGATGTCGCCGCCCTCCGACCGGGCGGCGACCAGGATCACCCCCGCCGAACACAGGCCCGCGGTGACGTCCGACTCCCCGCTGAGTAACCACCCGTCGCCGTCGGCGCTGACCCGGAAGTCGCTGCCGTCGGGAAGGACGAGGGCCGCGGGTAAACCGGATGCGAGATCACGCAACAATGATTCGGCGGCCGGTGTCGGATCGGCCAGCAGCGCAACGGCTCCCGTCGTCACCGTCGGCAGCAGCGGTCCCGGCAGCAACGTCTTGCCCGCCGCTTCCAGGACGCAGGCGGCGTCGATCAGTCGTCCGCCCTGGCCGCCGAGGCGCTCCGGGAGGTGTACCGCGTGAAAACCGTTTGCGGCCAAGGAGTCCCACCACGCCGGGAGCCGCCCCGCGGCCAGCGCGTCGAAACTGGCGCGGGTGTCGGCGATCGGGGCGTGCCGAGCAGCGAACTGGACGACGGAGTCGCCGAGGGCCTGCTGCTCCGGGCTGAGGCCCAGCGTCATGGGGGCCCCGCGCGGCTGAGACGACACGCCATCGAAGACCGCTACCCTTTCCCCATACAAGACGAACCGTCTCGTCTTGTGGCAGACTACGGGGCGGGTCAGGATATGTAAAGCGGGCCAGTCAGCAGTGAGGATCACCACATGCCAAGCGATCTCGTCCGGGCGGGCCCGCCACGGCGCCGCAGCGAGAAATCGCGCACGGCCATCGTCACCGCCACGAGGGAGCTGCTGCTCGAGCGCGGATTCGACGGCCTGACCATCGAGGCGGTCGCGGCCCGGGCCGGCGTGGGAAAGCAAACCATCTATCGCTGGTGGCCGAGCCGCCCCGCGCTCGTCGCCGACGTCATGCTGGAGGATGCCGACAAGATCCTGGCCTCGGTCGACCACACCGATGACGTGTCCGCAGACCTGGTGCGGTGGGTGGGCAAGCTCGTCGCGAGCCTGACGACGGCGCGCGGCATGGCCATGCTGCGAATACTGACGGTCGCCGGCATGGAGCACGAGGACACCGCGGTCAAGCTGCGCGCCGGGTTCAGCGCACCGCTGCACGACAGCGTACGGGCCCGGCTGATCGCCGACGGCGTCGATGCGGCCGCGGCCGAATCAGCCGCGGACGCGATCGTCGGCGGCGTGGTATTTCCGATATTGTCTGAGCCGCAACAGTATTCACGGCGCCGGGCCGAACGCACCACCCGATTCATCGTCGAAGCGCTCGGGTCGCGCCGCCGACCATGACCGCAACGGACGCAACAACGCGTTCTTCTTGTAGTAGTGCTCCGCCATTCGCCGCATGATGTTGTCGAGCACGGTGACGGCGTCGTCGAGGTACGGGCCCTTGTTCAGCATCACGCACTCGGCCCGCTCGCTCATCGCCGCGTCGCTGATCTCCGCGCGCGACGGGTGCCCGGTCTTCGCGAGCTGCTCCAGTACCTGGGTCGCCCAGATCACCGGGAGGTGGGCGGCCTCGCACAGCCACAGAATCTCTTCCTGCAGCTCGGCCATCCGCTCGTAGCCACACTCGACGGCAAGATCGCCCCGGGCGATCATCACCCCGACCCGCGGCCGGCGCATCGCGGTGAGTAGTAGCTGGGGCAGGTGTTCGAAGGCGCGCCGGGTTTCGATCTTGAGCACGATGCCCAGATCGTCTCCACCGAGGCGATCGAGCTCACCCAGCAACCGCTCGACGTCGGCCGGGATGCGAACGAACGACATGTCGACCAGGTCCGCCAGTTCCACCACGGTGGACAGGTCGGCGACGTCGCGCTCGGTGAGCGCCGAGATCGGCAAGTCGGTGTCGGGCATGTTGATGCCCTTGCCCGCCTTCAGGCGGGCTTCGCCCTGCTCGGGGTGATCGATGCGCACGGTGAGGACGTCACGGTCGACCGTGAGCACCCGCCCGCCGATCTTGCCGTCGTCGAAGTGGACCGCATCGCCCGGCTGGGCGTGGTCGAAGGCCTCCGGCAGCGTGCAACCGATCCGAGGGATGGCCTGGCCCCGGGCGACCGGGGCCGGTGAGCAGTCGCGGGTCAGCTGCAAGAGGCCGCCCGCGCGCAATGCCAAGCTCTGCTCCGTCTCGGGGAGCGGACCCACTTCGGTCGGTTCCCCGCCGCCGTCGGCCCGCAGCACCGTTCCGGTTTCCAGGTACGTGGTCTTGCGCGCGGTCAGCACGAAGCCACCCGAAGCGGGCTCGTCAACCACCTCGAGCGCCAGTCGACGCGCGGACCCGCGCGCGTCCCGCAAGACCAGTACGTCGCCGGCGGCGCGGCCGGCCAGCCACGGTCGCGGCACCGTGACCACCGTCATGCCGGCTTCGGGAGCGGGCATCGGTTCCTCGGTCGACGTCAGCCACGCCCGCGCCGGGGTGACGACCTGGCCGAGGGTGTCGCGCCGCGGACGCAGTTTGACAACACGGGGTCCCGGCTCCAGTGGACCGGTCCGTAGCTTTGGCCCCGCCAGATCCATTGCCACCAGGCATGTTTGACCCGAACGCGCCGCCGCGTCCCGGACGTGGTGTGCCATCGCCCGCCACGCCGGTGGATCGTCGTGTGCGCAATTGATCCGTGCGATGTTCATTCCGCGCTGCACCAGCCCGCGGACCAAGTCGGCGTCGGTCGCGGCCTCCGAGGGGAGCGTGACCATGATGCGCGTCACGCGATGCGGCGGCTGGGAGCCCAGCAACTCGACCGTGCGCCGCCGCAATATCTCCGGCCCCTGCTCGATGGGAACCGCCGACGGTGGCGGCGGCTGCCACTTTCCCGCCACGATGGCGGCGATCGCCGAGCGAACGGCTGAAAGCGTGGCCTGGACGTGTGATTCGCTGCGGCCCAGGGAAGAAAGGCCGAACACCGCCAGGCCCGTCTGCAGGTCCCGCAGGTCGAACTGGCGAATCGCCCAGTAGTGCACCAGGTTCCGCGCGCTCGGCCGGTGCTCGGGCGCGACGGCGGACAGCCATTCTGCCCAGGAGAGTTCGGCATCCGACAATCGGGCCAGCAGGCCGTCGACCCGGCCGAGCAGACCCACCAGTCGCCGGTCGCTGTCGGTCTCGGCCGACGGCCGTGCGCCGTGCGGGGTGCCCTGCAACCGGTCGGCCATGCGCTCACTCGGCACGACGGGCTCCTCGCTTCGTGGGCTTGCGGCCACCCAGTGTTAACGTCCCTGTAACGGTCCTTGATGCGAATCACCAAGGCAGACATGAGATTAGTGGCGTTTCGCCGGATTCCGGCAGAGGAATTGGTCCCGAATCCGCAAGGCCCGGGCGGCGCACCGCGGGAACCGACCGGCACACGTCGCCGGCCGCGTTCGGGCTCCCGTTAAGCTTTGGCGGGTTCTACGCCTGAGGAGCGGCCGTGGACGAAGATTGTCTGAAGCTCACCACCTATCTGGCCGAGCGGCGACGAACCGACGAAGGCTTCGTCTCCGACGTGCTGCTCCGCCTCTATGCGCAGCACCGCATCGCCTGCGGCGTGGTGTTGCGTGGCATCGGAGGATTCGGAACGGGGCGCCACCTGCGGACGGATGAGTCGCTGACGCTGTCCGAGGATCCGCCGGTGGCGATCGTCGCGGTCGACTCCAAATCAAAGATCGAGGCGCTGCTCGACCCGGTGCTGACCATCAAGAAGCGCGGCCTGCTCACCTTGGAACGCGCGCGTCTGCTGCGCGACGGGCTCGCGCCGATGGAGCTCCCTGACGAGTTGCGTGAGGCGGTGAAGTTGACGATTTACGTAGGCCGCAAAGAGCGCGTCGACGGTGTGCCGGCCTACATCGCCGTCTGCGACCTGATGCACCGCCGCCGCATCGCCGGGGCATCGGTGTTCCTGGGTGTCGACGGCGTCACTCACGGACAGCGGCACCGCGCGCGTTTCTTCGGCCGCAACGCCAACGTGCCGATGATGGTCGTGGCCGTGGGGTACGGCGACCGGATCGGTCCGCTGCTGCCGGAACTCGGCAAGCTGCTGAGGCGGCCGATGTTCACGCTCGAACGCGTGCGGGTGTGCAAGCGCGACGGCGAGTTACTGGAACGGCCGCACGCGTTGCCCGGTGTCGACGAACATGGCCTGCCGTTGTGGCAGAAGCTGATGATCTACACGTCCGAATCGGCCCTGCACGGCGGGCTGCCGATCCACCGCGCGATCGTCCAGCGGCTCCGTCAGCGTGAAACGCCCGACGGCGCGACGGTGATCCGCGGCATCTGGGGTTACCACGGGGACCACCAACCCCACGGTGACAAGCTGCTCTCACTGCGCCGTCGCGTCCCGGTGGTCACGATCGTCATCGACACGCCGGCCAACATCGCCGAGTGCTTCGACGTGGTCGACGAACTCACCCGCGACGAGGGGCTGGTGACGAGCGAACTGGTGCCCGCTGTGGTGTCAGACGAGGGCGATGGCGGCGAGGGCGGACCGCCCATGGCCAACCATCGCTATTGAGCGATCGACTCAACGTGCCTCGGTGCGAATGAATTTCGCAGTAGTCGCCCGTCCCGGCCTCAGCCGCCGACCGACGCGTCGTATATCGACTGGATCGACTTGTCCAGCGTGGCGTTGAACTGCTCGTCGGACTGGTCGACCGAAAGCCCCTCGGTCAGCGCGCGGCTGAAGCTGGCGATCAGCCCCGTGTTCTTCGCCAGCAGCGCGTTGGCCTCGTCGCGCGAGTAGCCACCGGAGAGGGCGACGACCCGCATCACCTTCGGGTGCTCGATGAGGGGGCGGTAGAAGTTGACCTCGGTGGGCAGGCTCAGCTTGAGCATCACGCGCTGCCCGTCCGGCACCGCTTCGAGCTGCTTGGTGATCTCGTCCCGCAGGATGTCCTCGGTCTGCGCCTTGTCCGGGATCGAGATGGTGACCTCGGGTTCGATGATGGGCACCAGGCCGTGCGACAACACCTGACGGGCGAGCTCGAACTGCTGGGCGACCACCGCGGCGATGCCCTTCTGGTTGGCCCCGCCGATCACCGACCGCTCCTTGGTGCCGAAGACACCCTTGCTCACGGCCCGCTCCAACAGGTCGTCCAAGCCCGGGATCGGCTTCATCACCTGCACATCGTCGGACGCCTCGGCCAGGCCCTTGTCGATTTTGAGGATCGGCACCACGCCCTTGGTCTCCCAGAGGTAGGTGGTCGACGGCTTGCCCTCGATGTCGCGGTCCATCGTCTGCTCGAACAGGATCGCCGCCAGCACCCGGTCGCCGTTGAACGCCGGAGAGGTGATGATCCGCGAGCGCATCTCGTGGATCAGGTCGAACATCTCCTCCTCGGAGGAGTACGCGTCCTCCTGGATGCCGTACAGGCGCAGCGCCTTGGGCGTCGAGCCCCCGCTCTGGTCGAGCGCTGCGATGAATCCCTTGCCCGATGTCATCCGGTCGGCTTGCTGCTGGTTCGGCATGGAACTTCCCCACTCCCTCGTGGCACTGTCGGGTGCCGATCATATTCGTCTCATCGGGGCGCGAGCAGGCAGGCCATCACCAGGACTGGGCAAGCTGGTCTCGCCCGAACACCCCGCGTATACCCGCTGCGGTCCTCACTTCAGCGCGGCTTCAGCGCGTCCATGACCTCGTCCGCGCTGCGGATGGCACCGTCCCGCCCTCGGAGACGAAGCCGTTGTACGGGTCGATCGCGGCCGGTGGGGTCCCTCTCGTAGGTCACGCCGTCACATGCTGATCAGCGGCGTTCATCCGGCTCTTGCCGGGTGGCGCGTCCGGTGGGCCAGACCGCCATCCGGTCCAGGAGCCCGTCGCGCAGCACCAGCGTGTGGAACAGCACCGCGCAGACGTGCGCGGTGAACGTCAGGAACAGCAGGAACGCGCCCACGTTGTGGGCCTGGCGGAGCACCGCGTACAGGTCGAGGTTGTGCGGCGCGATGCCGGGCAGGTGAACCGGCCCGGCCAGGGTGATGGGGAACCGCGCCGCCGACAGCATTGCCCACCCGATCAGTGGCTGCAGCAGCAACAGCGCGTACAGCAGATATTCCGACCACGACGCGATGCGGCGTTCGGCGCGGCTCATGGTGGCCAGGAACGGTGGCAGCCGGTGGGTGAGCCGGTTCACCAGCCGCACGACGGCGAACGCGAGGATCAACACCCCCAACGGTCGATGAATGGCCAGCAGCAGCGGGTAGTAGCTCAACGAGGCGATCATGATCACTCCGATGAGCAGCTGCACGATCACCATCGGCGCCATCAGCCAGTGCAGTATCCGCGAGGGAAGCGCGAAACGCTTTGGCGCGGTGGTGGTTTCGTTCGCCTGGGTGGTCATGCGAGCACCCGGGCCACGTTGACCTCGCTGGGCGACTTGGGCTCCTCGGCGCGGCGTGTGAACGAGCGCGCGTAGACCGCCGATCTCGCCGGCGGCAGCGGATCGTCGGACGCGGTGATGCCGTCCGGTAGCACCAGCGGGTCGAAATTGATGTCGCGGGCGTTCCCGGCCTCCTCGGTCTGCACCGCGGTGATGGTGATGGTGCCGGCGTCGATGGACCGCCGCGATTGCGGCCACGGCTTGGTGGCGTCGTTGGTCGGGTCGCCCGGCTCGCCGATCGTGAGCATCAGCCGCCAGTTCAGGGGTCGCTGAGCCAGCGTCCGGATGAGGTCGTCGAACAGGTAGTCCTTGCCGCGCGGTGGTTGCGGTGCCCCGGCGCCGCCGGCATCCTGCGGGACCACCGACCAACGCACCGGAACGGTGGCGCCGGCGCCGTTGGTGAACCAGAAGGCGTTCAGCCCGTAGAACGTGCTGCCCGCGAACCCGGCGCTGGGCGGTGACTGCTTGATGATCTTCATCGCGGCGACGGTTTCGGGATGCCGATCGAGGAATGCGGCCATCTTCTGCGGGTCGGCCTTGCCCGTTCCAGGCTGCGGTTTCGACGCGAGGATCCGCTCATAGAAGCCCTCGGGGGTGCTGTCGGTGAACACGGGCAGGTTGATCATCGCGGTGCGCCACTGCTGGCCGCCCGCCTCGAACAACAGGCCGAGCCCGCGCACGGTGTCGGGCTTGTCGGGCTGGTCCGGCAGGCCGCCGCCCAGCGAAAACCGGCCGACGAGCGGAACGGTGCCCGCCCGGAAGACCGCGGCCCGGCAGATGGCCGCGCCCGCCCCGTTGCTCGCGAAAGATCCGGTGGCGGCCAGCCCTTTGGCATGGTTTCGCCGGAAGCCGTCGTGGCGGCCGTAGATGGCTTCGAAGCGATCGGCGAACCTCGAGGGGGTGGGCGGCGTCCACGTGTCCGGCCGCAGCCAGCCGCCGGCGTAGGCGAACCCGCCCACATCCACCGCCGCGAAGCCGGCGACGGCACCCAGGCCGAGCAACGCGCTTCGTCGGGTCAGGGCGACGCGGCGGGGAGGCGCGGGCTTGATGTCAGCGGTTTCGTCGTCGGGCCTGCCATCGTGATCGCCGGGCTCCATGCCCACCGTCCTTTCCCGCATATCCGGGCCTAGCCGCACAGCCTGGGAACGAACTCGGTGGTCGCATTCACCCACGGGAGGCTGCCGTGCGCAACTTTTGCGGCGGTCGTGGCGCACACCCGGACCACGTCGGGGCGCCGGGATTCGTTCAGTCGGGTTGGTCACAGCGCGACGGCTGCAAGCGCCGTTTTCGGCATGGCTTAAAATCGACTGAGCACGTGCGGCTGCGCCTCCGCCTAGCGGTGCAGAAGAGATGGAGTGTTTCGCCCCAGAAGGGCGTATTACGCGGGTTGAGTCGACAGCCCCGGCTTGGCAATGGCTGTTTGATTCTCGGTGTCCCGGGCGGGGCGAATGTGAGTGAGAAGCATGATCGAACAATCCGGCAATTCAGTCGATCCGACGACCTTTGAGGTGGGAAAAGACCAGGTAGACGGCGCGGTCGTGCTCACCGTCTCCGGCGAGGTGGACATGCTCAGCGCACCTCAGTTGGCCGAGGCGATACGCACCACACTGGCCGCCGGACCGCCGGCGCTGGTCATTGACCTGACCAAAGTGGACTTTCTGGCCTCCGCCGGGATGACGGTCCTGGTGACGGCGCAGGCCGAGGTCGCGCCACCCACCCAGTTCGCGGTCGTCGCGAACGGGCCGGCCACCAGCAGACCCATCAAGCTCATGGGACTGGACAGCATCTTGTCGCTCTACAGCACGCTCGACAGCGCGCTGAGCCGCATCGCCGGTGGTTGAACCTCGAGCGAGTGAGGATGCCAAGGGGACATAGTGGGGACATGGGGCGCTTTGAAGACGGGCCGGACGAGGTGTCCGACGTCGACGACCGATCCCGCTTCGTACGCCGGCGCCTGCCCGCCGATGCGCGAAGCGCGGCCCGGACGCGTGCGGAGTTCCGGCTTTGGCTCGACCGGCACTTCGCCCTGGGCGCAGAGCGAACCAACGACCTGCTACTCGCGGTGAACGAAGCGTTGGCGAACGCCGCGGAATTCGCGTACCTGGACGCCCCGCGGCGCGGCGGCGTGGAACTCAGCGCGGCCTACGACCACGACGCCGACACGCTCACCGTCACCATCACCGACCGCGGCCGTTGGCGCCCGACCCGCCCCGGGGCGGTCGCCCTGCCGCCCCAACCGCAGATCCGCGGTCGCGGCATCCCGCTGATGCGGGCGCTCGCCGACCGGGTGACCATCGACCGCACCCCACCGGGGACGCGGGTCACCCTGGTCTGGACGGGGCTGTCGCAGCGCAACCAGCGGTCCAGTGCCTGAACAGTGCTCGCCCGTGCTGGAGGGCTGACCGTTTGTCCCGCAACATCATTCGTCGGCGCTCGTTCGGCCTGCGGATACCCCGCACATCAGATAGCGAAGTAGCACAACGCATCCCGTAGCATCGGCGCCATGGAGCCGAGCCGGTGGTGGGGCGACGACCGCGCCATCCTCGACGACGAGGAGGCCCGCAGACGAATCCTCGACGCCGCCGGCCGCTGCATCGTCCGCCGCGGCAACACCCAGTTCCGGATGGGCGAAGTGGCCGACGAGGCCGGGGTGTCGCGGTCCACGGTATACCGGTACTTCCCGGGCCGCGACGATGTCTTGCTGGGCCTGATGCTGATGCGGGTGGACCGGGCGCTCGGTGATCTGGTGCGCTCATTGCCGGCGCCCGACGACCCCGTCCGCTCCGTGCCCGAGATGGTCCTGGCGCGGGTGGAGTCGGTGGACGGCAATCCGCTGAACGAGGCGCTGTTCGCCGCCGAGAGCACCGCGGTGGCTACGGCCCTGGAGAAGGGTTCGGAACCCGTCGTGCAGCTGCTATTGCGACACTACGAGCCCTTGCTGGACCGGTGGAAAGCGGCAGGGCGCCTCTACGACGATCTCGAGCCCCGGTCGATCGTGCAGTGGTTGCACGCCACGACGCTGTTCTTGCTGGCTCCGTCCTGGCGGCACCGGCCGGTGGCCGACAAGCGCAAGTTCGTCGAGCAATTCGTGGTGCGGGCCATGGTGCCAACAATCAGACAAAAACCCGGTATTGTCTGAAGTTCGGACGTAAGTCTAGTTTCGTCCGACGGGGCGCGGTGCCGATTCCGCGACCCCACTCGCCGGTGACGCATGCGCAGGACGGATGCATATGAAAAACGCTGCGGGACAGGCTCGTTCGGTCGTCGGCCTGGCCGCCCACCTGGGCCAGGGGGTCCGCCGGGCGACCACCGACGCCGTGCTGGGCGCGCGCTTGGGGCTGCCCCGCACCGTCGAAGACATCGACGCCGGAACCCTGTCGAAGATCCTGGGGACGACCGTCAGGTCGGTCCGTGTCCTCGACCGGGATGCGGGGACGTCGTCGCGGGCGCGGCTGGTGCTGACGGGGAAAGACGTCCCCGAGTCGGTGTTCGTGAAGGTCGCGGCCACAACTGCCGCCACCCGGTTGATGGGTGAACTCGGCCGGCTGGGCCAGACCGAGGTGCGCTTCTACAACGAACTCGCGCCGCGGCTCACCGGTCTCCCATACGCGTACGGCGCGGCGTTCGACGCCTGGACGGGCCGGTACCTGTTGGTCCTGGAAGACCTGCCCGCCGCGGCGTGCGAATTCCCCGACACCCTGCACCCGATCTCGCCCGACCAGGCCAGCCTCATCATCGAGCTGCTGGCGGACCTGCACGCCACCTTCTGGGGCCGCCTGCCGCGCGACGGGCGCGGCCCGCTGGGCTGGCTGTACACCCCGTCGGGCGACGTCACATCGCTATTGACCGGATCGCTGATGCACGCGTCGATGAAGCGACTCGCCGACCGCAGCCCCTTCCCCGTCGAGAACGGACGCTTCATCGCCGACAACTATCGCGCCGTCGCCGCACTGATCGACACTCCACCGCACACGGTCATGCACGGCGACGCCCACCCCGGCAACATGTATTTCTACGGCGGCAAGGCGGGCCTGTTGGACTGGCAGGCGGTGCGGCGCGGACACCCCTCGCGCGAATTGGCGTACACGCTGATCACCAGCCTGACGCCGGAGGATCGCCGGGCCACTCAACGCGACCTGCTCGACGACTACCGGCGCGCGTTGGCGGCGGCCGGCGGCCCCGACCTGGACCGCGAGGACCTGTGGCTGCGGTACCGACAGGGTGCCCTGTACGCATACGTGGCCCCGCTGATCACCGCGGGGATGGGCGGAATGCAGGTCGAAGGCATCGCCATGGAGGGTCTGCGGCGCGGTGTGGCCGCGCTCGATGACCTGGAAACCGTTGCGGCACTGCGAAGTTCTTTGTAGCACCGGCGCGGTCGCACCAGCGCGGCGCCCGGCCGCGAACTTCGCGCGATTCATTGACTCGAACCATCGGGAGGCATATCGTCGTACTTACGCTACGCAGCGTAGCGTAATGCCGCGTGTCTGACGGCGAGACCGCCCGGCGACAAGGAGAGGCCCTCATGTTCGACCTGAAGATCACCGGCGGCACGGTCGTCGACGGCACGGGCGCCGAGCGATACCGCGCCGACGTCGGCATCAAGGACGGCGTGATCGTCGACGTCGTCCGGCGTGGCGCGAGCGACCCCGAGATGGGCGGTGAGGCCGCCGAAACCATCGATGCGACAGGGCATGTGGTGGCCCCCGGCTTCGTCGACATTCACACCCACTACGACGGGCAGGTGAGTTGGGACGGGCTGCTCGAACCGTCCAGCGGTCATGGGGTCACCACGGTGGTCACGGGCAACTGCGGCGTCGGCTTCGCGCCGGTGCGGCCCGGCAGCGAACAGTGGCTGATCGAATTGATGGAAGGCGTCGAGGACATCCCCGGCACGGCCCTGACCGAGGGCATCACGTGGGGCTGGGAGACCTACCCGGAGTACCTCGACGCGATCGGCAAGCAGAAGTTCGCGATCGACGTGGGCAGCCAGGTCGCCCACGGCGCCATCCGCGCCTACGCGATGGGCGAGCGGGGGGCGCGCAACGAACCCGCCACTCCCGAGGACATCGCGGCGATGGGCCGGCTCGTCACCGAAGCGATCGAAGCCGGCGCCCTCGGCTTCTCCACGTCGCGCACGATGGGCCACCGCGCGATGGACGGTGAACCGGTGCCCGGCACCTTCGCCGCCGAGGACGAACTGTTCGGTCTCGGGCGGGCCATGGCCGCCGGCGGCCGGGCCGTGTTCGAGCTGGCCCCGCAGGGGGCCGCGGGCGAGGACATCATCGCCCCGAAGAAGGAGCTCGAGTGGATGCGGCGTCTGGGCGGCGAGATCGACCGGCCGGTGTCGTTCGCCCTCATCCAGGTGGACGCCGACCCGAAGCTGTGGCGCGAGATGTTGGACCTGTCGGCCGACGCCCACGCGTCGGGCAGCCGGTTGTACCCGCAAATCGCCGCGCGTCCGTTCGGCATGATGATCGGCTTCCAGGGCCACCACGGGTTCAGCCACCGGCCCACCTACCGGCGGCTGGCGGCCGAATGCGGCCGCGAGGAGCTCGCGCAGCGGTTGGCCGATCCCGCCGTGAAGGCCGCGATTCTCTCCGAGGACGACCTGCCCGCGGATCCGACGCTGTTGTTCGACGGGATGTTCGCCCTGGTGCAGCACTCACTGCACCGCTTGTACGCGCTCGGCGACCCGCCCGACTACGAGCCCACCCCGGACCGCACCGTCGCCGCGATCGCCAGGGCGCGCGGGGAGGACCCGTTGTCCACCCTCTACGACCTCATGCTCGAGTCGGACGCGACCGCCATGCTGATGCTCCCGCTCTACAACTACGCCGACGGCAACCACGACGCGATCCGTGAGATGATGCTGCACCCCGCCGGGGTGCTCGGGCTGTCCGACGGCGGCGCGCACTGCGGGATGATCTGCGACGCTTCGTATCCCACGTTCCTGTTGACGCACTGGGCGCGCGACCGCCACCGGGGCGACAAGTTGTCGCTGGAGTACGTGATCCGTAAGCAGTCCCGCGACACCGCCCAGCTGTTCGGGCTCACGGATCGCGGCACCATCGAGCCGGGCAAGAAGGCCGACATCAACGTGATCGACCTGGAGGCACTCAGGCTGCACCCCGCGGCGATGGCCTGGGACCTGCCGGCGGGCGGAAACCGGATCTTGCAGCGGGCGAGCGGCTACGCCGCCACGATCGTCAGCGGGACGGTCACCCGGCGCAACGACGCCGACACCGGCGCGCGACCGGGCCGCTTGGTACGCGGAGCCCGCTGAGGGCCGGCCATGGCGACGGCCGCGCGCAATCCGGCCCGCACCCGCGATGAGGACGCGATCGGCACCCCGCCCGAGCGCCCGACGCTGGTGCCGGCGGAGCGCTATTACTCCCCGGAGTTCGCCGCACTCGAGATCGAGCGGATGTGGCCGAAGGTGTGGCAGCTGGCCTGCATGGTCGACCACGTCGCCGAGCCGGGCGACTATTTCGACTACCGCTGCGGCCCGTACGGGGTGCTCATCGTGCGCGGCGACGACGGCGAACTTCGCGCGTTCCAGAACGCCTGTCGCCACCGCGGCAACACGCTGTGTGCGGGCTCGGGGTCGGGGCTGCGCGAACTCAAGTGCGGCTATCACGGCTGGACCTGGGACCTGGCCGGCACGCTCAAGCGGGTGCCCGACCGCAAGGGCTTCGGCTCGCTGCGCATGTCCGACTTTCCGCTGGTGCCGGCCCGGGTCGACACCTGGGAGGGACTGGTCTTCGTCAACCTCGACCCCGGCGCGATGCCGTTGGCCGAGTACCTGGAGGCGGTGCCCGACGACGTCGCCTGGTGCCACCTGAGCGACTTCCGCTGCTACGCCACCCTCACCGTCGACGTCGACGCCAACTGGAAGACGATCGCCGACGGCTACAGCGAGACCTACCACATCCAGACGCTACACCCCGAACTGCTGCGCTGTGTCGACGATATCCATGCGCCACAACAGATTTGGGGCCACACGGGCAAGTCCGACCAGCCCTACGGGGTGCAGAGCCCACGCTTCGACGGTGCGCTCACCGACGAAGAAGTGTGGGACGCCTACGTCTACACGCAGGGCGCGCTGATGGGCACCGCCGAGGGCACGCCGTTCCCCGCCGACGAACGCCGGCCGGGAGAGACGGTCGCCGATTTGATCGCCGCGCGCACGCGCGCCTTCGCGGCCGGCCGCGGGGTGGACCTGGACTGGGCCGACACCGACCGGATCACCCGGCTGCACCAGTACAACGTGTTCCCCAACATGACGCTGCTGGCCAACGCCGACCACCTGACCGTCATGTGCTCGCGCCCCGGACCGGACCCCGATCACGGGGAACTCGTCATGTTCCTGATGACCCGGATGGCCCCGGGCGCGCCGCGCAGCAAACCGACGGATGTGCGCACGACAGCCGGCGAAGCCGAACCGGGCCTGGTGCTCACCCAGGACATCCGCCTGCTCGCCGGCCTGCAGCGCGGCATGCACCAGCCCGGCTTCACCCACCTGGTGCTCTCCAGCGAGGAACGGCGCGTGATCAACATGCACCGAAACCTCGAGCGGTACTTGAATCTCTCCGAAGACATGCCCGGCGCCGCGCGGATGAGCCGCGATGAAAACGCGCCGACGTAATCGCTGTAGACCTCCCGAAAACGGGTATAGGCGAATTAGAATCCCGGCTTGTGACGAGTGCGTCCGACGCTTGGGGCTACGAACGGCGGCAACTCATGCATCAGGTGCAGATGCGATGTCAGGCTCTCGGCCGAAGGCGTGCGCGACGGCTGTGCCACCACTTCGAGCGCGTCGGCGTGCACACCGCTCCCGAGCGGCTCCAACAGATAGTGGCCGGCGCCCCCGTCGCGGACGACGAGGTGACGGATGTCAATTTCGCGTTGATCGCGATGGAACTGAACCGTGAGGCGCGCGGCGCTCGGGTCAAGCGCCTGAAGCGTCAGGGCACCCGATCGCTGATGTTTGCCGGCTTGGTCCTGGTCGTCCTGAACTTCCTGTTCTGCATCGCCTACGTCCTGCTGAACCTGGCCCAGCAGGCCACCCCCATGTGAAAGCTGATCGCCCCGCCTTCCGGCGCCTCAGCTGTTGTTGGACACCCTCGTCGTGCGGGCACTCGTCGTGCCCTCTGTCGTCGCGCTGCTGGGCCGGTGGTTCTTCTGGCCCGGCAACTCGCCCCGTCGCGCCAGCACGACGACGAAAGTGCGAGTCAGGCAACTGGTTTCGGCGGGCCTTGCCTAGGTCTCAGGCTGCCGGGCCGCGGCCGTCGCCCGCGAGCTTGAGCAACAGACGCGTGCCGCCCAGCGGGCTGGCGTGCAGCGCGGCCGAGCCGCCGTGCAATTCGGCCTGCTGGGCGACGAGTGCCAGTCCCAGCCCGGAGCCCGAGCGGGATGCGGTCGACCCGCGGGAGAAGCGGGCGAACACCGCGGTGCGTTCGTCTTCGGGTATGCCCGTGCCGTTGTCGTCGATCGCGATCTCCACGCCGTCGCCGGAACTGCTTACGGTGAGCCGGATTTCGGTCGCACCGCCGTGCTTGACCGCGTTGGCGATGGCATTGTCGATCACCAGTCGCAAGCCGGTGGGCAGCCCCACCATCAGCACCGTGGGCGACGGCACGAGAGACACGTCGACGCCGGGATAGATGCGCAGCGCGTCGTGGGCGGCGCGATCCAGGAGCTCGGTGATGTCGAAGGGCACGAAATCGTCGACGGTGGTCAGCTCCCCCTGGGCCAGCCGTTCGAGCGCCGTCAGCGTCGCCTCGATCCGGCTCTGGGTGCGTATGACGTCGCCGAGCACCTCGTTGCGCTGATCGGGTGGTAACTCCAGGGTGGACAACACCTCGAGGTTGGTACGCATCGCCGTCAGCGGGGTGCGCAGCTCGTGGGAGGCGACGGCGGCGAAGTCGCGGGCCGACTCGAGTGCGGCCTTGGTGCGCTCTTGCTCGTTGCCGATGCGGGCCAGCATGCCCTCGACGGCTTCGGCGATCTCCACGGCCTCGCGCACCCCACGGACTTGCACCTCGTCCGGGCTGGACTGGGCGTTGATGGCGCGCGCCTGCTGCGCCAGCAACAGGAATGGATTGACCATGATCAACGAGATCACCCAGCCGACGAGCACCGTGCCGCCGATGACGCTGCCGCAGATCAACAGCACCCGCAGGTGCAGCTCGTTGATGCGATGTTGAGCCTCGGCCAACGGGGCCGCGAGCGCGATCGAGGCCGGCCCGGCGGTGAAGGTGCGAACCCGGTACTGCACCCCGTTGATGGTGGTGTTGGCGTACCCGTTCGGCAGTTTCGGCAACACGATGTTGCCGGGAACGGACACCGTCACGTCCCCGATGCGCGCGGTGCGGACCAGGTTGCCGTCCGGCATGGGCCGGTCGGAGGTGTCGAGCTGCCCGTTGTTGATCAGTGTGTTGATGTCGCCCAGGCTGGTCACCGAATCCAGGCGGCGGTCGAGCTGGCTGTATTGGTCGTTGGTGACGCCGACCCAGACCCAGGTTCCCAACAGCACGACAAGGGCGATCACCCCGAGCGCGGCGACGATCACGATGGTGCGCAGCGACAGCACCCGCATCGGCAGCCGGACGTGGCCGAGCAAGGGAATGTCGTCCGCCGTCGCCGGGCCCGCACCGGCGGCGCCATGACGGGCGGTGGCTTCCTTGGCCCTGTCCTCCGTCGAGGCGTGGGTCCGAGACGATTGTCCCGTCAGATGCGCCACTCGGTAGCCCTCCGCCCGTCGTGTTGGCCAGTACCAGTTCGGATGCTAGTTCGTCGACCGCCATTTGCGGTCATCCGAGGTGAGTGAGTACTCTCTCACCATGCAGACGTCGGGACGCGGCCGGCTCCTGGCCGAGGCGCTGAAGCTGTTCGCCGCCAAGGGGTACGCGGCGACCTCGGTGGCCGACATCCAGCGGGCGTCCGGCCTGGCGCCCGGTTCGGGCGCGCTGTACAAGCACTTCGGCTCCAAGCGCGAGCTGCTGGAGGCCGCGGTTGCCCACCGGATCGACAGCATCGTGGCGGCGCGGGAGCAGTTCGACGCCGGGGAGCCGGCCAGTGTCGAACAGGCGGTGCGCACCGCGGGCCGCCTGATCTGGGACAACCTGAAACAGAGCGAGGAATTGCTCAGGGTCATGCTGCGCGAGCCCGACGAGCTGGGCGATCTCGACGAGAAGACCTGGCAGGTCATCACCGACAACGCCTATCAGCGTTTCGCCGACGAGCTGGCCGCGTCCAATCGGTCCGGACGCACGCGCATCCCCGATCCCGAGGCGACCGCGGCGGCGGCGATCGGATCGTTGTCCTACGCCGCGACGCTGCAAGCGCTCACCGGGCGCTTGCCAGGGAATATCGATGAAGACCGTTACTTCGAGGCGTGGGTCAACCAGACGTTGAGCGTCCTCGCGCAATACCGAAACCGTTAACTACCAACCGATTTCAGGAGAGAAGCCGTGACATTTTCACTGCAACTGAGCGACGACGTGATCGAGGTGCGCGACTGGGTGCACAAGTTCGCCGCCGACGTGATCCGCCCCGCCGCCTCGGAATGGGATGAGCGCGAAGAAACTCCCTGGCCGGTGATCCAGGAGGCGGCGAAAGTTGGTCTGTACTCCCCCGACTTCTTCGCGCAGCAGGCGGCCGAACCGACGGGCCTGGGCTTTCTCACCACATTCGAGGAAATGTTCTGGGGCGACGCCGGCATCGCGCTGTCCATCCTGGGCACCGGGCTGGCCGCAGCGGCGCTGGCGGGCAACGGAACTCCCGAGCAGCTGGGCCGCTTCCTGCCCGAGATGTTCGGCACCGCCGACGAACCCAAACTCGGGGCGTTCTGTTCGTCGGAGCCGGACGCGGGTTCCGACGTCGGCGCCATCCGCACCCGTGCGCGCTATGACGAGGCGACCGGCGAATGGGTCCTCAACGGCACCAAGACGTGGGCGACCAACGGCGGCATCGCCAACGTGCACATCGTGGTGGCTTCGGTCTATCCCGAACTCGGCACCCGCGGTCAGGCCACCTTCGTCATCCCGCCCGACACCCCCGGGCTGTCGCAGGGCCAGAAGTTCAAGAAGCACGGGATCCGGGCCTCGCACACCGCCGAGGTGGTGCTGGACAACGTGCGGCTCCCCGAGGACACGATTCTGGGCGGCCGCGAGAAGTTCGAGGAGCGCATCGCCCGGGTGAAGTCGGGCGCCTCGTCGCGCGGACAGGCCGCGATGAAGACCTTCGAGCGGACGCGGCCCACCGTCGGCGCGATGGCCGTCGGCGTGGCGCGGGCCGCCTACGAATACGCCCTCGACTATGCCTGCCAGCGCGAGCAATTCGGCCGCAAGATCGGCGAATTCCAGGCCATCGCGTTCAAGCTGGCCGACATGAAGAGCCGCATCGACGCGGCACGCATGTTGGTGTGGCGCGCCGGCTGGATGGCCCGCAACAACCAGAGCTTCGACTCCGCGGAGGGCTCGATGGCCAAGCTGGTCGCCAGCGAGACGGCGGTCTACGTCACCGACGAGGCCATTCAGATCTTGGGCGGCAACGGCTACACCCGTGACTATCCGGTGGAGCGGATGCACCGCGACGCCAAGATCTTCACCATCTTCGAGGGCACGAGCGAGATTCAGCGCCTGGTGATTTCGCGGGCGCTGACCGGCCTGCAGATTCGTTAGCCACCGCGCCGGAGCCGCCGCCGGCGGCGCACGACATGATGGCGGCATGACCACCGACATCCGCATCCTCGACAGCGAGGACGACCTGATCGCCGCGGGCAACGTGTTCCGCGCCGCGATGGTCGGGTTCCCGCCGCTGTCGAACCTGGCGCCCGGCCAGATCAGCACGCTGCTCGAAGCCGGCCGCACGGTCGGGGCCTTCGCCGGCGGCCGGCTGGTCGGCACGGCCGACGCCGTGACGAGCGGGCTCACGCTGCCCGGCGGAGCCGTCGTCGGGCATGCCGCCGTGACCCGCATCGGGGTGCTCCCGTCGTTCACCCGCAAAGGCATCGCCACCGAGCTGATCCGCCATCAGCTGCACGACATCGCCGCGCGGGGCGAGGTGGTCGCGACGCTGCGCGCGTCGGAGGCCACGATCTACGGGCGGTTCGGCTACGGCGTGGCGAGTTCGTCGCAGACGCTGGAGGTCCAGACGGCGCGGGCAACGCTGCGGCCCGGGGTGGGAACCGGCGGCCCGGTGCGACTACTGGACGTCGGTGAGGCGTGGGACGTCCTGCCGCGGATCTACGCCACACACCGCCCGTCCCGCCCGGGAACCATCGACCGCCCGCAGGTGTGGTGGCAGAGCCTCCGGATGCGCACCGAATCCTCGCCGGGCCCTTCGTATGTCGCTGTGTGCGGCGATCCCGGCTCCGAGTCGGGCTTCGCCCGCTACCGCCCGCTCGACACCGAGGCGTGGTTCGTCAGCGACCAGCGCACCATCGCGGTCGAGGACTTCTTCGCGCCCACCCCCGACGCCTACCTCGGGCTGCTGCGCTTCCTGCTCGGGCTCGATCTCATCGACCGCGTGGTGTTTTGGATGCTGCCCGTCGACGATCCGCTGCCCTGGTTGCTCGTCGATCGGCGCGCCGTGCGGGTGACCGCGGTGCGTGACGAAACGTGGCTTCGCGTCATCGACGCCGAAGCGGCGCTGGCCGGGCGCCGATACGCCGGCGACGAGATGGTGACCGTCGCGGTGGATGACCCTCTGCTGCCGCGTAATTCGGCCCGCTTCGCGGTGACGGCTGGCGGCGCAGAACCGACGGACCGACCTGCCCGCCTGCACGCCGGCGTCGAGGGCCTCGCAGCCGTTCTGCTCGGGGGCACCACCTGGCGCAGTCTCGCGGCGGCCGGACTTGTCCGGACCGACGATCCGGCGGCGCTGGCGATCGCCGACCGGTTGTTCGCCGTGGCCGACGCGCCGCACGCGGGATTCTTTTTCTGAGCGCGGGGGGACCAACGTGATCGTGATCGTAGGCGCGGGGATATGCGGGCTCGCGACCGCCTACGAGCTGTCGCGGCGCGGCCGGGACGCCGTGGTGTTCGAGCGTGGCGAACCGTTCGGCGAGCAATCCGCCGGGCTGGCAAGGATTTTCCGCATCGCGCATCGGCGCACGATGCTGTGCACGCTCGCGCTGCGGGCTCGCGATGGCTGGCGGCGTTGGGAATCCGAGTTGGGCGCCGGGCGCCTGCTCGGCACGGAGGGCTTCATCGCCGCAGGCGCCGGCGATGACATCGTCGCGGCGATGGACGAAGCCGGCGCCCCCTTCTCGTGGCTTGACCGATCCGAGATCGCCTCGCGCATACCGTTTGTGGCGGCGCCCTGGGACGGCGGGGTGTTCGATCCGCTGGGCGGCAGCCTGCGTATCCGCCGGGCGCTCGTCGCCCTGGCCCGGCGCGTCGTCGTCAAGCGCGGCGAGGTGGTGCGGGTGTCCGACGACGGCGAGACGACGCTTGCGGACGGCACCGTCGTGCAGGCGGACCGCGTCCTGGTTTGCGCCGGAGTGCAGACCCCGGTGCTGTTCGGCCCGCTCGGGTTCGAATTCGCCCCACACACCCGGTTCACCTACGAGGGCGCCGACGCGACCGGCACGGCCTGCTTGTCGGCGCCCGAGGGCTACGGATTGCCGCTCGGCAGCACCGGCCGCTGGGCGTTCGGGCAGGAGGAGCCGGACCCCGTCACCGTGCGCGCGCTGTTCCCGACGCTCTCGCCGGTGGGCCGGGTGGACTGCGTGACGGTTCGCGCCCCGTGGCTCGACCCGGGCGGCGACGGCTGGACCATTGCACGGCGCGGCCGCGTCGTCGCGTTCGCCGGTAGCAACCTGATGAAGTTCGGGCCGCTGCTGGGCGAGCTGCTCGCACGGGCGGTGCTGCAAGATGCGCTGCCCGACGAGCTGGTTCTCACGTGAACAACCTCCGGATTCACTTCAGCGAGTAGCGAATCGGAAGGTGCTTGAGGCCACCGACGAAAGTGGTGGCCATCAGCTCCGGCGCACCGGCCAGCTCGATCGACTTGATGCGGGGGACCAGCTCGGAGAAGAAGCTGTTGATCTCCATCCGCGCCAGGGCGGCGCCCAGGCAGAAATGCACCCCGTAGCCGAACGACAGGTGCTTGTTGGGATCGCGGCCGACGTCGAACCGGAACGGGTCGGTGAACACGTCCTCGTCCCGGT
Source organism: Mycobacterium sp. E2699 (assembly GCF_001666745.1). Taxonomy (NCBI): domain Bacteria; kingdom Bacillati; phylum Actinomycetota; class Actinomycetes; order Mycobacteriales; family Mycobacteriaceae; genus Mycobacterium; species Mycobacterium sp. E2699. Next base: position 36,465 of record NZ_LZJH01000054.1, on the reverse strand, counting down.
TGGCCGAAACATAGGACAGCAGAACCGATTCGCCCTTCGCGACCGGCACCCCGCGCACCTCGGTGTCGGCCTGCGCGGTGCGCATGAACTCCTTGACCGGCACCACCCAGCGGATCATCTCCTCGACCGCGGTGCCCATCAGGCCCATGTCCTGTTGCAGCCGCGCCAGCTCACCGGGGCTCTCCAGCAGCGCCAGCATGCCACCGGCGATCCCGGCGCTGGTGGTGTCGTGGCCCGCGCTGGCCACGATCACGTAGTAGGACGCGGTATCCATGTCCGACAACGGCTCACCGTCGATCCTGGCGTTGGCGATCGCCGAGGCCAGATCTTCGGTCGGATGCTCGCGGCGCGACGCGGTCAGCGCGGCGAAGTAGTTGAAGAAGTCCAGCAGCACGGCCAGGATGTCCTCGGTGGAGTTGCCCCGCTGGAACTCGGTGTCGTCACCGCCGAACATCTCCTGGGTGAGCTTGAGCATTCGCGGGAAGTCGGACTCCGGCAACCCCAGTAGCGACAGGATCACATAGAGCGGGTAGTTGACGGCGACCTCCTGGACGAAGTCGCACTCGGGCCCCTTCTGGACCATCTTGTCGACGTAGATCTTGGCCAGCTCATCGACGCGACACTTCAAGTCCCGCATCACCTTCGGCCTGAACCAGTCGGCGCCGATCTTTCGCATGTCGCGGTGGTGGGGGTCGTCCATGTGGATCAGCGTGCGCAGGCCGATGCCGGCGTCCATCTGGGCGCGCAGCACGTCCTCGCCCTCAGAGACCATCAACAGCGGCCGCGGATAGTTGGTGAACAAGTCGTTCTGCCGCTCGATGTCCATGATGTCGGCGTGCTTGGTGATCGCCCAGAACGGCTTGTAACCCTCGACATCGACCCAGGAGACCGGGGCGTGGGCGCGGAGATGGGTCAGCGCCCGGTGTAGCCGCGTCTCGTCGGCGTAGGCCGATGGATCCGCCAGAAGCCGTGCGGCCTCGTCCATGATCCGGGTGCTCATACGGTTCTCCTCGGGTGCGGTTGCCGATCCAGGGGTGTCGGCCTCTCCGAACTGGAGATGATCGCCGCGCGGGTTGATGTTCGTCTTTCGCGGGCCCGGCAGTCAACACCGCACCTGAGGGTGCTCCGAAGTTGGCTGCGAGTTGGGAAGGCTTCCCTTCCCGCGGTGTGCCAGGCAGAAAGCGCACGGAGTTAGGGACGTTTGGCCCTAGGTTCGCCGACCGCCGCCTCGGATACTTGGACGGCCAGTTTGCCAGGCCCTTGGGAGGTAGCACGTGACCGCTGAAGCACCGCCGGCCGCCCACCTCGAAGCTCGCCGGCCGTTTCCGGCGCGCACGGGCCCCAAGGGCAGCCTGCTCTACAAGCTGATCACCACGACCGATCACAAGATGATCGGCATCATGTATTGCGTCGCGTGCTTCATCTTCTTCTTCATCGGCGGCCTGCTGGCGCTGTTGATGCGGACCGAGTTGGCCGCCCCCGGCCTGCAATTCTTGTCGAATGAGCAGTACAACCAGCTGTTCACCATGCACGGCGGCATCATGCTGCTGTTCTACGCCACGCCGATCGTATTCGGCTTCGCCAACCTGGTGCTGCCGCTGCAGATCGGCGCCCCCGACGTGGCGTTCCCGCGGCTGAATGCCCTCTCATTCTGGCTGTTTCTGTTCGGCGGGCTCATCGTGGCGTCCGGGTTCATCACCCCGGGCGGGGCCGCGGACTTCGGCTGGACCTTCTACACCCCGCTGAGCGACGCGGTCCACTCACCTGGGGCCGGTGGCGACCTGTGGATCACGGGCATCATCGTCGCCGGGCTGGGAACCATCCTGGGCGCGGTCAACATGATCACCACCGTCGTCTGCATGCGCGCCCCCGGCATGACGATGTTCCGGATGCCGATCTTCACCTGGAACATCCTGGTCACCAGTGTGCTTGTCCTGATTGTCTTTCCGTTGCTGACCGCCGCGCTGTTCGGTCTGGCAGCCGACCGCCACCTCGGCGCGCACGTCTACGACGCGGCCAACGGCGGCGTGATCCTGTTTCAGCACCTGTTCTGGTTCTTCGGCCACCCCGAGGTCTACGTCATCGCGCTGCCGTTCTTCGGCATCGTCAGCGAGATCATCCCGGTGTTCTCCCGCAAGCCGATCTTCGGTTACACCACGCTGGTGTACGCGACGCTGGCGATCGCCGCGCTCTCGGTCGCGGTATGGGCCCACCACATGTACGCCACCGGAGCCGTTCTCCTGCCGTTCTTTTCGTTCATGACGTATCTGATCGCGGTGCCCACCGGGATCAAGTTCTTCAACTGGATAGGCACGATGTGGAAGGGCCAGCTGACCTTCGAGACGCCGATGCTGTTCACGCTCGGCTTCATGGTCACCTTCCTGCTCGGCGGCCTGACCGGCGTGCTGCTGGCCAGCCCGCCGCTGGACTTCCACATCAGCGATACCTATTTCGTGGTCGCGCACTTCCACTACACGCTGTTCGGCACCATCGTGTTCGCCACTTATGCGGGCATCTACTTCTGGTTCCCGAAGATGACCGGCCGGCTGCTGGACGAGCGGCTGGGCAAGCTGCACTTCTGGTTGACCCTCATCGGTTTCCACACCACGTTCCTGGTGCAGCACTGGCTGGGCGACATGGGCATGCCGCGCCGCTACGCCGACTACCTGCCCACCGACGGGTTCCAGACCCTCAACGCGGTGTCCACCACCGGGGCGTTCATTCTCGGTGTTTCGGTGCTGCCGTTCGTATGGAACGTGTTCAAGAGCTGGCGGTTCGGCGAACCGGTGCTGGTCGACGACCCGTGGGGCCACGGCAACTCGCTGGAATGGGCGACCAGCTGCCCACCGCCGCGGCACAACTTCACCGAGCTGCCCCGGATCCGTTCCGAGCGGCCGGCTTTCGAGTTGCACTACCCGCACATGGTCGAACGGATGCGCGCCGAAGCGCACGCCGGCCGCCGGCGACACGAGACCGTGCCTGCGGAAGCGGAGCCGGTGCCGCCGCTGTAGACGCATCGGCGGGATGGCGGCGCGGGCAACGCCGAAACACAAGCGCACCAAGGGTATCCAGGCCGCGATCCGCGCTTGTCATACCGCGCCGGCCGATACTCGGCCCGGGTAGTGGCTACCGGGCCGTCAGCCGTGGGGAGCCTCGGAGATCTTGGAGTCCGGCTTGCCCAGCGTCTGGCACCACGTCGTGGCCGACAACCGCGTTGCGGAGATCTCCACGCCGGTGGGGTCAGCGCCGCTCTTGTCCTTGAGCATCTTGCTGACCTCATCGTTCTGCTTCTTTTCGTCCTGCGTGGTGAAGTCTTTGCACTTGGTGTCGCCGCCGGTGTTGATCACCTGTGAGGCAGAACACGCGCCGGAGCACAGCGCGGCGAGCGCAATCGTGGCCGCCGCGATTTGCTTCATCATTTGCCCTCCTGGTGTCGCAGTGCGGTATCTGTACACCAAACCGGCTCATTTCAAACCTCACTTGCGCTTTGCACCGGCAACCGGCGCGTTTGCAGGGCGGAGAGGCAGCGGGTGCAGGGGGTGCATTGTGCCGCTCGGCGGGAATAACTCCGTAGGCCGCCGTGTCCAATACCTTTCGTCGCCCGCCCGCGCTCGTAGAACCCAGGGGAGGAAGCCCGTGCTCTCGTCGAAAGCGCCGACCGGTCCGGCAAGCCGACCGCGCTCGGCGTCGATGACGCCGGCCCAGGCCGCGGGCGTACGTGCGACGTTCGCCGGCGTCTTGGCGCTGTTGCTGGCAACGGGTTGGGTCGCGAATCACTTCGTCGCGTTGATGCCGTTGATCAGCGTCCGGCAACACCTCGACGCGGCCCGGCTCGACGCGATCTTCGCGATTTACGCGCTGGGGTTGTTGCCCGGACTGCTGGTCGGCGGGCGGGTGTCCGACGCGCTCGGCCGCCGGGCGGTGGCGCTGGCGGGCGCGACGGCCGCCCTGATCGGGACGTTGGCGATGCTGCTCTCGCAGCACCCCGACGTGCTCCTGGTGGGCCGGCTGGTCGTGGGAATCGGCGTGGGTCTCTTGATGAGTTCCTGCACCGCGTGGGCCTCCGATTTGAAGGGCCCGGCGGGGGCGGCCGCCGCCGGAGCGGTGCTGCTCGCGGGCTTCGCCATCGGGCCGTTCGCCGCCGGTCTGATCGCGCTGGCCGGCCAATCCGGCATCCGGTGGTCGTTCGGGCTGGCCGCCGTCCTCGTCGTGGCGGCGATGTTTTTCTCGGTCGTGGCGGTGCGCCGCGGAAGCGCATCCGGACCGGCAACGGCGCATGACTGGGAGCCGTCGGCCGCGGCGCCACAGGGAACCGCCCGGGCGCTGAGTTGGGCCTTGCCGTTGGCGCCCTGGGTGTTCGCCTCGGCGACGCTGGGATTCATCACGATCCCCGGCCGGGTGCACACCGGTCTGGCGGCGCCGTTGGCGGCGGGCACCGCGACGCTGATAGTCAACGGCGTGAGCGGGCTCATCCAGATCGCTGGACGCGCGCTTCGCTGGGGGCCACACGCCGGTACCGCGGGCGCGGCGCTGGCCGCGCTCGGTTACGCGGTGACCGCCGTGACCCCGCAGGCCATCTCACTGCCACTGGGCCTGGCGCTGTTCGTGGTGTTGGGATGCGCATCGGGCCTTTGTCTGCGCGAGGGCTTGATCGATCTCGAAGCCGCGGCGCCGCGACGCCTCCGCGGAGCGCTCGTCGGGGTGTTCTACGTGGTGACCTACATCGGCTTCGCCCTACCACTGATACTGACCACAGTCGGGTCTGTGGTCTCGGCGGTGGTCCTCTCCAGCATGTCGGCGCTCGCGCTGGTGACAGCGGTGACGCGGGCCGTGCGCCTGCGCCGAGACGATCACCGTCAGAACTGATTCAGGTTGTCAACTCCAACGCCGCCGCTATCCCCCGCTGTCGCATGGCACCGGCGGCCGGCGCCGGGGCGTTGCTGACAACGCTCAACCCGGCCAGACGACGCCACGAGCGGATGGCGTTGCGCGTGACCGCCACGACAGGGGCCGCACCCGAACTGCCGATTGCCAGTCTGTGCGCGCGCAGGGCGTTGCCGGTGACGGCATCGAGCGTGTCCCAATCGTCGGTCTCGACGAACGCGGTCGACTGGTATGCGGCCCGGACGGCATACCGCTCGGCGCACACGGGGAGCGCCCTGCCGATCGCTCGCGCGGCCTGGGCAGCGCCGTCCCAGGCGGCTATCGGCGGTGTCTCGCCGGGGCTGAGCCGTTGACGCAGCTCGGCGATCGCCCAGATCGCCTCGGCCGCCGCGCCGTCGGCGTACCGGACGACGCCCCAGGGTGGGCTGATCAGCAGTTTGGTCACCCAAGCGTGAGTGACGGCGGCTGAGACCTCCGCGGTTCCGACCGTCAACCATCCCAGGTCGAGCACGGTAAGGCTGTCTTGCGGCGACAAATAGCCGTCAGGCCCGGCCAGCAGGTCGTTGCACTGCTGCACGAAGGATGCCAACGGGCGGGCCGAAGTCGCCGGGAAGTCGGTGACCTCCTCGTCGCCCTCGATGTATGAGATCGCGTTCATGGCGCACCCTCTACCCGATCCCCGCTGGTGTGATCCCCGGGCCAGTCGCAGGGGGTAGGTGATGCGGTCGAGGTCCATTTCGCTTGGTCCCTATGGGTTTTCGACAAGGCCGCCGCTGCGGGGTCGCTTCGGGCGGCGCGACGAAGACCAGTCTATGCCAACTGACATCCTCACTCGTCTCGACACGGCGGGGTTGCCGCCGGTCAACCCACACAGGTGGGTGTTATGCGCCGGTGGCGTCCACCGCGTCACCCGGGTACTGCTGGCCGACCAGCTCGTCCTGACCGACCTCCGGGACGTTCCCCTCGCCATTGGCCACGCCGCGCTTGGCCGGCTTCTTCTTCGGCGTCTTCTGCGGTGCCGGCCCGTCCGTGCTCCCCGGGGCGCGGTGACCGTTGTGCGTCGTCAACCCGATGGACTCGCTGACCATCTCGATGGCTTTCTGCGTGTACACGCGATAGCCGAAATTCGGTAGATAACCGTGGATTTCGGGGGTATCGAGGTCACGCATGAACTGCAGGATCTCCCGGCTGAACACCTGTCCCGGAACCAGCACCGGGAATCCCGGCGGGTAGGGCGTGACATACGTCGCCGACACGACGTCGGTCCCGGCGTCGAGCCGCTCCATGATCTGCTCGCCCATCAGGTATTCGCAATTGGTGTCGTCGTAGGACAGGTAGAACGCGCGCCGGACATCCCCTTCGGGCGTCGGTTCGCTTCCGCCGTGGTCCAGGAAAGCCTGGTGAAAGCCGCTGAAATCGGGCAGCGGCAAGGACATTTCGGTAAGCCGGTAGACCGCGCGCGCGAAGTGCTCGCGCTCACCGAGACTCATCTCGGAGATGTTCTGGTCCAGCTCGCGGGCGATGTTGACGAGAACCTCCACCAGGAACGCGACGGAGCTGCGCGTGGTGCCGATGTTGGTCATGAAGAGCACGCTGTTGCGCGACGTCTTGTTGATCTGGATCCCGTAGCGGTCCATCAGCTGTTGGCGTTTGAACGTGTCTCCGTCGTAACCGGTAGGTCCGATGTACAGCGTGATTCGCGACGGATCGAGCACGAACTCGTCCTGATCCCAGGCCGCCATCATGTTGCGCAGGCCCGAGCGCAACGGCTGTGCGATGGCCGAAGGCCGGAACTCCTCCGGGATCAGATCCGAAGTGCGCAGGCACCTCATGTACTTGCTGAGCAGGGGGTGGTTGTCGATCGCGTCACGCAACTGCATCGCGTTCTCGATCTGCCGCTGCACCAGTTCGACCCCTTCCAACGCGACCTGTCGGCGACCGAGGTCCAGCGACGCGAGGATCTGGTAGTTGGGCGAGGTCGAGGTGTGCGCCATGTAAGCCTCGTGGAACGGCTCCGCCACCTTCTGGTCGAAGTCCTGATCGAAGACATGGATCATCGACCCCTGCCGCAACGCCGTCAGCGTCTTGTGCGTCGACTGGGTGGCATACACCCGCACCCTGGCCTGCGCCGGGTCGGGAACGAGGCGGCGGTCCAGGAGGTCATCGTCGCCGCCCGGGTTTCCCGCCAGAGACTCCTCGAAGCGCTGTTTGTACTCGGGATCGGCCAGCCGCTCCCGCAACGCCCGCGCCGCGGCCATGGCCGTCCGCTGACGATAGACCGGGTGGAAGCGGGCGAACGCGAACCACGCCTCGTCCCACAGGAACACCAGGTCGGGCTTGATGGCCAGGCACTCCTCCATGACCCTATCGACGTCGTACACGATGCCGTCGAACGTGCAGTTGGTCAGTGACATCATCTTGACGCGGTCAAGTTTGCCGGCGCGCTTAAGCGCCAACAACTTCGACTTGATCTCGCGCAACGGCACCGCGCCGTACATCGAGTAGTCGTTGAGCGGATAGGCCTCGAGATAGACGACATTGGCGCCGGCGAGCATCATCCCGTAGTGGTGCGACTGGTGGCAGTTGCGGTCTAGGAGCACGATGTCGCCGGGCGCTACCAACGCCTGGGTGACGATCTTGTTCGCCGTCGACGTCCCGTTGGTGACGAAGTAGGTGTGGCGCGATCCGTACGCCTCGGCGGCGAGCTGTTGAGATTCGCGCAGTGGCCCGGTCGGCTCGAGCAGTGAGTCCAGGCCGCCGCACGTCGCCGACGTCTCGGCCATGAACACGTCCAGGCCGTAGAAGCCGACCATGTCGCGGATCCAGTGCGAGTTGACGATCGACTTGCCCTGCGAAATCGGCAGGGCGTGAAAGACGCCCGTGGGCCGGTGGCTGTACTGCTTGAGCGCGCTGAAGAACGGGGTGCGGTAGCGCGCCGCCACGCCCTGCAGGATCGACAGGTGCAGTTCCAGCATGCCTTCCCGCGCGTGAAAGACCCGGCGGAAATACTGGCCTAGCCGTCCGGCGATGTCCTCCACCTCGATTTCGGTCATCAGGTACAGGTCGAGTTCGGGCCGCAACTTGGCCAGGGAAACCGCGAGGATCTGAGCGCGTTCCTCGGGAGACTGGTGATCCGCCAACTCGTGCGACACGCCGGTGTCGACGAACTCCGCCAGCGCCGAGAGGTCCCGGGTCGATTGGTGCGAGAAGCGCCGGCGGATCACCACCGCCTGCAGGTTGACGTTGAGCCGCGCCGCGATCAGCGCCTCGTCGCCGCTGGACACCACCACCAGCTCGTAGACGAATTCGTCGTCGGGGCGCCGCCACTTGCGGACCTCGTTGCGCAGGGCCCGCTCCTGGTCTTCGGTCATCTTCTCGACGACGAGCACCTCGAAATAGGGGCGGTCGCGCTGCGTGGGCGGTTGATGTTCGACGAGCTGGCGCGGATCGGACGGAAACATGTCGAGATCGTCGGACCCGGCGTTCTCCACATCGCCCGAGCGGTACGACTCGGTGGTCAGCGCGCGATTGATCTGCACCAGGGCCTGCGCGAACTTGTCATAGCTGCCCCCGGCGAAAAGCCTTTGCACGCGCGCGAATTGCGGCGATCCGGGATAGGCCCAGTAGGGCTCGAGAGCGCTCAGGCGCGTGAGCAATTCCTGGCAGGTGTTGATGCACTTGGCTTTCAACTCGCCCTCGGTGGTGGGGCGCGTCAGGCGATCGGCGGCCTCCTCCAACCGGCACCATGAGTCGCTGCGGACCTGCCACAGGCTGTTGTAAGCGCGCAAGTGTTCGGTCATGGCCGCCCTTCCTTGATTCGCGGCGACTCCTGGTCTGGGAGCGTCGGTCAAGGTTTGCAGACCCAACCCGCCCGCCGGTTGACCGCGGGCAAACAATGCGCGTCCGTCAGGTGACAGCGCGGCGAGACGCCGGTAACGGGCGTCTGTACGGGATCGCCGGTTTAGCCGCGCCGCTCACGGGTAGGCCCGGGGTGACGAACCAACGGACCAAGGAGGATTCCAGTGGCGACAGGCGAAACCGGCTTCGACGACGTGACTTTCGACCTCGTTTCGGTGCAGTACCACTCGCTGAAGGCCGGGCACGATTACGGGCAGTATGTGCGCGACGCGAAGAACGCGGGGCGCGACGACATCGCGTCGTTCTTCGAAGACGTGATGGCCGAGGATTCCAAGCGCGCGCAGCGGTGCCACGAGTTCCTGGTGCAGATGACCAAATAGCGGGTCCGGGCGCCGGGCGGGGCTGCGCCGCGACCGGCTACCGTCGAGATCATGACTGACGTTTCCGGTAACGACCGAATCGACGACGTCGCGCCCGGCGACATCATCGCCGTCGACGACCAGCCGCGCAGAGTGGTATTCAAGAAGTTCACCGATGGGCGCTACCGCGTAACCCTCGAGGGCGACGCGGGTGAAACCTTCGAGGTCGACCTGTCCCCCGGCACCACGGTCACCAGGTCGCTCGCCGCGAAGTGGGAATCGGCGCAGAGCCCGACGCGGCACACGCAATAGGACACGACTGCCCGGGATGTCAGTCCGCTGCGGGTGAGGGTGTGTCGACGCCGACGAGTTCGGCCAGTTGCGCCGCCGAGTAGTGGCCCGGCCCCAGCCCCTTGCGCACGGCGGTGCGCGCCGCGCGAGCCAGCGCCGCGTTGCGCGGCGCCGTCATGCCGTGCCGGTGGGCGATGCGGACGATCTCCCCGTTGAGGAAGTCGGTCTCGGTGTCACCGGTGTTGCGGCTGAAGGACTGCCAGGTGGAATTGCTCGGTCCCGCATTCCATCCGGGTACCGGCCGTATGGTCGGCCCGTCGGCCCGCGCCGCCGTCGAGGTGTCGAACGAGACGAATTCGATTCCCGCGCGCCGCAGCACGTCTTCGCCCTCCCTGCGGACCGCGGCCACCACCTCGCGTGCGTCGGCCGTCTCGGCGGTCAGGGCGCCGACGGCGTTGCCGAGGTTGCTCAGCAGCTTGTTGTACTTCCAGGGTGCGACGTCTTCGGGCAGTCGTATACGGATTCCCGCACCGCTCCACTGCCGGCTGAGGCGAGTCAGGAAGTCGGCGTCGTCCGGGGTGCTGAGCGCAGCCGGCCAGCGCGCGACATGGAACTGGCCGACCACCGGCCACGACCGCACGATCACCTCGCCCGGCTCCAGGTGCACCGCGGGCAGCCAGACACAGACGCCGAACACGCGACGGAAGTAGCGCAACGACTTCTCCTCGGCCGCAACCCCATTGAGCGCCGTCATCGCCGGCAGTCGCTCACCCGCGGTCCCGACCGCGCCATCCGAGCCGTGCACGGGCCGGTCCACCCATTCCTGCAGGGCGGCCTCGAGTTGCTGGGTCTTGGTGGCGAAGACCAGCACGTCGCGCTCGGTCAACCGCACGTCCTCGGGCCGGGACGCGGCCACCACCGGGGTGGTAAATGTCCCGTCGGGCGTCCTCAGCCTCAGACCCGCGTCGGCCAGCACCTCGGCGTGCCGGCCCCGGGCGATCAGCACCGTCGGAGCACCGACCCGCGTCAGCACGGCCCCCACAGTGCCGCCGATCGCGCCGGCACCGACGATCACATATCGGTGGCCGTTTCGAGCGGAGCCCACAGGTTCCATGCCGCGCCTTTGTGTGGCCGAATGCCGTTGCAGGTCAAAGCCTGTCGAAGATGCTGTTGACGAGGTCGTCGCCGATGCCGATGCCTGCGCCGGTGACGATCGCCTGACCGAACCGTCCGCCGAGGAAGCGCTGCAACGCCCCGCCCCCGGCCGGGGCGGGCTGCTGGTACTGCGGTTGGTACGGGGCCTGGTATTGCGGCGCCTGGGCGTACTGGGCAGGGGGCGGGTAGTAGGGCGGTTCGGCCGCCGCGACGTGACCGTCGACCAGCGAATGAATCGCCTGGAGGAGCCCCGTGGTGGTGCTCTGCTCGTCGCGGATCGCCAGCGCGATCTCCTTGAGGTCCAGCCCCCATTCGCGGGCATTGGTGTCGCCCGCGGCCGCCGCGGTGGACAATTTTTCGGCCAGCGCCCGGATCAAGGCCGCGGTTTGTTGAGCCTGGTTCTGCAGCACGCCGAATTGGCGGTCGACGGTCTCGGTATCCACTGCCGCACTCCCTTTCCCTGACTGATTCCCCCAACGACTTCTACCACCGCAGCGGGGGCTGTTGCTGAGACCGGGCTTAATGATTTCGATGAGTCGTGCGCGGGTTGACTGGTCCCCCGCGCATGGCCACGATGGCATCAATGGCTGACATCACCGTCGCGATCCGTGGCGATCATGACTGGTTCCGCGAACAATTCGCGAAGCTGGACGCGCTGCGCGCGCAGGAACCGGTCAATTACCCGGCGATCGAGCGGGTGTGGCGTCCGCTCGCCGACAAGCTCGACGTACACGCCTACATCGAGGAGAAGATCTTCTACCCGCAGCTGCTGAAGCGTGGCGCCGACGATCCCGAGGGCGAGACGCTCGACGCCATCGGTGACCACAACGACATTCGGGACGGGGTGCGCGACGCCAACGCCGCGAATGTCGGCACCGAGGCATGGTGGGCGGCGGTTGACCGAACGCGATCGGCCAACGACGACCACATGGGTGAAGAGGAGCGCGAGGGATTGGCGGACTTCCGGCGCAATGCCCCGATCGGCCTCCGCGAAGCCCTGGGCCGGCAATACAGCGAATTCATGGCCGAGCATCCCACCACCGAAGGATTGGCGATCGTCGACCGCGATCCCCGGCGCTACGTCGAAACCGTGGAGGGCAAGCCGTCATCCCCGCGTACGGACTTTTCGCTTCGGATCGGCAGCCTGAAGGGTCAATGAGCCCGCCCGTTCCGGGCGCACCGGCGGATGATTGACTGCGATTGTGCGTAGGGAACCAGGGTTGGCGCGACGCTTCTTCGACCGGTTCGAGCCGGTGCACGCCGTGACGTACTTCGCGCCGGAAGCGCGGGCGGCGCTGGACGGGCTGGGCTACCGCGGTTTCTGGATGGGCTACTTCGCCGCGCGATCGGCGCCACTGGGCATGGTGCCGCGCGAGGTGGTGGCCGCGACCTTCTACAACTTCGCACCGGAGCGGGTCGCCAAGGCCCTCCCGGCCGCGTGGGAGATCGCCGGACCGGAGGCCGCGCTGCGGGCAAGGCGGGAATCCGCCGTGGCGGCGCTGCGCCGCTACGGCGTCGAGGCGGATGAAAATGTCTCTGTGGCGGCGGAATTGGCGGGCCGTGCGGCGCGCCGCGCGCCCGTCGACGGGCGACCGCTGTTCGCCGCGAACCTGGCGCTGCCCTGGCCGGAGGATCCGCTGGCCGCGTTGTGGCATGCGGCCACGCTGTTGCGCGAGCATCGTGGCGATGGCCACGTGGCCGTGCTGACCGCCGCCGGCGTCTCGGGCCGGGAATCCAACGTGCTGCATGCCGCGGCCGGCCGGGTCCAGCGTGACTACATCGCCCGCACGCGCGATTATGACGAGGCGGGGTGGCGGCAGCACGAGCAGCGGCTGGCCGAGCGGGGCTTGCTCACCGACGACGGCTCGCTCACCGAGGCCGGGCGCCGAGTGAAGGACGAGATCGAATCCGGCACGGACACCCTCGCCCTGTCGGCGCTCGACGCGCTCACCGACGACGAGGTCGAGAAGCTGTTCCAGGCGCTCACCCCGATCACCCGGGCGGTCATCGCGGGCGGCGACATCCCCGCCGCAACGCCGATGAGCCTGCGCCGCGACGACCTAGACGACGGCAGCGCGCATCTGGCCGGCGGGTAGCACTCAGGAGCCGGCGGAGGCGGCGCTGACGGGTTGCGCCGCAACGTGATCCATCGGTGGCCCGTCCCCGTTCGCCAGCCCGCGGTCGGCCACCGCGGTGGCCTGCGCCGTGCCGTTCCTGATCGTTCCGATGATGTCGACGTGGTCGTTGATCGCGAAATGTGTTGCGGTGGACACGGATCGGGCGCCCTCGCCGGTGATGATGAGCGTCGTGTCGGGGGTGACGAGGTAGGTCTGGGTGAACCCGTCCGCGCTGCGCGCGGTCACCGAGTCCGCGGACACCGCGATCACGGTCCCCTCCTGGCGCACCGGCAGCGGGACCGGAGCCGGGCCCAGTGTGGCCTCGACCGTTGGTTTTTCGGGTTCGGCCGCGTTGGTCACCAACGCCGTCAGGCATGCGGCGCACACCACCGCACCGGTGACGAACTCGCACACGGCGGCAGCGCCCCACATGCTGCGCCACACGCCCGGCCGCGCCGACGGTTGTCTTTGCTCTGACGGCTCGGTCAGGCGATGCTTGGCGCCCACGATCAGTCCCTCCTGCGGTTTTGCGCCGACGGACGCCGACGGTTACCGAATCAGGTTGTTGCTCGTGGAATTACCCGCCGGGGTGCGCTGATAAACCGCGCAGGGCCGTTCAGCCCTTGGCGAGCGTGAACTGCGCGACGTCGGTGTAGCCCTCGCGGAACAGGTCGGCGCACCCGGTGAGGTATTTCATGTACCGGTCGTAAACCTCTTGCGACTGAATCGCGATGGCCTCGTCACGGTGCGCTTCGAGCGCGGCCGCCCAGGTGTCCAGCGTGCGGGCGTAGTGCAGGCGCAACTGCTGGACCCGTTTGACGGCGAAGCCGGCATTTTCGGCGTGCTGCTCGACGGCCTCGGCGTTGGGCAGGTCCCCGCCCGGGAAGATCTCGTCCATGATGAATTTCATGAAGCGCAGCTTGGTCATCGTGATGGGCAGTCCGCGCTCGGCGAACTCGTCCTCGCTGGGCTTGATGATGGTGTGCAACAGCATCACGCCGTCGGCGGGGAGCGCCTGGTAGGCCATCTTGAAGAAGTCGGGGTAGCGGTCGCGCCCGAAGTGCTCGAACGCGCCGATCGACACGATGCGGTCCACCTTGTCGTCGAACTGTTCCCAGCCCCGCAGCAGCACGCGCTTGCTCCGCGTGCTCGGATGCCGGTCCAGCCGCTGTTGCACGTGCGCCTGCTGGTTGCGGCTCAGCGTCAGGCCGACGACGTTGACGTCGTAGCGCTCGAGCGCGCGAACGATCGTCGTGCCCCAGCCGCACCCGATGTCCAGCAGCGTCATGCCCGGTTCCAGGCCGAGCTTGCCCAGCGAGAGGTCGACCTTGGCGAGCTGCGCCTCTTCGAGCGTCATGTCGTCGCGCTCGAAATAGGCGCAGCTGTAAGTCCGCGTGGGATCCAGGAAAAGCTCGAAGAATTCGTCGGACAGGTCGTAGTGCGCCTGCACGTCCTCGAAGTGCGGCTCCAAGCCGGTGGCTTCGCTCTGATTTTCGGGCACGGCACAACCCCTGACGTGGACTCTTGCTGGGCTCAGCGGCGTGTGACCTCAGCCGCGCGAGTTTCTGGCCCGTCAGTCTATCCGGCCGGTTCGCGGCGACGCCCCACGGCCTGCCGACGCTGGGCGCAAATCCCGCTCCGACCATCCGTCATGCCTTCGCCGCTGCCCAGAATCTAAGCCGCGCAGACTGATTCGACGCCCGCACTCGCCACGCAGGTGTGAGAGACACCGGGCCGGGTATACCCGCCCAATGCCTGAACGTCGGCGCCGCCGCGGCGCCCCCCTCAGTTGCGCCGGCGTGCCGGAGTGGACCCCGTGATCGCGCGTCCCAAGCCCGTTTCGGACGACCTGCGCCGGTTGGCCGCCGCGCACGGCGTCGCCACCTCCTACCGCAACGAGCGACGCGAGCCGGTCGAGGTCGATTCCGACGTCGTGATCCGCGTGCTCGGCCTGCTCGAAGTCGACGCCGGCACCGAGGCCGGCCGGCGCCGCGAGCTGGCCAGGCTGGACGAGCGTGATCGCGCGGGACTGCTGCCGCCGACAGTCGCCGTTCGCGTCGGGGGACGGCCGCAGACGCGGGCCGGTGCCGCCCTCCTGGTGGGCGAGGACGGCGAGCGGATCGAGGTCCGCGACGAGCTCCCCGGCGAGCTGGTCCCGGGCTGGTACCGCCTGCACACGCGGGACGGCCGGGAGGCCACCGTGGTGGCGGCCCCGGCCCAGGTGCCGCAGGCCCCCCCCACCTGGGGCTGGATGCTGCAGCTCTACGCGTTGCGGTCGGCCGGCTCCTGGGGAATAGGAGACCTGGGGGATCTGCGGGAGTTCATCGATTGGACCGCTTCCGAGCACGGGGCGGGCGCCGTTCTGCTCAATCCGCTGCACGCGCCGGGACCCACCCACCCGGTCCAGGCCTCGCCCTACACCCCGTCGAGCCGCCGTTTCGCCAACCCGTTGGCGCTGCGGATCCAAGACCTCGCCGCCTACCGGCGTGCCGACCCGGCCACCCGGGCGGAGCTGGATGCGTTGAGCGTCTCGGCGAGCACGCCGCGCATCGACTACGACCTGGTCTGGGCGGCCAAGCGGGCCGCACTCGAAGTGCTCTGGCGGGCCGAGGGCCGGCCCAGCCCCCTGGATGCTTCGCCGAACTCCGGCGGATTGCGGGACTGGGCGACCTACTGCGCGCTGGCGGAGCGGCACGGCGGCCGGTGGACCCGATGGCCCGAACCGCTGCGCCATGTCACCGGACCGGCCGTGGCGGCGGCGCGCGGCGAGCTGGCCCCCAGGCTCGCCTTCCACGCGTGGGTGCAGGAACGGTGCGCCGAGCAGCTGGCCGCCGTGCGGGACACCGCCCGCGCCGCCGGCATGGCGCTGGGTGTGCTGCACGACCTGCCGGTCGGGGTCGATCCCGAAGGCGCCGATGCGTGGGCGCTGGCCGACGTGTTCGCCACGGGGGTGAGCGTCGGAGCGCCGCCGGACAACTTCACACCGCGCGGCCAGGACTGGGGACTACCGCCCTGGCGACCCGACCGGCTCGCCGCCACCGGTTACGCCGCGCTGCGGGACGTCCTGCGCGCCGTCCTCGCCCACGCCGACGGCCTGCGCATCGACCATGTCGCCGGCCTGTGGCGGCTCTGGTGGATCCCTCCGGGCGACAGCCCGGATCGGGGAACCTACGTGCACTACGACGCCGACGTGATGCTCGCGGTCCTGGCGCTGGAAGCGCACCGCGCCGGGGCAACCGTGGTCGGCGAGGATCTCGGCACCGTCGAACCGGAGGTCACGCAAGCCCTCGCCGGAAACGGCATGCTCGGGTCTGCGGTCTCGTGGTTCACCCGCGACGAGGACGCGCCCGGTCAGCCGCTGTTGCCGTCGGCCAGGTGGCCGGCGCGGGCGGCGGCGAGCATCTCGACGCACGACCTGCCCACGGCGGCCGGATTCCTGCGCGGCGAACACGTCCGGGCGCGCGCAGAACTCGGCCTGCTCGACGATGTGCCCGCTGAGCAGGCCGCGGCCGACAGGGAGCGGGCCGAGTGGCTGGCGCTGCTGCGCTCGGAAGGGTTGCTGGGGACCGCCGAGCCGGATGACGCAGCGATCATCGTCGCGATGCACCGCTTTTTGGCCGCGACCCCGAGCCGGCTGAGGCTGATCGCGCCATACGACGTGGTCGCCGAGCTCCGACAGCCCAACCTGCCCGGAACCGTCGACGAATACCCGAACTGGCGGCTGCCGCTGCCGGAAACACTCGAGCAGTTGCGCGCCGACCCGCGGGTCGGTGAGATCACCGCCGCCTTCCGTGATCCCGCCGCCGCGGGTTCGGGTGTGGCCGACGCCTGCTTCGGTTAATAGGAGATAGAGCGGGTGTCGGGCGGACGGCATACCCGGAAGGAATGGGGGCGACCAACATGGAACCGATATCACCGACGGACGCGCTGTTCCTCATCGGCGAGTCACGCGAGCATCCGATGCACGTGGGGTCGCTGCAGCTCTTCGAGCCGCCCGAGGACGCCGGTCCGCACTTCGTCCGCGAGTCCTATCAGGCGATGCTCGAGTGCACCGAAGTTCAGCCGACGTTCCGCAAGCACCCGGCCTTCTTCGGCGGCATCACCAACGTCGCGTGGTCGTTCGACAGGGAGGTCGAGCTCGATTACCACCTCCGCCGCTCGGCCCTGCCGGAGCCGGGACGCGTCCGCGACCTGCTGGAGCTGGCTTCGCGGCTGCACGGCAGCCTGCTCGACCGTCACCGTCCGCTCTGGGAAGCCCACCTCGTGGAGGGACTGCAGGACGGGCGGTACGCCGTCTACACCAAGTACCACCACTCCCTGATGGACGGCGTGTCGGCGCTGCGGCTGGTGCAACGCGCCTTCACCCCCGACCCGGAGGACGACGAAGTGCGGGTCCCTTGGGACCTCCCGCCGCGCCGGCGCAGCGGGCGCCGTAACCGGCCGTCGCTGCTGGGGCGGGTCGGCCGCACCGCGGGGTCCGCGCTGGCGTTGGCGCCGTCGACGGTGCGGCTCGCCCGGGCCGCGCTACTCGAACAACAGCTGACCCTCCCCTTCCGGGCGCCGCGCAGCATGTTCAACGTCCGGATCGGCGGCGCTCGACGCGTGGCCGCGCAGTCGTGGTCGCTGGACCGCATCAAGGCGGTCAAGTCGGCCGCCGGCGTGACGGTGAACGACGTGGTGCTGGCCATGTCCGCCGGGGCGCTGCGGGCCTACCTGCTCGAGCAGGGCGCCCTGCCGGACGCCCCGCTGACGGCGATGGTGCCGGTCAACCTCCGCAAGGACGACGACGACCGCGGGGGCAACATGGTCGGTACCTTCCTGTGCAACCTGGCCACCGACCTCGACGACCCGGCGCAGCGGCTGGACGTCATCAGCTCGTCGATTCGCGACACCAAGGAGGTGTTCCAGCAGCTGCCCCCGGCGCAACAGCTGGCCCTGTCGGCGTTCAACATCGGGGGGCTGTTCTTCGGGCTGATACCCGGATATCTCTCGGCGGCCTCCCCGCCGTTCAACATCGTCATCTCGAACGTGTCAGCCGGACCGTCCGAGCCGCTGTACTGGCGCGGCGCCCGGCTGGACGGCAACTATCCGCTGTCGATCCCGCTCGACGGGCAGGCGGTCAACATCACGGTGACCAACAACGCCGGCAACCTGGACTTCGGTCTGGTCGGCTGCCGCCGCAGCGTCCCGCACCTGCAGCGGCTGCTCGCTCACCTGGAGACGTCGCTGAAGGAGCTGGAGCGCGCCGTAGCGGCGTGACAACGCGCGCCGCCGGTCACCCCCGCCCGGCTGGGATGACGTTGGAACGAACAGCCTTTCGGCCGCGTCATTCCAGATACGGGCGATGTCGGGTGCTGACGGAGGTGCCGCAATGTCGATTTCAATGTCGAAACTGCTGGGTTGCTTGGCCATTGCTGTCGGCTGCTGTGTTGGGGGCACGGCACCGGCGCACGCCGGCCCGGACGGGGTCGACGCCGGGCCGAACCCCTACGGCGGGCTCCGCTGCGGCTGCCGAGGACCGGCTCCGGGCGACGCAGATCCACGGGAAGAGATAGATCGCGGGATCCGCGAAGGCTTGTCCGCGCCGGTGCCCGGGCTGCCTCCGCCGCGTCACTAGACGCCAGTAGCGTTGTCTCGCAACATAACTGGATCGGTGGTGTAATCCAGGCACACCCTGGTGCCGCTGGGGCGCGCGTCGATGGTGCAGTGATCGGCCAATGCGTGCATCAACATGATGCCGCGCGACGCCCGAGGATCGTTGGGTTTGGCCGGTGAGGGCCGATGCCAGGTCCCGCGGTCGCTGACGCACACGCTGATCGATCGCGCGGCGGGATCGTGGCTGGCCTCGAGCTCCATGGTGCCGGCGGTGGGATGCGTGCGGTATGCGTGCTCGACGCAATTCGCCAGCGCTTCACCGGCGCCCAAGATGATGTCGTCGCACACGGCCGCAGGCACTGCGGTCGCCTCGCGCAGCCACCCGCGCAATGCGCGCCGCAATTCTGTTGCCGTGAGGGCGTCGGCGGCGCCCGCGCGGGCGAATCGCGCCGGAGTGGCGGCCATCGGTGGATCTGCGGTCATGCGGTACACATACCCAGTCGCGGCCCGATCGATAACCCGTCCGCGTCTCGCTTCGGCCACAGCTTGCACTCAGCTGAGTTCGCGGGTGCGGCACCAGGATTCGGGCCGGCCGGCGCGATCATGCGGCATCGACGGCTGCGCGCTCCTCCTGCAGCCGATCCTTGCTGCGCAACAGCCGCAGCAGCGTCACCAGACCGAGGCCGCCCACGACATTGCCGGCCGCCGTATAGGCGAACCATCCCAGCCAGTCGAGGTAACCGAACGGCGCGCGCCCAGCAGCTAGCGCACCGAAGATCAGCAGCGAGTCCAGGATCGAGTGGAAGAGCTGCAGACCGGCCAGGAGGAAAGCCACAGCGACGGCGGCGGCGATCTTGCCGGGCACCGACTCGGTGCCCTGTTGCATCCGGGTCATCAAGGTGATCGCCATGCCGCCGAGTACGGACAGCGCCAAGGTTTGTGCCGACACGGGTGCCGTGGCGAAGTGGGTGGCCGACGCGACCGTCTGCTCGTGGAGCTGGGGGAACGCGGTCATGATCAGCCACATGATCACCCAGCCGCCGGCGAGGTTGGCCAACAGCGTGCCGCCCCATAGTCTGAGCAGCTGCAGGAGGCTGGCACGTTTCGCGGCGACGGTGACGACGGGCACCAAGAAGCCCTCCGTGAACAGCTCGCTGTGGCCGAGCAGAAGCGCCAGGAAGCCGATCGAGAACGCCAAACCCGCCAGCAGCGGTTGGTGGGTGGCGTGCAGGACGGATAGGTAGGCGAGTACGCCCAGCGCGACGTCGGTGCCCCCGAAGAAGCCGGTGACCAGCACCCCGCGCCAGGTGCGGTGCATGCGCTGGGTGCCCTCGCCCAGCATCCTGCAGAAGGCGTCCTCGAGCCGGTCCTCGATCGGGCTGTCGGTTTCGCCGAGCTGGCGTTGAATCGTCTCACTCATGTTGGGCTCTCACGGCCAGCCGTGAATACCCGCCCGTCGGCGGGTCATGCCTCGCCGAGATGTGACGTTGGTTATAGCCGGTGGCGCGCCGGTGTTACTCGAGCACGAAGACCGGGATCTGCCTGGCCGTCTTGGTCTGGTACTCGGCATACGGCGGGAACGCTTCGACGGCCAGCCGCCACCACTCCTCCCGCTCGGCGCCGTCCAGCTCGCGGGCGGTGAGGGCCACAACCTTCTCGCCGTCCTGCACCGTCACCGCCGGATTGGCCTTGACGTTGAAGTACCACGACGGGTGGGTGGGGGCGCCGCCCTGGGAGGCCACCATGGCGTACCGACCGCCGTTTTCGACGCGCATCAGCGGCACGTACCGCTGCTTGCCGGACTTGGCGCCCGTGACCGTCATCAGGACGACGGGTCGGTCGAGGATCTCGACCCCGTCCGTCGTGCCCTGGTGCAGAATTCGCTCGGTCTGCTCGCGCACCCAATCCCTGGGGCTGAGCTCAATCCCGTCGGTCATGGCCCTCTCAACACGGCGGGCCGGCCGATCCATTCCCCGCCGCGACGCCTCGCCGACTGCCTCGCGCGCCGGATGGTGACAAACAAGGCTGCCGCCGGCGCGCTTCGCCTCCTGCAAAACACTCGACCGAAACGGCGACGTCATCGACGCGGACGCAATACCGGTGTCACCAGCTCTCCGGTGTCCAGGTAACTGTCGAGGTTGCGAATCGCGAGCAACGCCATCGCCCTGCGGGTCCGCGCGGTTGCGCTGCCGATGTGAGGGAACACCACGACGTTGTCCAGGCTCAACAGCTCGGCCGGCACATGGGGTTCGTCGGCGAAGACGTCCAGCCCGGCTCCCGCCAACCCGCCGCCCACGAGCAACTCCACCAGCGCTTCCTGGTCGACGACGCTGCCACGCGCGATGTTGATCAAGTAGCCCTCGGGGCCCAACGCCTCCAGGACGGTGCGGTCGACCAGCTTGCGCGTCCGGTGGTCGCCTGTGGTGGCGACCACCAGAACATCGACCGACTGGGCCAGCCGCGCCGGCGACTCCGCATAGCGGTACGGGCACTCATCGATTCGGTGGCGGTTGTGATACGCGATGGCGCAGTCGAAGCCGAGCAGCCTGGTCGCGATGGCCGACCCGATCCTGCCCAACCCGAGGATGCCGACCTGCAGGCCGCTGACGTCCCTGGCATAGGGAAACTGTCCGCCGCGCGCCCATCGACCCGCGCGCACGTAGCGGTCGGCGGCGCCAAAACGGCGCAGCGTCATCAGGATCAAGCCCAGCGCCGTGTCGGCGACCGTGTCCGACAGCACATCCGGCGTATTGCTCACGCCGATGCCGCGGCGCTTCGCCGCCTCCAGGTCGATCGCGTCCACGCCGGCTCCGTTGTTGACGATCGCCTCCAGGTTGGGCAGCGCCGCGATGGTGTCGGCATCGACGCCGGGCTGCCCCGAGGTCACGACCACCCGGACGCCGGCCGCATGGTCGGCCAGGAACCGGGTGCGCTCCCGGCCGTCGGGAAGCGAGGGGACGTCGTATCGCAGGGCCAGCTCCTCGGCGAAAGTGGGTTCGAACCTGCCGACCCGCAGTACCGCGTTGGTCTTGTTCACCGTCACGCGTACATCATGACGACGCGCGAACGCCCTCGCTTCTCACTCCGCCCGCTTCGGCGGAAACTCGGCAGGCTTGGTGATGGCGTCGCGGTAGGCGTACACCCGATTGGGAATGGTTCCCAGCACCGCGATGGTGCGGCCACCCAGGCCGTACGCGGCGACGAACTCCCACGCGTCGGGATCACCTTCGATGACCTCGATCTCGTCGTAACCCGTTGGGACACCCAGCATTTGGACTTTGACGTCATACTGGTCGGACCAGAAATACGGCAACTCGTCGAAGGTCTCGGCGCGGTCGGGGCCCGCCAACAGCGTCCGTGCCGCGACCGCGCCCTGACGCCCGGCGTCGTCCCAGTGCTCGGTGCGCAGGTGCCGCTCGTACAGCGGATGCCACCAGCGCGCGACATCACCGGCGGCGACGACGGCGGCGTCCCCGGTGTCGCCCTCCGCCGCGCCCGTGGCGTCGCAGACCACACCGTCGTCCACGCGCAACCCCGAGCCGTCCAACCAGTCGGTCGCGGGAGTGACGCCGAGGCCGACGATGACGACATCGGCCGGAACGCGCGAACCATCGGTCAGCCGAACCGCCTCGACCCGCCCGTTGCCGACGAAGGCCTCGACGCCCACGCCGAGCCGAACGTCCACACCGTGCTGGCGGTGCAGCTCGGCCCAGCGGGGCGCGAGCTCCTTGCCCAACGCCGCCAGCAGCGGGCTGGCCGCCTTCTCCACCAGGACCACGTCCAGCCCGATCGATCGGCAACTGGCAGCCACCTCGGCACCGATGAACCCGCCGCCGACGACGACCACCCGCGCGCGCGAGCGCAGGCGTTCCCGGATGGCCAGGCAGTCCTCGACGGTGCGGAGCGTCAGCACCCCGTCGGGGACCGGCGCACCGGGCCATTGCCGCGGCGTCGCGCCGCTGGCGATCACCAGCCCATCGAATTGCAATGCCAAGTCCTGGTTTTCGTCACGGAGATGGACGGTGCGCGAGGACAGGTCCAGCTTGATCGCCGACGCGCCCCGCAATACGCGCGCCTCCAACTCGAATTGCGGCGCGAGGTCGACGCCGGCGCGGTGCACCTGGCCGGTGAGCAGTTTCTTGGACAGCGGCGGCCGGTGGTACGGGGCGTGCCGCTCCGCCCCCACGATGGTCAGGCCACCGTCGTAGCCCTCCTGTCGCAGGGTTTCCGCCGCGCGGGTCCCGGCCACGCCGGCACCGACGACGACAACCTCGCTCAGCTGACGGCTCGGCATCGGATCACTCCTTCACCCTGATCGCCTGGGTGGGGCAGGACACCTCGGCGCCGATCAACTGCCGGCGCAGTTCCTCCGGTGGTTCCTCCTGCAGGACGTGCAGTCCGTCTTCTCGTACGTCGAACACCTCGTGGCAAATGCTCATGCACACGCCGTTGCCGTCGCAGGTGTCGAGATCCACCGAAACCTTCATCGAACGTCAACCTTTCGTGCTCCATTGCTCGAAGTCTCGATCCCCTGGGATTGATCCGGTGACTTTGCCTGGGACAGCGCACGCTCCCGGGCGGCCTTCGCCACCGGCGAGTAGTTCAGGTAGTCGACCGCCATCTGGGTGGACGCCTCGTCGTTCGGATGGTGGCTGGGCCGCAGATACCGGACCGGCGTTGTCACCATGAGCTTCCACGGGCCCGGCAAGCGGTACTCGCGGGCGGCCCACAGCCAATCCCGCCAGCGCCACTTCTGGTCGGTGGTCGGATCGTGGGCCATCAGGTAGCGGGCACCCGCGACCCACCAGGCGATGAACAACGGCGTAGTGAAGAACATGGAGAACGCCCTGATCCAGTAGTTGCCGCTGACGTGCTGGTACACGTCGTACACCAGCGAGCGGTGCTCGACCTCCTCGGCGCCGTGCCAGCGCAGCAGGTCGAGCATCATCGGGTCGGCCTTCGCGTAGTCCAGACCCCGGTTCGTCAGCACCCACTGGCCCAACATCGCGGTGTAATGCTCGAGCGCGGCCACATCGGCGAGCCGCCGATACAGCCACCACCGCTTCATGGCCGGCGGAAACCACTTTGGCGGATCGCCCAGCGTCATCGACAAGAGCCGCCCGAGCCGGTCGGTGTACGGCTTGGTGTCGATGCCCTGCTGGGCCAGGTGGTCCAGCACGATCTGGTGCGCCCAGGCGTGCCAGGACTCCTGTTGGATGAAGGGCTTGATCGCCGCCTCCAGCTCCGGGTCGTCGACCAGCGACGACGCTTCGAGGACCGCCTTGATGAAATGGCGCTCGCCCTCGGGCAGCAGCAGGTGCAGGACGTTGATCATGTGGGTCGAGAACGGGTCGCCGGGCACCCAGTGCAGCGGCGTTTCCGACCAGTCGAAACGGACCATCCGTCGGTACTTCGGATGTCCCTCGTGGTGCAGTTGGACCTCGGGCATCAGCTGCTCCTCCCGCCGACGGATGCGGTGCCGTCGGCCTCCCCTTCGTTTTCGAGGAACCGGTCGATCCAGGAGCGGAACGCGGGCCGCCACTTCGCGACCGTCCACCCGGGCGGGTACCCACGCACCCGCCCACTCATGCGTACCGGCGGTACCGGATTCCCTGACAGTTCACTGTGAACGTGTGTTTACTGGAATGACCTTCGGCCGTGGAAGGAATTGCGGCCCGAGTCGGTTGCACGGGCAATGCGCATTGGTGTCGTGTTCCCGCAGACCGAGCTCGGTGGAGACCCCGCAGTCCTGCGCGCCTATGCGCAGCGCGTCGAAGAACTGGGTTTCGCCCACATCCTCGCCTACGACCACGTCGTCGGCGCCGACCCCGCCGTGCACCAGGGCTGGCAGGGTCCCTACGACATCGAAACGACGTTCCACGAGCCGTTCGTGATGCTCGGCTACCTGGCCGCGATCACCTCGCTCGAACTCGTCACGGGCGTCATCATCCTGCCGCAGCGGCAGTCGGTATTGGTGGCCAAGCAGGCCACCGAGGTCGACCTGCTCAGCAACGGGCGGTTTCGGTTCGGCATCGGATTGGGTTGGAACGCGGTCGAGTACGAGGCGCTCGGCGAGAAGTTCAGCAACCGCGGCAAGCGCTCCGAGGAGCAGGTCGAGCTCATGCGCAAGCTGTGGACCGAACGGTCGGTGACCTTTGCCGGCAGATACCACACGGTGACCGGGGCCGGCCTGGCCCCGCTGCCGATCCAGCGCCCCATCCCGGTGTGGTTCGGCGCCGCTTCCGACCGCGCCTACGAACGCGCCGGACGGCTCGGCGACGGGTGGTTCCCGATGATGGCACCCGGGCCAGGCCTGGACTACGCGCGCGAGCAGGTGAACCGGGCCGCGGTGGCCGCCGGCCGCGACGCCGACGGCCTCGGGATGGAGGGTCGGGTCAACTGGTCCGGCGACCCCGAACGGGCCGCCGCCGATATCGCCGCCTGGAAAGCCGCCGGCGCCACCCACCTCTCGGTGAACACCATGAGCGCCGGCCTGGCGACCGTCGATGACCACCTCGCCGCATTGGAGCGCGTCGCCGCCGACCTGAAGTGACGGGCTATCGGCCGAAGACCGCGAACCAGATGGCGATGTATTGACAGATCGCCGCGAGCGCGGTGCAGGCGTGAAACACCTCGTGATAGCCGAACGTCGTCGGCCAGGGGTCGGGCCAGCGCAGCCCGTAGAACACCGCACCGATGCTGTAGAGCGCGCCGCCGGCCGCCAGCAGCACCGTCGCCGCCGTTCCGGCGTTGTGCAGGATCAACCCGGTGTACCAGATCGCCACCCAGCCCAGCAGCAGGTAGAGCGCCACCCCCAGCCAGCGCGGAGCCGTCGGCCAGAACAGTGTCAGCGCGATTCCGGCCAGCGCGCCGCCCCAGACGATCGCGAGTACCACGTGCCCGGTGCCTCGTGGCATGGCCAGCCTGGCGAACGGCGTATAGGTGCCGGCGATGAGCACGAAGATCGTCGAGTGGTCGAGCCGCCTCATCCAGTTCCGTAGCACCGCGGACTCCCACTGGACGCGGTGGTAGACGGCGCTGACGGCGAACATAGCCACTATCGCGAGGGTGTACGTCAGCGTCGAGTGCCCGGCCCGCTTGGATGCCTCCGCCCACGACACCACCACCAGCGGCGCGCCCGCCACGACGGCCGCGACGGCGCAGTATTGATGGATCCAGCCGCGCAGCCTGGGCTTGGTCAGGGCTTCGTTGACGGCGGCCGCCGGCCCGAAGGGCGCGGGCTGCGGGGCCAGATCGATCTGGTAGCTCAATGTCCCTCCCGCCTGCCACACCGTTCGGCGTCAAGGCCGCGATACCAGGCAGTTCGCCAGTCCGCCCCCATCATTTCGCCACACGCTGTGGAAACGCTATGTCGCATCTGTGCATAGCGTGTAGCGGTTTATCCCGGTTTCGAACCTCGCGATTCGGGAGATCCTCCATAGATGGATCCGCAAGTCAATGTCGACCCGCCGCCCGCTCCAGAAGACGCGAGGAAGGCGACGGCGGAGCAACAACAACTGCAGGAGAAACTCGAGCACCAAAACGACGACCCGAACGGTCCCGCTTTGCACCAGTCCCGGCACGATCTGCCCGATGAGAGCACGCGATAGTCCATTCCGTGTGATCACCGGTCAGACGTGCTGGCGCGTCGAGACGGCTGACCAGTTCTCCTGCATCGTCGACGCGGCCGCCTATTTCCGGCACGTGAAGGCGGCGATGCTGCGCGCCAAACATCGAATCATGCTGATCGGCTGGGACTTCGACACCAGGACGACCTTCGAACGGGGCGGGAAGAGACTCGCCGGCCCGAATCAATTGGGCACTTTCCTCTACTGGCTGCTCTGGCGACGACCTGCTCTCGAGATCCGCGTGTTGAAATCCAACCTGCGCCTGCTGCCGGTGTTCGACGGCATCTGGTACGGGATCACTCCGGTGTCGGTCGTAAATCGGCTCAGCAGCAGGCGATTGCGTTTGGCCATCGACGGGGCCCGGCCGACCGGCTCCGTCCACCACCAGAAGCTGGTGATCGTCGATGACGTCTTGGCATTCTGCGGTGGCATCGACCTGACCCTGGATCATTGGGACACTTCGGAACACAGGCACGACGACCGCCTTCGCCGGGCGCTCGGTCGCAGGTACGGTGCCCGCCACGAAGTCGCCGCCGCGTTGGATGGCGCCGCCGCTAGCGCCCTGGCCGAGGTCGCCCGGGACAGGTGGCGAACGGCAACCGGCCAGTCGCTGGACCCGATCGACGGCGCCCGCGCCGTTTGGCCGTCCGGCCTGCAGCCGATGTTGCGCCAGGTCGACGTCGGCATCGCGCGCACGTTGCCCACGCTGAACGCTCGCCGGGAGATTCGCGAGGTGGAGGCGCTCAACCTCGCCGCGATCGCGGCGGCGTGCCACACCATTTATCTGGAGAACCAGTACCTGGCGGCCCGATCGGTGGTCGAGGCGCTGGCCGCCAGGCTCAGGGAACGCGACGGCCCGGAGATCGTCATCGTCCTTCCCCGCAGGGGGTTGAACCGCCTCGAGCGGGAAACGATGGACGGCGCGCGCCACCGGCTGATCCAGACCCTCTGGGCGGCCGACGATCACCGTCGGTTGGGCGTCTACTGGCCGGAGACGGACGGCGGGTCACCGATATATGTTCACTCGAAGATCTTGATCGTCGACGATCGGTTGTTGCGCGTCGGGTCGTCGAACTTCAACAACCGGTCCTTGGGCTTCGACAGCGAGTGCGACGTCGCCATCGAGGCGGACCCCGATCACGAAGGGCACGAACACATCCGGCGGGTGATCAGATCGGTGCGCGGCCAGCTGGTATGTGAACACCTCGGCGTGCCGACCGACGAGTTCGAGCGCGCGATGCGCGACGGGAAGTCCCTTCTGCAGGCCGTCGAGGCGCTCCGCGGGCGGGGCAGGACACTGCGTCGGTTCACCAGCCGGACGGTGGCGAACGAGGACAGCCCGCTGGCCGAGAACGAACTGATGGATCCCGACCACGTTCCGCGATCGCTGACTCGCAGCATGCGGCGGTTGGTGGCCAAACTGTCGCAGTGATGCTTGGCCCGCGAATACCGTTGGACCGCAACGCCCTCACCTTGGATCTTCTCCATCGGGCTGGAGCGTTCACGCTTGCCGATCGTCTCCTGGCCAGCTGTAGCGCACACCCGCCTGCTGTAGGGCGGGGAAGGTCCCGGTGATGTCGCGGGTCGACGCGACGGTCTCGCCATCGATCAGTCCCGTACCGCTCTTCGTCTCCGGCACCACACTGTCAGCGCCGGAAGACAACCCACCTCATCGCGCTGTACATGTACACGGCTTCGCATACGCCGGCCACCAGCCGCGACAACTGGTATTGCAGGCCAAGGGCCGTCAGCACGCTGGACACCCCGAGGATGAAAGCGAGGTAGTTGACGACGACGACCACGGCGTAGACCACCACCTGTGGTCCGACCGGAGCATGGGAGCGAAAGTTGAAGGTGCGGTTGAGTAGGTAGCTCAGGGTGAAAGCCGACGCGTACGCGATCGTGACCGCAACCGGGACCGGAAGGCCGAGACCGCTGCGAAGAGCTGTGAGGATCGCGAGATCGGCGCTGAAGGTGAGGCCGTTGATGATGCAGAAACCCAGGAAGGTCGGCGCAATGACCGATCCGAGCCCCCACGGGAGCCGACCGACGACCACCTCGCAGAACCGATGAAATCGGTCGACCGGCCGCGATCGACCGGCACCCAATTCGGCTCGCACACGCGTACGGTCCCACGGCCAGGTATCCACCGTGTGATCAGTGGGCCAACTCTCCGCGGAATGCGAAGCCGACCCGCGCTGGAATTGAAGAGTCCCTCGCTATTCCGCGGTGCTCAGTGGCATACGACGAAGGTTTGTCGTCCGTGCCGTTGAATTGTGCCGTCGTGGAGGGCCGGGGGCGTCGAAGAATGCACTGGATCGGCGAGTGGGGGCGGTCAACCCGACCACTATGACTGGTTGTCGGAATATCTCGCGGCGCGTGGGTTGAAGCCGTTTGTCCGCTTCTTACCGGTCACCATCCTGGCGACGCTGGCTGCCGCGACGTTGCTGATGCCGAGCAGCCCGTCGGGGCCCCGAACACTCGCGCAGCGAGCCGTGGCGCTGGTGTTCATCGTGAGTCTGGCCGGAATGGCGTTGGTGTGGGCGCTGACTTGGCCGACGCGCGTTCAATCCCAGGTGTTTTCAACGGCGGCGACGCTCGGCATCGCCGCGACCTGCCTGATCGAGAGCGATCCGCGCAGCGGAATGCTGGGGTGCGCCGCATTCGACGGCCAGCTTGGGCGTCAGCAGCGTCCGGCTGTCGCCGGAAGGCGAAACGCGCTGGGGGAAACCAAGTTCGGCATGCCGACATTCCGGTACCGCCCGGCCGCTGAAGCCTAGTCGTGGTTGCAGGCCTCGCCCACGAGATTGATCGCGCGGTAACTCTTGCCGCGGCCGCTTGCGGCCGGGCCGGCGATGATCATCGCCGCCTCGACCGGTGACGACCATGCGGTGTCGGCGCCGGTGAAGACGACGCTGGGAACCAGCACCGTCGCGGTGACCGCCTTGGCGCCCTCGCCCTTGAGCGTCACCATGACACAGCGGCCGTCAAGGTCGGGCACGTCACCGGTGCGGACATCTTTGTCGTAGAAGTCCAGCGAGCGATACCCGTCGGCATACTGCAGGACCCGCTCTTTGTTGAGGTCACCGAAGGTGAAGTACGCGAGCGTGATGCCGCCGCCGGTGAGGTCGTATCGCACCGCTTCCGTCGCGATCTTCGAGGTGGCTGCCAGCTCTATCACCGCGAACTTCGCCCCGGACAGCTCGAGCAACCCGATCAGATCGCCAAGCCCTCGTTGATACGCCGGGTCCGACAGGTCGTTCGAATAAACGGTATGGGCGCGGCCGCCGTCGGCGATGGTCGTCTTGTACTCGACGACGTCGGCCGCACCGGGCTTGGTGATGGTGGCCGGCAAGCGGGAAAACTTCATCTCGGCGACGATGGCGCTGATCCGGCGGGCGGAGTCCAGTGGCACTCCCGCGACGTCGACGGGTCCGAGCCGCTCGGCTCGGCCTATCCATCCGCCACAGCGTTCGATCGTGACTTCCATCGCCACCCTTCCTTCCGGGTTCCGGACGCCAACAGCGTGTCAGCTGCGACGGCGCACCACACGCGTAGTCGACTACTCGACTAGCTCGTCTTCCGTTGTCGCGCCGATCCCACCCGCATCAGGCGATCCCAGAAGTCCTCCAACTCCACGTGGCCCTGCTGGCGAGGCCTGCGCGCGTAAAACCGGGACTGGTCGTAGCTCCCGGGACAAGAGAACTTGTGCAGCTGCAGACAGTCTGAGGGCCAGCGCTTTTCGCGGGTGCAATCGAGATCGACCACCAGGCGCGTTCGACGATCGATCGCGAACCGATTGCCCTGGTAGCTCTCCGTCGTCGGGACCATCTCGGCGTCGAACAGCCCCCACCCGCCATAGGCGGTCTTCAGCCACACCGTCTCCGCACCGCAATGACCGCACGGCGCGATCGTCGAAGGTTGTTCCCAGCACGGCACAACCGGAGTGTAGGGAGCCACGCCGACAGCGGCCGTCCGACACGCGAGGCCACCGACCACCGCGGCGAAACAAGCCGGCGAAGCCTATCGGCGTGTTTAGCTCCGATTTCCGCACGTTAGTGTGCTTGGGTCGGCCTCATCGAAATAGGCCGACAGAAAAGTTGAGCAACTACATGACCGCAGCAACAGAGGTGTCGGCGCTCGAATCGCGGGTCGGCCACTACTACCAGATGGACGGCACCTACCTGGTCGGCCGCGAGAAGGTTCGCGAGTACGCCCGCGCAGTGCAGGACTACCACCCCGCGCACTGGGATGTCGACGCCGCCGCTGAGCTGGGCTACCCCGGCCTGGTGGCGCCGCTGACGTTTACCTCAGTTCCCGGCATGATGTGCAATCGCCGGATGTTCGAATCGGTGGTCGTCGGGTACGACACCTACCTGCAGACCGAAGAAGTCTTCGAACAGCACCGCCCGATCGTGGCCGGTGACGAGCTGCGCATCGACGTCGAACTGGCATCGGTGCGCAGGACCGCCGGCAGAGACTTCATCACCGTCACCAACACCTTCACCGACAGTGACGGCGAGCGCGTACACACCCTGCACACCACCGTCATCGGCGTCACGGCCGAAGATGTCGATCCGGCGATCAAATCGGCCGCGCCGAAAATCATGATGCACGACGTGGACCTCCTCGCGATCGCCGAATCGGGCGCAGGGTACGAGAAGACGGTGCGGCCTGCGGGCGAGGTTCGGATCGCCCGGGGAGGCACCACCCGTACGCCGGGCACGCCGTCCTTCGAGGACGTTCAGGTCGGCGACCAGCTGCCGGCGCATCACACCCGACTGTCGCGCGGCGACCTGGTGAACTATGCCGGCGTGGCCGGTGACGCCAACCCGATCCACTGGGACGAGGGCATCGCCAAGCTGGCCGGGCTGCCCGACGTGATCGCCCACGGAATGCTCACCATGGGTCTGGGCGCCGGATTCGCCTCCGCGTGGTCGGGCGACCCCGGTGCCGTAACCCGCTACACCGTGCGGCTGTCCCAGCCGGCGATCGTGTCGGCGGCGGAGGGTGCGGACATCGAATTCAGCGGCCGTATCAAGTCTTTGGACCCGGATACCCGCTCCGGGGTGGTCATCGTCGGCGCGAAGTCCGGCGATCAGAAGATCTTCGGCATGGCGACGTTGAACATCCGCTTCCGCTGAGTTGCCGTTGGACGCAGGTCTGCTTCGCCCGCTTGGCCGTTCACTAAAACCCGGCCTCATCCGGATCATGGTCACGATCCACTTTTGTCATGGTCCTCAGTGTCATGCCGATGGCATGCATTCCCGCCAGGGCCGCGTCTCGGAGGTCAGGGTCGGCGGCGTCCCAATTGGCGATCACCGCGTAGTCGAACCAGACGGAGCCTCGCCCGATCGTCCCGACATCTGCTCTGACGCCCGCGTCGGCGCCAGTTTTGTTACGAACAAAGAAGTTTCGATCCGACGGCGCATGGGCCAGCGGATCGAGCCCGAACGCCCCCGCGACCATGGACAGGTCTACGGATGTTGCCAGCCAGGCGTTCACCTGCTCTGAAACCGTTGTGGATATCAGCTCTTGGCGGGCCAGTTGGCTCATTAGAAGCGACAACTCGGATGCCGAGCCGGTGGACAGCGTCGGCGGGTCATCTCGGCCTCGGTGGTCCCTGACGTAGTCCAGCAGCGCCGTGTGGACCAAGCCGAGGGACTCGGCAAGGTTGCGAAGCTTGCGCAAGCCCACGTGCTTGAGCAGTACGTTTGTCGCCAGATTGTCGCTGACGCTGGCAATCAGAACGCAGAGATCCTGGATGGATAACCTGTCGACGTCCAGGTGCTGCCAGATCCCCGAATCGGCGACCAAGAGCCCTGGCTCCCGGCCGAGCAAGGTAGCGCCGCTGAGATCGCCCTCTGCCAATTGCCTTGCGACCTCGACGAGTAACAGCAGCTTGCCGATGCTCGCGGTCTTCATCGGACGGTCGGCGTTACAGCTGGCTAGTTCGTGACCTGCGGCATTTCGAATGCAAACCGACCATTCGATGTTGGCGCTTGTTGCTGTGACATCGTCGATCGATTGCTGGAGCAATTGGCTATCCGTCACCTCGCCATGTTGGCGAAGCGCGACAAGTGCAGCTGGTGCGCGACGGTCACCGTCTTGGTGGGCCCATTGCGGTGTTTGGCGAGAATGAAATCCGCCTCTCCCCCGCGCGGGTCGTCGCGTTCGAAGGCGTCCGGTCGGTGCAACAGGATGACGACGTCGGCATCTTGCTCTAAAGAATTGTGCAGGTTAATCCCATTTGCGACGAAATTGTGTGTGTCGTCTACAGTTCCGTCATAAACGTCCTGCTCGCCAATGTTGGCAATTTCGACGATGCGGTCCCAAAAGACATCGCTAGTAGCGAGCGCATGGATTTCGGGCTCATCTAGTGTCACGGCCATCCGGTGAAGCAGTGACCGGCCCGGCGCATGTAGCAGTCGTGCGTCGCAAAACCGCGTCTTCATTGCGACTTTCAGTTCGGCACTCGAAAAGGCGTTGCGCGCCACTACCTCCCGGACTTTAGCCCAAACCTCGACCGGCACGGTGTCCGCACCCGGCCGGCGGACGCGCGATTGCAGCTGCTGAAGTACAAATTCCGCAGACTTGCCCCGCGCTCCGTGCACACCAACCTTGGTCAGAAACGCAGTTTGATTCGCTGACCTGTCAATCCATAAGTGCCAGCAGTCGCGGTAGCCCGCCTTGCGCATTCGAGTAACACGGCTCTGAATACCGAGACGCAGCAGCAGCTGAGCGACATCGTCGATGAGCCGCCGACTAGTGGACGCATAATAGATCTTCGCTTGACCGGCCACATGTTCCCACCGCACTGACCCGTCGGTGGCCCACAGGTGACGCAGGAACAACGCCACCTGATCGTTCGGCGCACGGAAAACGGCCTCCGGCACGAACTTTTCGTAGCTACGCTTGCCGAACAGACCCAAACCGTCGAGCCAGGCGGCAATCGGGTTGCGCCGACCGCGCGCCAGCCGATCCGGGGAAGGCAACCGCAGCGTGGTCACGCGGGCCGCCGGGTAATCGTCGCGAATCGCGGTCACCCCGAAATGCGCCGCCGAGACCGTCACCGCGACGAGGTTGGCCTCGTCCACTGACGCATAGCGGACCGGCTGCCGCTTCACACACGACCCATCGCCGATCATGTGGGCGAGCAGAATCACCTCGGAGTCGTCCATCCGCTGGGTGTCGACGGGCTCGGGAACGCGTCGCGGCGCCGCGATACGATCGCCAACCTTGAGCTGCTCCAACGGAGTCCAGCCGTCGAGCTTCATGAAGGGATGGTTGCCCGTCGCCTCGACCTCACGGCCCGAGGCCAGCCGAAGCCGGAACACTTCCTTGCGGCCGCTCGGGAAAACGTTCGTCATCGGCCGCGCGACCATCCTCAGCCGCTCATCCAAGGACCACACCAGCGGACGCTCACCGGTGCGCATGAGCTCACCAAACGTGACCTCGGCGCCGGTGTCGGCGCGCAAGATTCGCGTCGCTGCCGTCAGGCATCCCGATTCACGAAGGTCGGCCAGCATCGGCTTCTTGTCGGTGCGCTGCTCGGGGCCACGGTTGAGCTGGCTGATGGCGACGACGGGAACCTCGAGCTCTTTGGCCAAAAGCTTTAGGTGCCTTGAGAATTCGGAGACTTCCACCTGCCGCGACTCGTGCTTCTTCCCCGAAGTCATCAGCTGCATGTAGTCGATCACGATCAGCCGCAAGTCGGCCTTCTGCCGCAGCCGGCGAGCCTTGGCGCGAATCTCCATCATGGTCAGGTTGGGCGAGTCGTCGATATACAGTGGCGCTTCGCTGATTTCGCTCATCCGCCGCGCCAACCGCGTCCAGTCATCGTCGCTCATCCGTCCCGAACGCATGTCGGCGAGCTTGATCTTCGCCTCGGCGGACAACAGCCGCATCACGATCTCTGACTTGCTCATCTCCAGCGAGAAGATGACGCTTGCAAGGCGGTTCTTGATCGAGCACGAACGCATGAAGTCCAAGCCCAAGGTGGAATTGTGGGTCGGCACCATTCCCGGGCCTGCGAGGTACAGGCGCGCGGCGTTGTCCACCTCGACACAGCGCACGGGAACGCTATCCACGCGCCGCACGGATTCGATGTGCAATACCGGAGCCAACAGGGCCGTGGTGATCCCGTGCCCGGCACAGCGCTTCGATGATCCGGCCGCCGCGATGGTGTCCCAACCGCACCGCAACTGGGACGAGGTCCGGATGCCGCGAGTGGTAGGCCATTGGTGCTCGGCGTCGGCGACAATGACCGTCCCGTCCGAGAATTCGATCTCGTAACACGGATGGCCCAACATGACCCCGGTCGCGGCCACCACCCGTGTCGGCAACCCGTCGGCGTCGAGCAACTCATCACCGACCGCGACGTCACCCATCGTCGTCCAGCCCGCGGGCGTGGCCAGCGACGTGTTCAACGCGAGGGCCTTCCCCACGCCGGGTCGGGCCGCCACGATGATCATCTGTCCGGGATGCAGGCCGTTGGTCACCTCGTCGAGTTCGGTGAAGCCGGTCGGCACGCCGCGGGAGACGCCGCCGCTGGAGGCGATGGCGTCGATCTCGTCCATCGTCGGCTGCAGCAGGTCCTCCAGCGGGACGAAGTCCTCGGAGAGCCGGCGATCGGCGACGTCGTAGATCTCGGCCTGCGCGCGGTCGACGATCTCGGCCACGTCGGCGCCCTCGGCGCCCGCGTAGCCGTATTGCACGACCCGGGTCCCCGCCTCGACCAGTCGGCGCAGCAGCGCCTTCTCCGCGACGATGCCCGCGTAGTAGCCGGCATTGGCGGCCGTGGGCACCGTCGAGATCAGGGTGTGCAGGTACGGCGCCCCGCCGATGCGACGCAGCAGGCTGCGGCGGTCCAGTTCGGCCGCCACCGTCACGGCATCCGCCGGCTCGCCGCGCCCGTAGAGGTCGAGGATCGCGTCGTAGATGTTCTGGTGCGCGGGGCGGTAGAAGTCGCCGGGGCGCAGCCGTTCCAACACGTCGGCGATGGCGTCCTTGCTCAGCAGCATCCCGCCCAGCACCGACTGCTCCGCCGCGAGGTCCTGCGGGGGCTGACGGCCGAACTCTTCGCTTGGGGGCTGCGAACCCATGCCGGAAGTCACGTCATCGACAACCGCCACGGACCCTCACCTCCCCTACCACGAGTACCGAACATACATTCGATTCGACGTTCAGAGCATAAGTCAGGGCGCCGACACCCTACGACCACTTCCACCGATCTCCGCATAGCGCCGGGACGACGGTAAACGTTGCTGGCCAGTACTTAAAGGGGCCGTTGTTCATAACGCTGTGCATCGTGTGTGCATATCCTTCGACACCTGTGTTGAGCGGGGTGTGGAGAACCTGTGGATTAATTCGAGGCACCATGACATCGCTGCTGATAAGGGTCGTACAACTCCCCCCGATTCGTGTGGACAAGAATCTCTACGGCGTGTCGGCGCAGGTTACTGCGTCGGGCGTGTTGGCTTTCGGCCACATTTTCGCCGCGTTACGGGGTGGTTAAGGGGTTCACTCGACGAGACCCTGGAAATTGTTCGCCAGCCGGCTAGCGCGCCACGCGGCGAAGCCTTGCGCATAGGGGGCGGCGAGCGCCGAAAACCAGGCGGCGGCCGAGATGCGGCCGCCGCCTGGTGAGAGCAAACGCTACTTAGTTAGCTGTCCGCGACGACATCGACCGCGACCTCGACATCGATCTCCGGGTGCAGGTGCACCGACACCCGATGCGTGCCGATGGCCTTGATGTGGGCCTTGGGCAGTCGGACGGTCCGCCTGTCGAGGTTTGGCCCGCCGGCCTTCTTGATGGCCGCCACGATGTCACCGGCGGTCACGGAGCCGAACAGCTTGCCCGAGTCGCCCGCGGTCTTCACGGGCAGCGTCACGGGGCCCAGCGCATCGATCGCCGACTTGAGCTCGTTGGCGTGCTCGAGGTCGCGCACCATCTTGGTCTCGCGGGCCCGCCGGATTTCGTCGGCCTGCTTCTGCGCGCCGCGCGAGGCGACGATAGCCAGGCCGCGTGGGAGCAGGAAGTTGCGCCCGTACCCGTCCTTCACTTCCACCGCGTCGCCGACGGTCCCGAGGTGGTCGACGTCGGCCGTCAGAATCAGCTTCATCGTTGTACGTACTTTCCGTTGTTCGTTCGGTGGCTAGCGCGCCGACGAGGTGAAGGGCAGCAGGGCGACCTCGCGGGCGTTCTTCACCGCGGTCGCGATGTCACGTTGGTGCTGCACGCAGTTGCCGGTGACGCGGCGGGCCCGGATCTTGCCGCGCTCACTGATGTAAGTGCGCAGCAGCGCGGTGTCCTTGTAGTCGATCGATTGCTCTTTCTTCGCGCAGAAGACGCACTTGCGCGCCTTGACCGGCTTTTCCGGAGCCGGGCGCCGCTTGTTGGACTTGGCCATGTCTGTCTTTCTTTCCTTTACTACGGGTCTGAAGTCGTGGTGTTAGAACGGCGGCTCGTCGTCGCCGCCGCCGAAGGAACCGGAGGCCGGGGCGCTGCCCCACGGGTCGTCACCCGGTCCGCTGGCCGGCTGCGCCGGGGCCGGTGCCGGGCGAGACCCCCCGCCC